>NZ_CP065425.1:4001152-4309805 GCF_016772275.1 Heyndrickxia vini | reverse complement strand
GTTTTGAAATAATTCAGTTGAATCCTCTATTTTAGGTTTATTTTGAAGAGGCACCTTTGTTAGAAATTCTTCATCCTCTTGATTTTGTGGAATGATAAACTTTACAGTGAGCTTTTCACCTGTTATGTCATAGAGGACATCTGAAATTAACGTAACATATCGTCCCTCTAACCAATCTCTAGCAAAATCATTAGGCACTGATACGATAAACGTGTCACCTTGCAATAAATGCGCCTTGGTTGACTTTAACCATGTTTCAAAGCTAGGCTTACTGATCTTTTTTTCAATAATAGTTAGTGCTTTATTCCAAAGATCAGCTATATTTTCCAACACTATATCCTCCTTTGTGTTTACAGTATTTTTGATGTGTATGTGAGAAACAACGTAACAATGTTTCGTCTTAGCGATGTAAAATTAATAAATATACATAATATTGATTGTGGAAAAACTTATAATAAGGAAAGAAAGTAGATTTCGACATCATCCACTGTATGTGGACAAGTTTATACAAAGCATGTAAATAAACTATCCACACGATATCCACAATCTGTGGATAAATAAGTTATGCACAAATATATATTCAGAGTGAAAACACAATAATCATATCAAATAATTATAGGTGTTGCAATGAGTTTTGAAAATTATCCACACCATCTGTAACCTGGGGAATAAAATTATTCACAGGTTATTAATTTGTGAAAAACCTGTCAATAATTGTTGTGGATAGTGAAAATGCTGTCGAAAATTATCCACAGGCTATATTCTTTCTTTTAAATTTGCTTGTTAAGAGCTGTAGACACGAAAAAAAATAAATAGTGATTATTGGAAAAGGTATTCTGCGATAAAGAGTTGACAATTATTATTGATGGTCATTATAATTAATAGGACTGTCTTCTACTGTTACAAAAGATCCTCGAGGGAGGTGTCATAAATGAAAAGAACATATCAACCAAACGCTCGTAAAAGAAGTAAAGTTCATGGATTCCGTGCACGTATGAGTTCAAAAAACGGACGTAAAGTCTTAGCAGCTCGTCGTCGTAAAGGAAGAAAAGTATTATCAGCGTAGACCACTGAAACGTCTCAGTGGTTTTTTTTTCTTATATCCCTTTTCGTAAACTTCCGTATTGCGAGTGATAGTAAATGAAAAAATCATATCGAATTAAAAAAAATATTGATTTTCAAAAGGTTTTTAAACAAGGAAAATCATATGCGAATCGCCAATTTGTTATATATGTCCTAAAAAAGGAAAATCAAAAAAATTTCCGTATAGGATTATCCGTAAGCAAAAAAATTGGAAATGCTGTCAAAAGAAATGAAATTAAACGTTATCTTCGACAATGTTTTCACGAATTAGAAGGAAATATTAAAAGAGATAATGATTATGTGATCATCGCTAGAAAACCAGCGGCCGAAATGAATTTCCATGAAGTAAATAAAAGCCTGCAACATGTATTAAAAGTTGCAAAGGTTTTAGTTAGTTAATTCTTCTTTGTAATACGTAAATAAGAGTGTCCAATAACTGTAAAGTAGTTTGGATACTCTTAATCTACATAGAAATTGATACTGAGAAAGTAGGGAGGAAACAGCGGTTTGAAAAAAAGAATATTTTTAATTATTGCAATAGTGGGACTTGCAGCGGTCCTTTCGGGATGTACGGAGTTCAATAAAGACATTACCCCGGAAAGTAAAGGAATATGGAATGAATATATTGTTTTTCCACTATCCTGGATAATCAAAAAGGTTGCGATATTTTTAGGAAATAGCTATGGATTGTCGATTATTTTAGTTACAATTATCATTCGCCTAATCATTCTTCCGTTAATGATTAAGCAGACAAAAAGCTCAAAGGCAATGCAGTTAATTCAACCTGAAATTAAAAAGCTAAGGGAAAAATATAGCTCTAAAGATGCGGTTACACAACAGAAATTACAGCAAGAACAGATGCAGCTATTTCAAAAATATGGGGTAAATCCATTGGCAGGATGTCTTCCGTTAATTATTCAAATGCCTATACTGATTGGATTTTACCATGCAATTAATCGAACACCGGAAATTAGAGATTCCATGTTTCTGTGGTTTGATTTAGGATCTCCGGATTATATATTGGCATTTATTGCAGGGGTCACAACTTTCCTTCAACAAAAAGTAATGATGGCGGGAACTGAAAATCAAAATCCGCAAATGTCAATTATGCTTTGGGTTATGCCAATTATGATTATTGTAATTGGGATTAGTTTACCAGCAGCACTGCCACTTTATTGGGTAGTCGGTAACATCTTCATGATTATTCAAACGTATTTTATTAAAACTCCAGTAATACAAAATGGTGCTTCAACTGGGGGAAAATCGGGGGGAGCTAAAAAGTGAAGGAAGTTACTGCTACAGGACAAAGTGTCGAAGAAGCAGTTGAGGTAGCCCTTGGAAAATTAAATGTAACGAAAGAACGAATTGAATATCAAATAATTGATGAAGGAAAAAAAGGATTGTTTGGAATATTTGGTTCAAGACCAGCAGTCGTTCATGTTCAATTAAAACCTGATCCGATTGAAGAAGCTAAAATATATTTGTTGGAAACAATAAAAAAAATGGGAATCGATGCGAAAATTGAAGTTAAGATTGAAGGTAACACAGCTGAATTTAAATTATCCGGTGAAAAAATGGCCTTGCTTATTGGAAAAAGAGGACAAACACTTAATTCTTTACAATTATTAACCCAATTGATTGCTAATCGATATAAAAATCAATTTTTAACGATTACTTTGGATGCAGAAGATTATCGAAAGCGAAGGGAAACGTCTCTTATTCAATTAGCCGAAAGATTGGCTGAAAAGGCTATTTATACGAATAAAGCTGTAACCTTAGAAGCAATGCCTTCTTTCGAAAGGAAAATTATTCATAGTGCTTTAGCTCGCAACAAGAAAATCCAAACACATTCTGAAGGGGAAGAACCAAATCGTTATTTGGTTATCAAACCGATTAGCTAAAAACCAAGCGTAGAATCGCTTGGTTTTTTTTATCCTATAATAGAGTGATTCTTCAAATATTGTTATTCACATGTGGATAAGTTAAAATATATATCATTGAATTAGTATGCTGTGGATAATTTTTGTTGGCTATAAAACTTTATTATTTTTAATTAGATTGGAATTTGTTATTCTAATATTTTGGGATTAATTCGTAAATAAAGCTTGATATATAGAATAGGCAAATATGGAATTGAGGTGAATAAGGATGGAATTTGATACAATTACAGCCATATCAACACCGATGGGTGAAGGAGCCATTGCTATCGTTCGGTTAAGTGGTGATCAGGCCATCGAAATAACAGACAAGATTTTCGTTGGCGTAAATGGGAAAAAACTAGAGAATGTTCAATCACATACGATAAATTATGGGAAAATTATCGATCCGAGTACGGAAGAGTTAGTGGAAGAAGTTATGGTTAGTGTAATGAAGGCGCCAAAGACTTTTACACGGGAGCATGTTGTTGAAATTAACTGTCATGGTGGGCTAGTTTCGGTGAATCGTGTTTTACAATTAGTGTTGAGGCATGGGGCGAGATTAGCTGAACCTGGCGAGTTTACAAAAAGAGCATTTCTAAATGGACGAATTGATTTGTCTCAAGCGGAAGCTGTTATGGATTTAATTCGTGCGAAAACGGATCGAGCAATGAACGTAGCACTAGGTCAGATGGAGGGCAGACTATCTAAACTAGTGAAAAAGTTCCGTCAAGAAATCTTAGAAGTTGTCGCTCATGTCGAGGTAAATATTGATTATCCTGAGTATGATGATGTGGAGGAAATGACACATCGGATGCTGAGTGAAAAAGCAAAATATATAAGAGATGAATTGAGAAAACTTTTACAAACGGCACACCAAGGGAAAATTCTAAGAGAAGGTTTATCAACAGCCATTATTGGCAGGCCGAATGTTGGAAAGTCTTCTTTATTAAATAGTCTAGTGCAAGAAAATAAAGCGATTGTAACAGATATCCCTGGAACAACTCGTGATGTTATTGAAGAATATGTCAATGTACGAGGCGTTCCTCTCCGTTTAGTTGATACGGCCGGAATTCGTGAAACAGAAGATATTGTTGAACGCATTGGTGTGGAACGATCAAGAAAAGTATTAAAAGAGGCTGATTTAATTCTTCTTGTATTGAATTATGCGGATGATTTAACGAATGAAGATATAAAACTCTTCGAAGCCGTAAAAGGGATGGACGTTATTGTTATAATAAATAAAACGGACCTACCGCCAAAAATTAATCTTGATAAAGTAAAGCAATTAGCGGATAAACATAAAATTATTACTACCTCCCTTTTAGAAGAAAAAGGTGTAGATGAGCTAGAAGAAGCTATTTCTGCTATGTATTTTCAAGGTTCTATTGAAGCATCAGATATGACTTATATTTCAAACAGCCGTCATATCGCATTAATAGGGCAGGCATTAGATGCAATTGAGGAAGTAATTACTGGAATTGCAGTAGGTACCCCAATAGATATTATTCAAATTGACTTAACAAGAACGTGGGAATTACTAGGGGAGATTATCGGAGATACCGTTCAAGAAAGTTTAATTAATCAACTGTTCTCGCAATTTTGCTTAGGGAAATAAGAAAGGCGGAGGCGCCTTGCCCATCGGCGTACGGATTTCGTAGTTTTCGACTGAGATAAAGGAAACACGTTGAGGTAACGAGTCGATGTTGACTTATCGTAGGGAGAAGACGTAGAAATACGCTAGCCGATAGGCGCCGGAGCTAGACAAATAAGAAAAGCGGAGGCGCCGGAGCTAATCAAATAATAAAGTAAGGAGGGATTTACTATGCAAAAGTATGATGCTGGGGAATATGACGTCGTTGTTGTCGGGGCTGGACATGCTGGCTGTGAAGCTGGTCTTGCCGCTGCAAGAATGGGTGCTAAAACTTTAATGGTAACTATTAACTTGGATATGGTTGCATTTATGCCCTGCAATCCATCAGTAGGGGGTCCCGCAAAAGGAGTCGTCGTTCGGGAAATAGATGCACTAGGCGGGGAAATGGGAAGAAATATCGATAAAACATATATTCAAATGAGAATGCTAAATACCGGTAAAGGGCCAGCAGTTCAAGCATTAAGAGCTCAAGCTGATAAATTCCAATATCAAAATGAAATGAAAAAGACACTTGAAAATGAACCTAATCTAACACTGCTTCAAGGAATGGTTGAAGAACTGATCGTTGAAGATGAGGTATGTACGGGTGTAATAACAAAAACTGGTGCGGTTTATCGTGCGAAAACAGTAGTAATTACAACAGGAACCTTCTTGCGAGGGGAAATTATTTTAGGTGATTTAAAATACTCGAGCGGACCTAATAATCAACAGCCATCTATTAAGCTGTCCGAGCATTTGGAGAAATTAGGTTTCGAATTAGTTCGCTTTAAGACAGGTACACCACCAAGAATTAACAGCCATACAATTGATTATAGTAAAACAGAGATTCAACCTGGTGATGAAAAGCCAAGAGCGTTTAGCTACGAAACAACAAAATATATTACGGATCAGCTCCCATGCTGGTTAACATACACAAATGAACGGACACATCAAATTATTGATGAAAATTTACATCGTTCGCCAATGTTTTCTGGAATGGTAAAAGGTACAGGAGCACGCTATTGTCCTTCTATTGAGGATAAAATTGTTCGATTTGCAGATAAACCACGTCATCAAATCTTCTTAGAGCCTGAAGGAAGAAACACACAAGAAGTTTATGTACAAGGACTTTCAACGAGTTTACCTGAAGAAGTTCAACAAAAAATGCTTGCAACAGTTCCAGGACTAGAAAAGGCACAAATGATGCGGGCGGGCTATGCCATTGAATATGATGCAATAGTTCCTACACAATTGTGGCCAACATTAGAGACAAAACGAGTGAAAAATCTCTATACTGCGGGACAAATAAATGGTACATCCGGATATGAAGAAGCTGCTGGTCAAGGGCTTATGGCTGGTATAAATGCGGCAAGAAATGCATTAGGACAAGAAGAAGTCATTTTAAGCAGATCAGATGCTTATATCGGCGTATTATTAGATGATTTAGTTACGAAGGGAACAAATGAACCTTATCGTCTACTAACTTCTCGAGCGGAATATCGTCTATTGCTTAGACACGATAATGCTGATCTTCGTTTAACAGATTTAGGTTATCAAATTGGTCTAATTAAGGAAGATAGATACAGAAAATTTGCCGCTAAAAAGGAAAATATCGAAGCAGAAAAGCAAAGATTGAGTTCTATTATTATTAAACCAAATGAAAAAACACAGGAATTAATCCGACAAGCAGGAGGAAGTGAATTAAAAGATGGAATTCGTGCTTCGGATTTATTAAAACGGACTGAAATGTCTTACAGTCATATCCATGAACTAATTCCTGCTGAACAAGAGTTGTCACAAGAAGTAACTGAACAAGTTGAAATACAAATTAAGTATGAGGGCTATATTGAGAAATCATTACAACAAGTAGAGCGTCTTAAAAAACTAGAAGATAAAAAGATTCCTGAAGATATTGATTATGATGCAATCAATGGAGTTGCGACGGAAGCTAGACAAAAATTAAGTAAAGTTCGACCATTGTCAATTGCGCAGGCATCAAGAATATCTGGTGTAAATCCAGCTGATATTTCCATTTTACTTGTTTATATTGAACAAGGGCGGATTGCAAAAGTTGCGAAAGAATAACCAGTAAGGATGGAATGAATTTATGAATATTGAGCAATTTACAACTCTCTTAGAGGAAAAGGGCATCTCTCTTTCCTCTAAGCAATTACAACAATTTAATCGGTATTTTGAGTTGCTAGTAGAATGGAATGAAAAAATGAATTTAACTGCAATTACTGAAAAAAGTGATGTGTATTTAAAACATTTTTTTGATTCTATTACCGCTTCCTTTTATGTTGATTTAAACAAGCCTTATCATATTTGTGATGTAGGAGCTGGGGCTGGATTTCCAAGTATTCCTTTGAAAATTTGTTTCCCGGAGTTACAAGTATCAATTGTTGACTCGCTTCAAAAGCGAATTACTTTTTTAGAGCATCTTGCAAAAGAGTTGGAATTAGAAGGAACTTTCTTTTATCATGACCGTGCTGAAACTTTTGGAAAAAGGACGGAACACAGGGAAAAGTATGATATTGTAACAGCTAGGGCTGTGGCTAGAATGTCGGTACTTAGTGAATTATGTATTCCTCTTGTAAAACAAGGAGGGATGTTTATCGCTATGAAGGCAGCAAATGCAAAGGAAGAGTTAACAAGCGCGAATAAGGCAATCCGCTTACTTGGCGCAGATGTGGAGAACACATACTCTTTTACATTGCCATATGAAGAAAGCGAACGAAATATTATTGTTATTAAGAAAAACAAACAAACACCTAAAAAATATCCTCGAAAACCGGGAACACCAAATAAAATGCCATTAGAATGAAGAAATAATGAAAAAGTTAATTGTCACAATAATTGAATCTTCTTGTTTATTTGCGGATTTTCTACGTAAAATTTGATTTACTTAATATTTTTTGTTTAAACGTGTAAGAAAAACTCGAAAATTAACCAACGAAAATGCAGGAACTTGTCTTATAATAAAGAGTAGGTAGATAGGGAGTCTCTTAAAGGTGGTGTCAGTCGATGAAGCATCCTTTCTCTCGTTTTTTTGGTGTGGGCGAAAAGGTGGAAGAGTCGGAAAGAGAAATAGTAAATGAAAATGAAGAAGTTAGGAAGATTCCTATTTCTTGCATAGTACCCAATCGTTTTCAACCAAGAACAGTATTTGATGAGGATAAAATTGAAGAATTAGCGCGCACCATACATACCCATGGTATCATTCAGCCAATTGTTGTTCGTGAATATAGTTCCGGTCAATTTGAAATCATTGCTGGTGAGCGAAGATATAGGGCTATGCAATTGCTTGAATGGGAAACTGTTCCAGCAATAATAAAAAATTTAAATGATACAGAGACAGCTTCAGTCGCTTTAATAGAGAATTTACAACGAGAAGAACTTTCACCAATTGAAGAGGCGATTGCTTACGGGAAACTTTTGGAATTACATAACTTAACTCAAGAGGCGTTAGCACAACGTTTAGGAAAAGGGCAATCTACGGTTGCCAATAAACTGCGATTATTAAAACTTCCTCAAGAAGTTCAAGATGCATTATTGCAAAAGTTGATTTCTGAACGCCATGCTCGTGCCTTAATTCCATTAAAAGATCCGGAAAAGCAGATTACTCTCTTAGCGAACATTATTGAAAGAAATTTAAATGTAAAGCAGACAGAAGAATATGTTGAGCGATTATTAAATAAAAAGGAACGGAAACAAAAACCACGTCGTCAGGCATTTAGTAAAGATATGAGAATCGCTGTTAATACTATTAGGCAATCTTTGACAATGGTCGAGGATAATGGAATCAAACTAAACTCAGAAGAAGAAGAGTTTGATGAATACTATCAAATTACGATTAAGATTCCGAAAAAATAATAAATAACTAGATTAAGAGAAGCTTGTTTTTTTAAGTTTCTCTTTTTTTTTACATAAAACTAAACCTTCTATATGAAATTTTGCTAAAATAGATAATATGATTGCCAATTTAATAGGAAGTTGAAAGTAGGTGACACGCTTGGGCAAAATTATTTCAATTGCCAACCAAAAAGGTGGAGTCGGTAAAACGACTACATCAGTAAACTTGGGTGCCTGCTTAGCACATATTGGAAAAAAAGTGCTATTAGTTGATATAGACCCACAAGGGAATGCAACTAGTGGAGCAGGTATTGATAAAGGTGATGTCCAGCAGTGTATTTATGATGTTCTGGTTGATGATATTGATATAAAAGAAGTAATTAAAGCTACGGGAGTAGAAAGATTAGATTCAGTTCCCGCAACAATCCAATTAGCTGGGGCGGAAATAGAGCTAGTACCAACTATTTCTCGAGAAGTACGACTAAAACGCGCATTGGCGACAGTAAAGGATGATTATGATTATATTCTAATTGATTGTCCCCCGTCTTTAGGGTTATTAACTCTGAATGCGCTAACCGCTTCGGATGCCGTGTTAATTCCGGTTCAATGTGAGTACTACGCATTAGAGGGATTAAGTCAGTTACTAAGCACAGTACGTTTAGTTCAGAAACATCTAAATCAAGAGTTGAAAATAGAAGGGGTACTCCTAACAATGTTGGACGCTCGAACGAATTTAGGCATCCAAGTTATTGAAGAAGTAAAAAAGTATTTCCAAGATAAAGTCTATCGGACTATTATTCCTCGTAATGTTCGATTAAGTGAAGCACCTAGCCATGGGGAACCGATTATTATTTATGATTCTAAATCCAGAGGGGCTGAGGTCTATTTAGATTTAGCAAAGGAAGTGGCTATGAATGGCTAAAGGACTTGGAAAGGGTATTAATGCATTATTCGCTAATGTTGATGTAAATAAAGATGATTCTGTGCAAGAGATTAAGCTAAAGGAAATAAGACCGAATCCTTATCAACCACGAAAAGTATTTCAGCCTGAAGCGATTGAGGAATTAAAAGATTCAATTCTACAGCATGGAATCCTGCAGCCTATTATCGTTCGCAAAAGTATAAAAGGGTATGAAATAGTTGTAGGAGAAAGGCGTTTTCGTGCGGCGAAAGAAGCAAAACTTCAAACAGTGCCTGTTGTTATTCGTGATTTAACTGAACAACAAATGATGGAACTTGCTGTCCTTGAGAATTTACAACGGGAGGATTTATCCCCTATTGAGGAAGCAAATGCGTACCACATGTTAATGGAAAAACTAAAATTAACGCAAGAAGAGTTATCAAAGCGGCTTGGTAAAAGCCGGCCACATATCGCGAACCACTTGAGATTACTTGCATTACCCAACAAAATCCAAACACTTATCACGGATGGGGAAATTTCTATGGGTCATGGGCGTGCCCTTTTAGGCCTTAAGAAAAAGGATAAACTTTTAGCGGTAGTTGAAAAGGTAATAAATGATGGACTAAATGTTCGTCAACTAGAAAAATTGGTACAGCAGTTAAATGATAATGTTCCACGTGAAACAAAAAAACCAAAAGAGGAAAAAAATGTATTCATCCGCGAGACTGAAGGTGTTTTACGGGAAAGGTTCGGTACGACAGTATCAATTAAGAAATCAAAGAAAAAAGGTAGAATAGAAATTGAGTTTTTCTCTGATGAAGATTTGGAACGAATATTAGAACTACTAGATAAAAATAACGATTGATAGGCCATCTATGTAGATGGTTTATTTTTTCATATGGCAGGTGGATTTATGGTACTTTTAGGAACTATTGTAAATGGAGTTTGTATCGTTATCGGATCATTGTTTGGGAAACTTCTACATAAAATTCCCGAAAGAGTAAAAGGAACTGTTATGTACGCTATTGGACTTGCAGTTATTGTTTTGGGATTGCAAATGGGGTTAAAAAGCGAAAACTTTTTGATTGTTATTTTGAGTTTAGTATTTGGAGCTGTCATCGGTGAACTTATGATGATAGAGGAGAAATTAAATCAACTTGGAAACTGGCTGGAAAAAAGGGTTGGTTCGAATGGACAAGGAAATATTTCCGAAGGTTTTGTTACTGCAACACTAATATTTGTCATTGGGGCTATGGCAATTATTGGTGCCTTGGATAGCGGGATACGTGGAGATCATAATGTTTTATATACAAAGGCAATTATTGATGGATTTACAGCGTTAATTTTGACCACCACTTTAGGAATCGGGGTCATTTTTTCCGCCATTCCAGTATTTCTTTATCAGGGGTTAATAGCTATTTTTGCTACGCAAATTGATCGAATTATACCCGATTCACTTATGAATTCATTTATTGTTGAAATGACTTCTACTGGAGGGATAATGATCGTTGCAATAGGTTTAAATATTGCGGGAATAACGAAGATTCGAGTGGCAAATTTGCTTCCAGGAATTTTAGTAGTGGCAATTATTGTTTCAGTTATTTATTTTTATAAGAATCTCTTTTCTTAAATTTGTTGCTTATGGATAGAAGTATTGTAAATAAAAGCTGTCAGAATCTGCATTTATCTCTGGGATACAAGGGAAAGCTTAAACTTTCCCTGATATGTCAGATTGTCCGTTCCTGATTATTATCCCAATCTAACTCATGTATTTGAGGATGTTGGTATGCGCGGCTTGCACGATAGATGCCACCTGCAATTGTTTTAGCCATTTTGACCACTAAATTTAGTCGAGTATTTTGCAAAACAAAGAATTCCATAAAACCACTAACATTAACGATTCCGGTAATATGCATATCTCCGACGCTTGGTAATTCCTTTTTGACACCCGCACCAGGTTTTACAGGTCCATCCATAATTTGAATCATTCCAACACTTTTCAGTTTTCCAAGACATGCATCGATAGCAATAATGAATGGATTTTCATGCATTCCATGGATGGCTTTTAATTTCTCCTCTAAATTGACTGCATGTATAGGGTCATCTAACGTACCATAAACCGAGAATACCGATGGACCTTTTTCTTGAAGAAATGTTCCGGTAAGCGGTCCTAATGAATCACCAGTTGAACGATCTGTTCCAATACAGACAATGATGATAGGCTGATCGTCTTTTATCGGAAGCATCGATAAAATTTGTGAAGAAATGATTTCTTTTGCTGCCAGTTCATCATGAGGGATCTTTCTTTCATCAACCTTCTGTTCAAAAAACCTTTTCCCTAGATTCATTTCGCCCACTCCTCGTTAATAGTATTAACAGTATACGGAGGAAAGTATTTTTCTATACATAAAGGAAGTGGTTTTGGGGAAAATAAAAAATTATTGATGATAATTAGTTTATTTGCATGTCTTTTTATGCTATTTTTTTAGAATTGAATCCTTTTTAGGTTGGTGTTTTAATTGAATTCTTTAGAAAAGTCCACTGAAAAAATTGCGGGTGAGTTGTTCGATCGAGAATTGTGGATACATTTAGGAGAATTGGTTCTAAAAATATTTATTATTCTAATTGTTGCATCCATTATAATTAGAATTGGAAGAGCAACGATACGAAATGTGTTTAAAGTACGGGCGAAATCCCCTTTACGAGTATCAGAACGAAGAGAGAATACGCTGTTAAAGCTTTTAGAAAATGTTTTAACCTATCTAATCTATTTTATTGCTTTAATTACAATTCTTTCTTCATTAAATATAGATGTAAAAGGTCTGCTTGCAGGAGCGGGTATTGTTGGATTAGCTGTTGGATTTGGAGCTCAAAGTCTGGTGCGGGACATTATCTCCGGTTTCTTTATTATTTTTGAGGATCAGTTTTCGGTTGGCGATTATGTAGGTGTTGGAAAGTTTGTGGGGACCGTTGATGAAATTGGACTGCGTACTACAAAGATAAAAAGCTGGACAGGGGAAGTACATATTCTTCCAAATGGAAATATAACAGAGGTTACAAATTACTCCATTAATAATAGTATTTCTGTTGTTGATATTAATATTCCGTATGAACAAAACATTGAGAGAGCGGAAGAAATAATCGAAGAGTTACTGGAAGGACTTCAGGATAAGTATGAAGAAATCATTAATAAACCGGAATTGCTCGGAGTTCAAAAATTAGGAACATCTGATATACAATTAAGAATAATAGCTGAAACGGTGCCAATGATGCATTGGTATATAGCCAGGGCCATAAGAAAAGAGGTCAAGCAGACACTCGATCAGCATGGGATTCATGCTCCGTTTCCGAAGCTTGTCATGTATTCAAGAAATAATGAAGAATTAAGGGGGGATAACTGATGGAACCAAAGGAATTTGGACTAAATGATGTTGTAGAAATGAAAAAGCAACACCCATGCGGAACAAATCGATGGAAAGTCATTCGTATGGGAATGGATATACGCATTAAATGCGAAGGATGCGGACATAGTGTGATGATCCCGCGAAGGGAATTTTCTAGGAAAATGAAGAAAATACTTATTAAGCATGAAGAGTAGATTCATGCTTTTTTTATCATTTGGGAAATAAAAATTAAATAGTAGATTTACATTACGGTTCTAAAAGATTGTTGATTTCCACAAGGTTTATCCATATAATTGTGAAAGGTATGTAAGAATCGATAAATTCATTCTAATAATATAGATATTTTTTCAAGAGGAGTGACTCATAATGGCACTAACAGCAGGGATAGTAGGATTGCCAAACGTTGGTAAGTCTACTTTATTTAATGCAATCACGAAAGCTGGAGCAGAGTCAGCGAACTATCCATTTTGTACAATCGATCCAAACGTAGGGATAGTAGAAGTTCCAGATGAACGTCTAAATAAATTAACAGAGCTCGTCCAACCAAAGAAAACTGTTCCAACCGCGTTTGAATTTACTGATATAGCAGGTATTGTGAAAGGTGCAAGTAAAGGAGAAGGACTTGGAAATAAATTCCTCTCGCATATCCGTCAAGTAGATGCTATTTGTCATGTAGTTCGTTGCTTTGAGGATGGAAATATTACACACGTATCGGGAAAGGTAGACCCGATTGATGATATTGAAACAATCAATCTTGAGCTTGTTTTAGCAGATTTAGAGACAGTAGACAAACGAATTGTTCGTGTAGAAAAATTGGCAAAACAAAAAGATAAAGAAGCTGTAGCAGAGTTTGAAGTACTAGCTAAATTAAAAGAAGCACTTGAATCGGATAAGCCTGCTCGTGCAGTTGAATTTACTGAAGAGCAACTAAAGCTTGTGAAGGGCCTTCATTTGTTAACAAGCAAACCAATTCTTTATGTTGCTAATGTCGGTGAAGATGAAGTAGCGGATCCTTCTAGCAATAGTAATCTTCAAAAGGTGCGTGACTATGCAGCTAATGAAGGTGCAGAGGTAATAGTTATTTGTGCGAAGATTGAAGAGGAAATTGCTGAATTAGACGATGATGAAAAGGAAATGTTCCTATCTGAACTTGGAATTGAAGAATCAGGGTTGGATCAATTGATTAAAGCCGCTTATAGCTTACTTGGATTGGCGACTTATTTTACAGCCGGAGTTCAAGAAGTTCGTGCCTGGACATTTAAAAAAGGAATGAAGGCACCACAATGTGCGGGTATTATCCATACTGATTTTGAAAAAGGCTTCATTCGAGCAGAAACTGTTTCATTCGATGATCTTATTGCTGGCGGCTCAATGACTGCAGCAAAAGAAGCTGGAAAAGTTCGCCTAGAAGGAAAAGAATACCTTGTACAAGATGGCGATGTCATGCATTTTAGATTTAATGTTTAATAATAAAGGTGGTGCTCTTTGAGCCACCTTTTTTTGTAGGTAAGCGCATAAACTTTTTTGGAATTCATGTCGATGAGCAAGGGACTTGCGCTTTTCTAATAGGAAGTTTTTAAAAGATAGTTCAATATAAATGTTTAACAGAACAAATGTTTGTGTTATAATGAAAACAACAAGTTAAATTTTAAAAATTGGACTGCCATTGCACTTGAATATGTAATGTGCTATAATTACTACTTGTGAGTAATGAACGTATATTAACATTGCTCCTTGCCCTTATTAAAGGGCCGCATAGTCCATAAGGAGGTGACAGAAAGATGAAAAAGTACGAAGTTATGTACATTATCCGTCCAAATATTGAGGATGAG
Source organism: Heyndrickxia vini (assembly GCF_016772275.1). Taxonomy (NCBI): domain Bacteria; kingdom Bacillati; phylum Bacillota; class Bacilli; order Caryophanales; family Bacillaceae; genus Heyndrickxia; species Heyndrickxia vini. The sequence goes on along the minus strand of NZ_CP065425.1, from coordinate 4,295,184 downwards.
GCTAAGAAAGCTGTCGTTGAACGTTTTGATAACGTATTAACAACTCAAGGTGCGGAAATCATCGAATCTAAAGACTGGGGTAAGCGTCGTCTTGCGTATGAAATCGAAGACTTCCGTGATGGTTTTTACCGTTTAGTAACTGTAAATGCTAACCCAGAAGCGGTTCAAGAATTTGACCGTCTTGCTAAGATCAGTGGCGACATTATCCGTCACATCGTTATTAAAGAAGAAGAGTAATTATATAAATGGTAGCTGTGTTTCACGTGGAACATAGTTTTTAAAAAGGAAGGGGTTGATTCTGATGATGAACCGAGTCGTATTAGTAGGTCGATTAACGAAAGATCCAGACTTACGATATACTCCAAGTGGGGTTGCTGTTGCCACTTTTACTCTTGCTGTGAATCGTACGTTTACGAATCAACAAGGTGAAAGGGAAGCGGACTTTATTAATTGTGTAGTATGGCGTAAACCGGCTGAAAATGTTGCGAACTTCTTGAAAAAGGGAAGTCTAGCGGGTGTTGACGGTCGTTTGCAAACTCGTAATTATGAAGGACAAGATGGGAAACGCGTATATGTTACTGAAGTAGTGGCAGAAAGTGTTCAATTCTTAGAGCCAAGAAATGCTAATGCTAACCCTAATCAGCAGGGTGGTAACAATGATTTTTATGGCGGTGGTCAGAGAAATCAAAACACACCATTCAACCAAAACCAAAATCAGAATCAACGAAACCAAGGATATACACGAGTAGATGAAGATCCATTTTCAAATGATGGTCAACCGATTGACATCTCAGACGATGATCTTCCATTCTAACGATACCTATTAAGAAATGGAGGGAAATAACATGGCAGGTGGACGCAGAGGCGGACGTAAACGTCGTAAAGTGTGTTACTTTACTTCTAACGGAATTACACATATCGACTACAAAGATGTAGATCTTTTGAAAAAGTTTATCTCTGAACGTGGAAAAATTCTTCCACGTCGTGTAACTGGAACAAGCGCAAAATACCAACGTAAATTAACGATTGCTATTAAACGCGCTCGTACTATGGCTTTATTACCATATGTATCTGGTGAATAATAATAAATTAAGCTATTGGTCCAAAAGGCCAATAGCTTTTTTTGTTTGTTTTTGTTACCCCTTTAACCCTAATTAGAATATTACAACAAATTGCGGTTTTCTAAACAATTGATGAAATTTGTCGAAATTAAAAATAGTAGTTCCAATATTAAAGGACATATATATAGGCAGGTGTTAAAGAGATAGTGTTTAAATCTATTAAATTTAAGTTTATTCTTGCTGTGACCATTTTGTTAATTGTTTCGTTTACAGCAATGATTGTCATTACAACATGGCAAGCGAGTAAAAAAACAAAAGAAAATGTTATTTCTGAAACAGATAGAATGGTTAATGAACTAAACTACTCTATTCAACTGTATTTTAACCAATACGAAAAGAGCATCGAACAAATTAGTTCATATGAAAAGATACAGGATTATGGCTATCAGGGACTTTCTATTGGAAAAGGGAATGGAAAGCAAGATGACCAAGATGTTAAAGAAGTACTAGCGGGTTATTTAAATACATATAAGGAAGCAACATCTACATACTTTGCAACAACGAATAAAAAAATTGTAACTGTACCGAAATTTAATTTGCCAACGGAAGAAGACCCTACTACACAAAATTGGTATAAAAATGCGATTACCACAACAGGTAGGGTTGTATGGACCGAACCGTATAAAGACCGTGCAACAAATGAATATATTATTACTGCTTCAAAAGCTGTTGTAAAAAAGGGCATGGTTGTTGGTGTAATTGGAGCAGATATTAAAATGTCCGAGATCACCAATCGAATATCCGATATGAAGCTGGGCTATAAAGGGATCCCGTTTATCGTCAATAATGACGGAAAGTCTATCATCTATAAAGATTCCCGAGGAGAGGATTTAACTAAGCTTCCGTATATTGAACAAATGATGAAGGATAATAAGGAAAGGGGAATTATTAACTATCAGGAAGGAAAAAATAGTAAAGTACTTGTTTATAGTACAAATTTAACAAATCGTTGGAAAATAGGTGCACTATACAATCAAAGTAATCTATTAGTTTTGGCAAAAGATATACAAACTATTTTAATTATTATCGGTGTGTCAACGCTTATCTTATCAATTATTGTGTTATCCTATGTTTCAATCCGAATTACGAAGCCAATAAATCAATTAAAAGCAGCGATGGGTCAATTATCGGATGGAAATTTACAAGCGTACGCAAATGTAAAGTCAAAAGATGAGATTGGAGAATTAGCCAACAGCTTTAACTCAATGATTGAAAGAATAAAACAAATTATAACGGTTGTAAATGGATCCATTTCAAAAGTTAGGGAAACTGCAGAAAATTTAAGTGCAAGTGCAGAAGAAACAAACGCTTCAAGTGAACAAATGGCATTAGCTGTTAATGAGATTGCTCAAGGCGCGTCTAAGTCAGCAGAGGATGCTGAGATGGCCAATATTAATTCTACAAGCTTAAGCTCAAAAATTAATGATATACATGGAAATTCAGAACAGATGAGTCACCTTGCATTAAAAACAAATGAAATGAATCATTTAGGTATTAGTAAAATGCAAGATTTAAAAGTTTCCTTTAATGCGGCAGATCAATATATTCAATCGATGTCTTCGGTTGTTTTAGACTTATCAACGAAAATTAACTCGATAGAGACAGTTATTCAAACGATTACATCAATTGCTTCTCAAACGAATTTATTAGCATTAAATGCTAGTATCGAAGCTGCACGTGCTGGTGAGCATGGAAAGGGTTTTGCGGTAGTAGCCGAAGAAGTTCGACAGCTGGCAGAACAGTCTGTTAAGGCAACAGACCAAGTAAAGCAAACGATACTGGATATACAAGACGGAACCCATCGAGTAGTAGATGAAATGAAGAAAACAAAGGAAACCTGGATGCAACAATCGGAAGTAGTCCATGAAACCAATCAAACCTTTGAAGAAATAGCCAAGATTATGAATGCGATGCAGCAATCAATCTCTTCCGTATATAATGGGATACAAGATGTATCTACGCACAAAGACGAAGTCGTAAATATTATTCAAAACATGGCGGCCATGTCAGAACAAACAGCTGCAGCGTGCGAAGAGGTTGGCGCTTCAACGGATGAACAGTTAAAGGCAATTCAATCTGTCGCTGAATTGGCAAGTAATTTAACAGAATTAAGCTATGATTTACAAGGTGTCATTAGCCATTTTAAGTTGAATAGTCATTAGAAAGTTAATGGTTCTTTAAAAACAGTGTCTTTGAATAAAGGGCACTGTTTCTTTTGTCTAGTCTTCCTTCATATGGTAGTATAAACCTAATAGAAACATGAGGTGAAAGAATGAAAAAAACAAAAATGTTAACGGAAGGAGCTTTAATGCTCGCTGTTTTCACGATTTTACTTTTGATTTTTAACTATATTCCATTTTTGTCTTTGATTGCAGTTGCCTTTCTATTATTACCGTTCATCCTCTACAGTGCTAAATATCCTTTAAAATATTCGTTTATCCTCTTAATTGGAGGAATTATTATTTCAGCACTTGTAGGAACATTGTTATTAATTCCAGTAGCAATCGCCTACGGTACGACAGGAATGGTTATCGGTTATAGCATTCAAAAGAAAAAGTCAAAAACATTCCTATACATAGCTGCAAGTATCATGTTCTTACTAAATACAATCGGTCAGTATATTGTTTCGGTCGTCCTTTTTAAGATAGACATTTTAAAAGACACAATTAAAATGGTCCGCGAATCAATGAATAAGTCGATGCAAATTTTTGAAGCTGTAGACAAGGGAACAACTGACCAGCTTATGGATCAATTCAATACCATTCTGAATTCGTTTACAACCTTATTACCTAGCTTACTTGTAATAGCTTCCTTCCTTATTATTTGGATATTGTTATCGATTAATTTACCAATTGCAAGGCGTTTCCAAATCGACGCTCCAAAGTGGAATTCCTTTCGGGATTTACAATTACCAAGAAGCATATTATGGTATTATTTAATAACGATTATATTGACGCTTATTCTAAGGCCTGAACAAGGAGATTTTTTAAACACAGCATTAGCTAACTTAAATTTTGTTTTACAATTATTAATGTTACTTCAGGGGCTATCTTTCCTTTTCTTTTATAGCTACGAAAAAAAGTGGCCAAAAGCAATTCCGGTGTTGATTATAATTTTTTCATTTTTACTCTTCCCTCTTCAATATTTAATAAGGATATTAGGTATAATGGATTTAGGTTTTAATTTGCGACAATTAATTAAAAGAAAATCACCATAACCCTTGCAATGAATGATGGGTAAAGGAATAATTACCGGGAGTTTTGAATTAAATGGGAGAGAATAAACATGCCTTCATATTATAAAAATCGAATGGTACGTTATCCACTATATGGACTACTAGCGGTTTCTTTAGCCCTTTTAGCACTCATTGCTTTTTACCATTGGTGGATTACGGTTATTGGGCTTCTACTGATAGGAATTTTGTTTTATCTAGCCTTTTTTCTTGAACAAAGGTCAAATAAGGCAACCCTTGAGTATATTTCCACTTTATCGCACCGAATAAAAAAGGTTGGTGAAGAGGCATTATTAGAAATGCCAATTGGAATTATGCTGATCAATGATGATTACTTTATCGAGTGGACAAATCAGTTCATGGTCTCCAGCTTTAATGAAGATACGCTTGTCGGGGAATCACTATATGATGTTGCAGAAGATCTAGTACCATTAATTAAGCAAGAAGTTGATTCTGAGCTAATTACAATAAATGGGCGAAAATTCCGCGTTACACTGAAACACAAAGAACGATTACTTTACTTCTTAGATGTCACAGAAATGGCCGAAGTTGTAAAGTTGTATAATGAGGAAAGAACAGTCATTGCCATCATCTTTTTAGATAATTATGATGAAGTAACACAAGGAATGGATGATCAAACACGAAGTAGTCTTAATAGTTTAGTGACGTCAATTCTAAATAAATGGGCAACAGAGTACGGGATTTTTCTAAAAAGGGTATCCTCTGAACGCTTTGTCGGAGTGTTCAATGAAAAAATTCTTAATGAGTTAGAGAAGAATAAATTCTCCATTTTAGATGAAGTCCGTGAAACAACTACAAAGCAGAATATTCCACTAACATTAAGTATAGGCATCGGTGCTGATGGACATTCGTTGCCCGATTTAGGTACTCTATCCCAATCAAGTTTGGACATAGCCCTCGGTAGAGGTGGAGACCAAGTAGCCATAAAGCAAATGAATGGAAAAGTGAAATTTTATGGCGGGAAGACAAACCCGATGGAAAAGCGTACAAGAGTACGTGCACGAGTGATTTCCCATGCATTAAAGGAATTGATGCTTGAGAGCGATAAAGTTTTTGTAATGGGTCATAAGTTTCCTGATATGGACGCAGTTGGAGCAGCTATTGGTGTCCGTAAAGTAGCCGAAATGAATCAGATCGAAGGATATATTATTATCAACTTTTCAGAGATTGATACAGGTGTTAAACGTCTTATTGACGAAGTAAAGCAATATCCAGATTTATATTCCCGCTTTATTTCGCCGGAGGACGCGATGGAAATGGCGACAGAAGAGTCCTTGTTAGTCATTGTGGACACACATAAGCCATCCTTTGTCATTGAAGAAAAACTCATTAAAAGGATGGAAAATGTAGTTGTTATCGACCATCATCGACGCGGTGAGGATTTTATAAAAAATCCACTTCTAGTGTATATGGAACCATATGCTTCCTCCACTGCCGAACTTGTCACAGAGTTATTAGAATACCAACCGAAAAAGGAAAAAATTAATATGCTTGAAGCAACAGCTCTTTTAGCGGGAATAATTGTCGATACAAAAAGTTTCACGTTAAGAACGGGGTCACGAACATTTGATGCGGCTTCATATTTACGCGCCCAGGGTGCGGATACTGTTTTGGTACAGAAGTTCTTAAAAGAAGACCTGGAAACATATATAAAACGATCAAAATTAATCGAGAGTGTTAAATTTATCCATGACGGTATCGCTGTTGGCACAGGTACTGATGATGAAGTGTATAATTCCGTATTAATTGCACAAGCGGCAGACACGTTACTTACAATGGATGGAGTACAGGCATCTTTTGTTATTTCTAAAAGGTCAGAAGAAGAGATAGGGATAAGTGCACGTTCATTAGGAAAAGTGAATGTTCAAGTGATTATGGAGAGTCTAGGAGGCGGCGGTCATTTATCAAATGCAGCCACGCAACTTCAAGATATGACAATTGCAGAAGCTGAAAAGCAACTAATGAAAGCAATAGATGATTATTTAGAAGGGAGTCAACAATCATGAAAGTAATTTTTTTAAAGGATGTTAAAGGAAAAGGGAAAAAAGGAGAAACAAAAAATGTAGCAGATGGATATGCTCATAACTTTTTACTTAAGCAAGGATTGGCTGTAGAAGCAACCGCAGGAAACTTAAAGGGCCTTGATGCGCAAAAGAAAAAGGAACAGCAATTGGCAGCTGAAGAGCTAGAAGAAGCGAAAAAGTTGAAAGAAAAATTAGAACAAATTACTGTCGAATTGAAGGCTAAATCTGGTACGGGTGGCCGTCTTTTCGGATCGATTACGAGCAAACAAATATCAGAGGAATTAAAAAAGGCACATGATATTAAAATTGATAAACGGAAAATTGAAATGGAAGATGCCATTCGTACTTTAGGTGTCACTAAGGTCCCTGTTAAACTTCATTCCGAAGTAACAGCAACATTAAATGTACATGTAAAAGAAGAAAACTAAAAAATATTTCTTGTTAAATTTGCCAGCTTCATAAGAAATAACTTCATGATAGAATAGATAAGTAAGATTAAGAGCGGAAATAAAGAAGGAATTAAATGTGATCGATTATGATTGATCACTTTTTTTCTATGGCTTTATGTTGAATATGTATAACCCATAAATGGAATGGGGGGTTTATTTCAATGAGTGATTTATTTGCGGATCGTATGCCGCCTCAAAATATAGAAGCAGAGCAAGCAGTTATAGGGGCAATCTTTTTGGAACCAGCTTCATTGATTTTGGCCTCTGAAGCATTGATTCCGGAAGATTTTTATCGTAGTGCCCATCAAAAGATTTTTAACGTTTTTCTAAAGCTAAATGATGAAGGTAAAGCGGTTGATTTGGTAACCGTTTCTGAAGAACTAGCTGCTGCTAAACAATTAGAAGATGTTGGTGGAATATCTTATTTAAGTGAATTAGCGGCATCTGTTCCAACAGCTGCAAATATTGAATATTATGCGAGAATTGTAGAAGAGAAATCTCTTCTGCGCCGATTAATCCGGACGGCAACAACGATTGCACAGGAAGGTTATTCTCGGGAAGATGAAGTCGATGCCTTATTAAATGAGGCAGAAAAAAACATTATGGAAGTTGCTCAGAGAAAAAATGCAGGTGCCTTTCATAATATTAAAGATGTGCTCGTAAGAACCTATGATAATATCGAATTATTGCATAACCGAGTAGGTGATATTACCGGGATTCCTACCGGATTTGCTGAACTAGACCGGATGACAGCAGGTTTCCAACGAAATGATTTAATCATTGTTGCCGCGCGTCCTTCAGTAGGTAAAACAGCTTTTGCTTTGAATATTGCACAAAACGTCGGAACAAAGGCCGGCGAAAATGTAGCGATTTTTAGTCTTGAAATGGGAGCGGAACAATTAGTCATGCGTATGCTTTGCGCAGAAGGGAATATTAATGCGCAAAACTTGCGGACGGGATCATTAACGGATGAAGATTGGCGAAAATTAACGATGGCAATGGGGAGCCTTTCAAATTCCGGGATATTTATAGATGACACTCCGGGTATACGAATAAGTGAAATTCGCTCCAAATGTCGAAGATTGAAACAGGAACATGGTCTTGGAATGATCTTAATTGATTATTTACAGTTAATCCAAGGAAATGGACGTTCAGGCGAAAACCGACAACAGGAAGTTTCGGAAATTTCACGATCGTTAAAAGCTCTTGCGCGTGAATTAGAGGTACCAGTTATCGCCCTATCACAGCTTTCTCGTGGTGTTGAACAACGTCAAGACAAGCGACCAATGATGTCTGATATTCGTGAATCAGGAAGTATTGAGCAAGATGCAGATATCGTTGCTTTCCTTTATCGGGATGATTATTATGATAAGGAAAGTGAGAACAAAAATATTATCGAAATTATCATTGCTAAACAGCGTAATGGCCCTGTTGGAACGGTATCATTAGCTTTTGTAAAAGAATATAATAAATTTGTTAATTTAGAACGTCGTTTTGATGATGCTCAAGTTCCTGCGGGTGCTTAAGAGTGGTTTCTAAAATAGTAATGCTAGATAAAGAGAATTGGAGGTTACCAGTTCTCTTTTTTATATTTTACATAATTACGAATAAAATAGATGAATAACCTCATAAATGTTCGTGTTTCGATTGACTTTTTTATATTAATTGTTAAAATAAGTAGGGTAAAAGGTATAGAACGTAAAAAAATTTGGAGGTGCCTTATTATGTCATCAGTAGTTGTAGTCGGAACTCAATGGGGCGATGAAGGAAAAGGAAAGATTACAGACTTTCTTTCTGAAAATGCAGAAGTTATTGCACGTTACCAAGGTGGAAATAATGCAGGTCACACGATTCGTTTTCATGGCGAAACATATAAATTACACTTAATTCCTTCTGGGATTTTTTATAAAGAAAAGATCAGTGTTATTGGAAATGGTATGGTAGTTGACCCGAAGGCACTCGTTCAAGAATTAAAAGGATTGCATGATAGAGGAGTCTCTACAGATAATCTACGAATTAGTAATCGTGCCCATGTGATTCTTCCGTATCATTTGAAAATTGATGAGATGGATGAGGAACGTAAAGGTGCCAATAAAATAGGTACAACGAAAAAGGGAATTGGACCAGCATATATGGACAAAGCTGCACGTGTTGGTATCCGTATGGCTGATCTTCTTGACCGAGAAATATTTGAAGAAAAATTGGCTCGTAATTTAGAGGAAAAAAATCGTTTGTTAGAACGTTTCTACGAAACGACTGGATTCTCATTAGAAGAAATATTGGATGAATATTATGAGTACGGACAACAAATTAAACAATATGTTTGTGATACATCTGTTGTTTTAAATGATGCTTTAGATGAAGGACGCCGTGTTCTTTTTGAAGGTGCGCAAGGAGTTATGCTGGATATTGACCAAGGTACATATCCATTTGTAACATCATCCAATCCGATTGCTGGTGGAGTAACAATTGGTTCCGGTGTTGGTCCTACGAAAATTAATCATGTGGTTGGTGTAGCAAAAGCATATACATCTCGTGTAGGAGATGGTCCATTCCCTACAGAATTACATGATGAAATAGGTAATCAAATCCGCGAGGTTGGCCGTGAATATGGTACAACTACGGGACGCCCAAGACGTGTTGGCTGGTTCGACAGTGTTGTTGTTCGCCATGCACGCCGTGTTAGTGGTATTACCGATCTTTCCCTTAATTCTATTGATGTATTAACAGGAATTGAGAAAGTTAAAATTTGTACATCCTATCGATATAAAGATACAGTTATTGAAGAGTTTCCAGCAAATCTCAATATTCTTGCTGAATGTGAACCAATCTATGAAGAGTTACCTGGTTGGACGGAAGATATCACAAGCTGCAAAACGTTAGATGAGTTACCAGCAAATGCTCGTCACTATTTAGAACGCGTTTCACAGTTAACAGGGATTCCATTGTCTGTCTTCTCTGTTGGACCAGACCGTTCACAAACTAATATTGTTCATAGTGTTTGGAGATAAATTAGGAAATGAGGATGAGTTTTCGATCATCCTCATTTTTTATTTGTAAAAAGGAAAGAATAAATTTTTTTACGAAATTTGCCGAAAGTTGTTGCATTATGAAATAATGTTATGGTAATATAAAATACGTTGTTACGAAATATTAAATTCCTTAAACATGAGCCATTAGCTCAGTCGGTAGAGCATCTGACTTTTAATCAGAGGGTCGAAGGTTCGAGTCCTTCATGGCTCATCCTTCAAAATATTTTTTGATAATAACATTTGGTCCGGTAGTTCAGCTGGTTAGAATGCCTGCCTGTCACGCAGGAGGTCGCGGGTTCGAGTCCCGTCCGGACCGCCATTTTACAACATACATATATGGCTCGGTAGCTCAGTCGGTAGAGCAATGGACTGAAAATCCATGTGTCGGCGGTTCGATTCCGTCCCGAGCCATCATCAAAAAGCACTGCGATGACATAAGACTCTCGCAATGCTTTTTTATTTATTTTTTTTTATAAATATTGGCTTTGTTAAAATTTAATGCTGATTATCGATTCAGTGTTGATTGGAGCGGAAAGCGAGTACCTGTAGTGGAAATCAACCACCCTTTTCAATATAAACTAAATAGTAAAGACAATAAACATACTTTTAATATATGAATAAAGTGCCTCTAGCAAAGTCTAGAGGTTTTTTATTCATAAAAAAACAATTGGAAGAGTTGGAAAAAATCAATTATCCTTAAAAGATGAATTCACGTATAGAACATGTTACAGTAAAATAGAGGAAGTGGATAATTTTTAGCGTATTACAATACATTATAATTAAAATAAAATTTATTTGAATATAAAGGGAGTAATAACATGGATAAAAAAATATTGGTCGTTGATGATGAGAAACCAATTGCTGATATCCTTCAATTTAATTTAAAGAAAGAAGGATACACCGTTTACTGTGCATATGACGGTGAGGAAGCGATTAGAATGGTTGAGGAAATCAACCCTGATTTATTAATATTGGACATTATGCTGCCAAAGCGTGATGGAATAGAAGTATGTAGAGAAGTAAGAAAAAAATATGAGATGCCGATTGTCATGCTTACAGCAAAGGACTCAGAAATTGATAAAATAATCGGTCTAGAGCTCGGGGCAGACGATTATGTAACGAAGCCTTTTAGTACAAGAGAATTAATTGCACGTGTGAAAGCTAATTTGCGACGTCACCAACAAGTAGCATCCGTAGCTGAAGAAGAAGAAAAGAGCAATGAAATTACTATTGGCTCATTAGTTATTCACCCAGATGCATACATCGTTTCTAAGCGTGGAGAAACGATAGAGTTAACACATCGGGAGTTCGAGTTACTATATTATTTAGCTCAACACATCGGTCAAGTGATGACGAGAGAACATTTGCTGCAAACGGTTTGGGGATATGACTATTACGGTGATGTACGAACTGTTGATGTTACCGTAAGGCGTTTACGAGAAAAAGTAGAGGATAATCCAAGCCATCCTGCATGGATCGTTACACGCCGTGGAGTAGGCTATTATTTGCGTAATCCTGAGCAGGAGTAATGGGATGAAGAAGGTTGGTTTTTTCCAGTCAATCCATTTAAAGTTTGTCTTAATTTTCCTTTTATTAACATTAGTATCAATGGAAATTATTGGGGTTTACTTTGTTGATAAATTAGAAAAAAAACTACAAGAAAACTTTACGAGCTCTATTAAAGGAAGAGTGACTAGTTTAGAATACTTCATTCGTGAGGCGATGAAAACCGGAGAAACGAATGAAGACAGTATAGATAAAATACAAAATATATTAAAAGACAATGCACGTGGAGAAATTGCTGAAATTCGTTTAATTGATAGCAGTGGAACTATACTTAGTACGTCTGATACCGGAAGTCAAGGAATTGTCGGTCAAAAAATTGCAGATATCAATGTGAGAAGGGCGATTACATCCGGAAATAGATGGAGTAAGCGTTTTGTTGATGAGTCCGGAAGCAGGATATGGATTTTAGTAGATCCAATCAATTTAAGCAGCAATGAAGAGGGCTACATCTATATCGTCGGTAAAATTGAAACAGTATATAAAGAAATTAATGAAATTAATGGAATTTTTACCAAAGGTACAGCGATCGCTATGGTTATTACAGCAATCCTTGGGATTGTACTAGCTCAAACAATCACCAGACCGATTTCCGATATGCGCAGACAGGCATTGGCAATGGCGAAAGGAAACTTTTCTCGAAAAGTGAAAGTGTACGGAAACGATGAGATCGGACAGTTAGCGTATAGCTTTAATCATATGACGAAAAAGCTACAAGAATCACAGGCAACAACCGAGGGAGAGCGAAGAAAACTTTCTTCTATTCTATCCCATATGACGGACGGTGTAATTGCGACTGATCGAAGAGGGAAAATTATTTTAATTAATGAGCCGGCAGCAGATATGCTGGATGTTTCACGTGAAACAGTTCTTTCGCAAGAGCTTGTTTCCTTACTAAAGATTGAGGACCTACATCATTTTGAGGATTTACTAAATGAGCAGGACTCGGTTATTTTGGATTATAGTAAAAAGGATGAGCCGTATATTTTACGTGCTAGTTTTTCCGTTATTCAGAGTGAAACAGGATTTGTTAGTGGGTTAATTACTGTGTTGCATGATATTACTGAGCAAGAAAAAATAGATATGGAACGAAGAGAGTTTGTATCAAATGTTTCCCATGAATTAAGAACGCCACTTACAACGATGCGAAGCTATTTAGAAGCATTGGCTGATGGAGCATGGGAAGATAAAGAGATTGCTCCGAGATTTTTAACAGTTACTCAAAATGAGACGGAAAGAATGATTCGCTTAGTCAATGACTTATTGAAGCTATCAAAAATGGATAGCAGAGATTATCAATTAAATAAAGAATGGGTTAATATCATTGAATATTTCCATCATGTCATTGATCGTTTCGAAATGGCAAAGGAACAAAACGTTACATTTAAGCGAAAACTACCTAACGCGGATTTATTTGTAGAGGTTGATTTAGATAAATTAACTCAAGTGCTTGATAATATTATTTCAAACGCGTTGAAATATTCTCCAGAGGGTGGAAAAATAACGTTTAGAGCACGAGAACTTGATGAATTGATTGAACTAAGTATTTCCGATCAAGGAATGGGGATACCAAAAGACAACCTGAAAAAGATTTTTGAACGCTTCTACCGTGTGGATAAAGCGAGGACTAGAAAAATGGGCGGTTCAGGACTTGGACTAGCTATAGCCAAGGAAATGGTTGAGGCACATGGCGGGGAGATATGGGCTAGAAGTGAAGAAGGAAAAGGGACAACGATCTATTTAACACTTCCATATGATCGTTCTCAAGAGGATGATTGGTTATGAGATACGAAACGATGAAAACAATATTTTTAGTCTTCCTAGTTGCCATCAGTATTTATTTGACATGGACTTTGTGGACATTCCAAGTAAATTACGAAACCATTAATAATACAGAAACACCTGATACGGAAAATGTTGAACAAAAGGAACTAAAAGAAATTATTAAGCCAATGAAAATATTTCTTCATGATCATAATTCATACAGCGGGACAACTGAAGAAACAGAAATTGATCGGGTTATGAATGAGATTGGGAGCTTTAAGTTTTATGACATTGGTACTGCCAAGCGTTATAAAGGTGATGAATTTCAAAAAACTTTTTACGGGTCAAAAAAATTAGAACTTTATTTTTCAGATCTAATTCCTTTCGATACATTTAAAGGTGTTATCCATGTTAATGACAAAAGGGTTCCTTTTGAAGGGTTTGACCGATTGGTGATCGACATTTCCAATCCTGCACAGAAGGCTACATCTGTTTATTTTATTAACACGAAGGAAAAAAAGGTGTTCAATGGATCCGCAAGCTATACTGGCCTACAAGCCTTTGTAAATAAAATTAATAACAAAATGAATCTGTATAGGCCATATCAGGTATATAAGTTAAATAATAAAAAGAAAATTTTATTACCTACTTCCGTACAAACTGTTACGAGATATAGTTATTTGTGGGATAAAAATGATTTATCAATCGTAGAAAAATTCAAAGATGCCTTATTCCCTGTACCCAAAATAGTAGAAAAAAGCCAAGAAGGAAATAATATAGAATATCAAGATGGATCAAGTTTCATGAGAGCAAATTTAGATCATGGATCAATAGATTTCTTTAATCCAAGTGAGAATCCCGGGATTGTTACTCACAGTAATAATCTAATAAAGCGGAGCAATGATTTCGTCAATAATAATGGTGGATGGAAAGATGATTTTCGCTACTTTAGTACGGATGTGAATAAAAACCAAGTGGTTTTTCGCCTTTTCAAAGATGGAATTCCTGCATTTAATACAGAATATCCGGACCATATAGCAGACGTAACACTCAATTGGGGAGAAGCCCAAATCATTTATGAATATGAACGGCCATACATCAATTTTTCTTCACTAGTACCTATAGATAATGAGGAAGTAAAGCTTCCTTCTACCGAAATGGTGTTAGGTTATTTAGATAACCTTGATATTGATCAACAAAAAATTAATAATCTATCGGTTGGGTATCGGTTAGAATATGATTCTAAACAAAAAGTGATGACCTTTGAACCGATATGGTATTATGAGTATGACGGTAAGTGGCTGCCATTGATGTCTGAGGATATTAAGGGGGAGCAGCATGGATTGGAATAAAACAAAAACAATGTTTATTATCGTCTTCCTAATCCTTGATATCTTTTTATTTGTCCAATTTTCCAGACAATATAGTGATAGCAAAATTGAGCAATTAAAGGAAGATCCTTCAATAGAGGATCGGTTAGAGGATGCAAAGATTACTTATAATATAACCTTGCCATCTGAATCGATTAAAGTTCAGTATGTAAATGCAAAAACAAAGAAATTTACCGAAAAGGACATAAAAGATTTAGCCAATCAAACAGTAACTATTGGACCAAATAAAACGTCTTTATTTGCTACTTTTAAAAAGCCAGTTAAACTAAAATCCAGTTCCGACCCAATTCAACTAGAAACATTCATATCAGAATCAGAAAATATATTGTATGGAAGTCAATATAAATATTGGGGATACAACAAAGATAAGAATGAAATCATATTTTATCAGGCATATGAGGATAAACAATTTTTCAAAAATGAAAGCGGTCAGTTGGTTTTAATTCTGAATGATAAAAATGAAATTGTATCGTATAAACAAACGATTTTAGAAAAGATGGAAAAAAGAGGCGGAGAAAAGGCGCTACCAATTATTACAGCGATTAGTAATCTTTATGCCAAGAATATGATTTTGGCGAAAAGTGAAGTTGTTAAGGCTGAATTAGGTTATTATACATTAATTCCACAAACGGAATCACAAATGCTTGTTCCGACCTGGCATTTTGTCGTTAAACACGGCAAAGTTTATGATGACTTATTTGTAAACGCCATAGAAGGACGAGTAATCCCGAAAAATGATAAAGAAACTGAAACATTGGAGTGAAAATAATGTCATTGCATTTTAGTGTACTTGCTAGTGGAAGTACAGGAAATGCGACATATGTTGAAACAGAAAACCATTCATTTTTAGTCGATGCTGGATTTAGCGGCAAACAAATGGAAGCCTTGTTTCAAAAAATTGATCGCAAACCAGAAAACTTAGACGGAATTCTTGTTACCCACGAACATAGTGATCATATTAAAGGTGTCGGAATTCTAGCACGCAAATATAAATTACCAATCTATGCAAATGAGAAAACGTGGAAAGCGATGGACGGTCTTATCGGAGTTGTCCCTGTCGAGCAAAAATTTACATTTGATATGGAAACTGTCAAAACCTTTGGTTCACTTGATATTGAATCGTTCGGCGTTTCCCACGACGCTGCCGAACCGATGTTTTATGTGTTTAGAAGTGGATCAAAAAAACTTGTCGTCATTACTGATACAGGATATGTCAGTGATCGAATGAAAGGCATTATTTCAAATGCGGATGTGTTTATCTTTGAAAGCAATCATGATGTCCAAATGTTGCGTATGGGTAAATATCCTTGGAGTATTAAACGACGTATTTTAAGTGATGTCGGCCATGTATCAAATGAGGATGCAGCGATTGCTATGAGTGAAGTCATTGGGGATGCAACAAAGCGTATTTACCTTGCCCACTTAAGCCTTGATAATAATATGAAGGATTTGGCAAGAATGAGTGTGGCTCAGACGTTAGAAGCACGGGGAGTGGGAATTGGTCATCAATTTGATTTATTTGATACCGATCCAAAAATTCCAACCCCACTATCGGCAGTATAAAAAATAAAAAAAGGGGTAAAGGTTCTTTATAAAAAGAATCTTTGCCCTTTTTTGCGTGGAAAATAGACGATTTCAATTGTCTTAATTGATTAAATAGAAATTTCTTAATTCTGTTTAATGATATTTTAATAATTGCTGATTATAATAAGGGCATATAGAAGGTAAACTAAAAAATAGATGGCTTTTGAAGAAAGAAAGGATTGGTAAACGTGGGTTATTATGATGATAATGATGAAGGTCGCAGTCAACGACCAAAGGGATCAAAAGGCGGCTCCTTTATTTCCGGTCTAGTCGGAGTAATTATTGGAGCATTACTCGTAATGATTGCTTTCCCTTCACTCGGTAATGTGTTCAATCGATCTTCTGATCAACAAACAGCAGTTGAAAATGCTCAAAATAGCCAAAATAATATTACGGGCAAATCAGTTTCTTTAGATGTTACGACAGATGTAACGAAAGCGGTTCAAAAGGCTGAGAAAGCAGTTGTCGGGATTGCCAATATCCAATCACAAGGCTTCTGGTCACAGCAAGGACAAGGTCAAGGAAAAGGTGAACAAGAAACCGGCTCAGGATCAGGTGTAATCTATAAAAAGGAAAATGGAAAGGCATTTATCGTAACTAATAATCACGTTGTTGAAGGTGCGGATCAACTTGAAGTCACACTTTCTAACGGAAAAAAATTATCGGCAAGATTATTAGGAAGTGATGTTTGGACTGATTTAGCGGTTGTTGAAGTAGATGGTAAAGATGTATCGACCGTTGCCCAGTTTGGAGATTCCGATAAGTTAAAGCTTGGTGAACCGGTTATTGCGATTGGAAATCCGCTTGGTGAAAACTTTGCCGGATCAGTCACACAAGGAATTGTCTCTGGTGTGAATCGTACGGTCCCTATGGACTTAAATAATGATGGACTAGAGGATTGGGAAGCAGAAGTATTACAAACAGATGCTGCCATTAACCCAGGTAACAGCGGTGGTGCACTTGTAAACGTATCGGGTCAAGTGGTTGGGATTAATTCAATGAAAATTGCTCAAGAAGCTGTCGAAGGAATCGGTTTCTCCATTCCAATCAAATCTGCGGAACCGGTAATAAATGATTTAGAGAAGTATGGAAAAATTCGACGTCCAGCGATGGGTGTAACACTGCAAAACGTCAGTGATGTTCCTGCCTACCACCAACAAGAAACATTACGACTTCCAAAAGGTGTGACACAAGGTATCATGATTGAAAGTGTCTCTCCAGGATCTCCAGCTGCAGAAGCAGGTATGCAAGAAATGGATGTAATTTTCGAATTAGATGGTCATAAAGTAAATGACATCCTAGAACTAAGAAAATACTTATACAATAATAAAAAACCAGGCGATTCAATGAAAGTGAAATACTATCGCCAAGGAAAAGAAAAAGAAGCAACATTGAAATTAACAAATGAATCAAGATTATAATTCACAATGTGGATAATTGCAAAAAGGGAAGCGGGTAAATCGCTTCCCTTTTTATGTGGATAACTATATGCTTAATTACTTTTTATGAAAACGGAAAAATTAATGGTAAAATAGCATTTGGACAATCATTACAGGATAAAAATGCTAGGAAAGGTTGGTTTTTTATGAAGACCTATGTATGCGAAGAACATGTTGAAATCGCCTTAGATAAAGCGATTTATGAAAACGCATTAGCACCAATTTTTAAAGAACTGAAAGAAGATGAATCATTATCCACAACCTGTGAATACTGTAATCTTCTTGCAGTATATATGGTAGGGAACTAATATTCCCACACAAAATGTGGATAGTTTTTGTGGATATGTGGATAACTATTGTGGATATAGTGTTTGTAATTTGTTTATATAGTGGGGGTAAACTGTGAATATCTCAATCATCACCGTCGGAAAACTCAAGGAAAAATACTTAAAACAAGGAATCGAAGAATACTTAAAAAGACTAACAGCCTACGCAAAAGTAGAAATCATCGAAGTCCCTGACGAAAAGGCACCGGAAATCCTAAGCGAAATAGAAATGGAACAAGTCAAACAAAAAGAAGGCGAACGCATCCTCGCAAAAATCCACCCAGATGCCCACGTCATCGCCCTCGCCATCCAAGGAAAAATGAAAACATCCGAAGAACTAGCCGATGGCATCGACAAACTAGGCACATACGGAAAAAGCAAAATTGCCTTTGTCATTGGCGGATCACTTGGTTTGAGTGATGAGGTTATGAAGCGAGCAAACGAAAGCCTCTCATTTTCGAAGATGACGTTTCCACATCAGCTGATGAGGTTAGTGTTGGTGGAGCAGGTGTATCGGGCGTTTCGGATTATGAGGGGGGAACCGTATCATAAATAGAGGCAAAAAAATTTGAAGATAAGGTGGCATTTTGTCTGTTAAATCATGATTTGAAGAGGGATTTACCTTTGAATGATCTGATTTCTGATAAAGTATGTGTATAAGTGTAAATGTCTTGGACAGATTGACTTCTGAAAAGTCAAAATCAAGTTCTATTTTATCCATAGTTCGAGAATGACCATCTGCTTGTTTAATGTTGATCTTATTTAATAAAAGTTGAAAAAGCTGCTTTTTCTTTTCTCTCGAGGACTGTTGAAATACTTGTACATACATTTCTAATAAATGCCTAACCACGTCAGGTGGTATAAATTTCGAGTCTGATGAACTTAGTTGAACGCTAAGTTCATTTTTCTTTTGTTCCAAGTCATTCTTTGATTTAGCTAACTTCTGTAACCGTTCCTGTAATATGGATACAGGGAAGAGATTTTGCTCAAATGCTTCCATATATTTTTCTTGCATGATATTTGCTTCTTTAAGCTCTTTTTCAATGTTCTCTAACTGCTCCTTCAGTGCCAAATTTGATCGAACTGTATCTTTATTTATATTTTCAATCGTTTGACTAAAGTGAGCTGAATCGGTTAAAAACTCTATTATGCGGTTAATGACAGCATCCTCTGCATCATAAGCTTTAATTGAATTTGCTTTACATGCGGCAGATCCTTTATTATGGAAAATTCCACATACATAATAACGGTGTCTACGTTTGCTACCATCTTTTCGAGTATAGGTAGTGATTGATGGAACCATACCTTGACCACAATCAGGACAACGAAGTAGACTACTTAATAGGAAAGGTTCATGGGATTGACGCTGTTTAAAAGACTTACTTTGTCTTCTGGATTTGACAATATTCCAAAGCTCATCTGAGATAATTGCTTCGTGTTTCCCAGCAACTAAAATGGGGTTCGGATTTTTGCCACGCCTTCTCTTTTTATCCCAGTTCTCAATTTGTAACCATCGGATTTTACCATTATAGATAGGATTAGCTGCTTCTTTGGGGTTAATAACAAGTTCTTTTTCTATAGAATCATATCCGAAAACCACTCCACCATTCCAGTTACCTTCTTTAGCCCTTTGTGTCATTCCTAGCTTCACATTTTCTGAAAGTGTATTTCTTTCCATTTCTGCAATGGATGCCATCAGTTGAACAACAAGTTTGCCAATCGGACTTGATGTATCAAAATTCTCCGAGTAGGAAATAAACTTTACATCATACTCTTCGAATTTATCTAGCAGCACAAGAGTATCTAACATATTACGTGAAAGGCGTGATATTTTCCATACAAGTACAGCTTGAAATTTATTCTTATCAACATCCGATATTAATCTTTGCATTGCAGGTCTTCCCTTTATATCTTTACCACTAATCCCTTCATCGACATATTCTTCTGAGATTTGCCAACCGTATAAGGTCGCATATTGACGTAGGGTTTGTAATTGTGCAGATATGCTATAACCTTCAGTTGCTTGCTCTTCTGTGCTGACTCGAACATATATGGCCACACTTTTTATTTCGTTCATTTTGATAGCTCCTTTAACTTTTATAACAGTATTGGTATTAAAGGAGGTGAAAAATACATTGCTCAAATTTAGGGGATTTAGAGTGTGTGCTTTTGGAGTTATTTGTGAGATATCGATATGCAACAATAAAGGCTGCCTTGTTAGAAAAGCCACCGAGAGTAAGAGATGCAAGGAATAGCTTGTGTTATTGTTGCCTGTAACTATCAAAAATGGCAATCAACAGTGTTAGAAGTAGGCCGTATTAATACATAGCGTCTTGATAAAATAAAAAATTCTTCTTCTACAAAGGATAATGTTCCTTTGTACGGATCCGTGGATAGCATTTTCTACTTACGCAATGAAAATAGGTATTGAGCATTATCGTTTCAACTCCAAATGCCTGTTTTGTACACTTAAAGTGCTTTATCATATCCAAAGTGGGAAAACTACCATAGCTATTTTTATTAATGTAACCGAAATTTATAGCCTGTTTGAGTTTCCTCACTGATTAAATTTGGATAAGATTTGTTCAATTCATTGCTTGATTTATTTTTTTGGGATTCATGATTCCAAGTCCAAGATAATAGTTTGTTTAATTTTGATAGTGTTGCTCTAAGCTGTTCTCTTTGTAGATTGTTAGCTAGAAGTTCAATATCCGAATGTATCATACTAGCAATCTCGTCGAGCGAACGCGCTAAATAGTTAATCCAATCCAATGCACTTTCTGAATAATCATTTGGAGTATCCTTCATTATTTCAGATAAAATAATAAGCATTGCTTCTTTATTTGTAAATCTTGCTTGTTCTAAAGTTTTATTTATGACGTTGGACTTTTGTTCATCTGTTAAATCCGAAAAAAGAGGATGACTGTCAAGCTTCTTCAATGCATCAGCATCGGTTCCTGTAAGTTTGCGATTGAGTAATAGGTGATAAAGTTTTGAAAATTGTTTAGTGGAAATTGCCATGTTATAGATTACCTCTAAGGCATGCTGACTCGCTCTGTTTTCTGAGACTTCATCACGTAAATTTTTATCAATTTTTTGACTTCTTTTCATTCGTTTAATATGAGACGGTTTTGGTTGAACTACCTCAATTACTTTTTCATCGGAATACTGTCCCGTTTCTTGGATGTTTTCTATGGCTGTCTGTACCTCAGCACCTATAATTTTCTTGGAGGTATTATGAAGGTGAAATCGTAAAATTTCTCTTTCTAGTTTTGTACCGATATTTTCGTTATAACGAATCACTTTTACGTTCTTAAACTTTTGGTTATAAAGGGCTAACGCTTTTAGTGCAGCATACCTTCGTGAACCGTCAATTAAAAAATACTTATTATGTTTATCTGGTCCAACTACGTATAGTGGGGTAAGAAGACCAACTTTCTGGATATTTTCCTTCATGCTTGTAATGTCAAGGTGAACCCTACTTTCTAAATCCCATACGATTTGATCTAAATGAACCTCTAGGATGTCCATATATTACCCCCGTTCTAGGTGATACTTTACTTTATGGATATCAGTGGTCGTCTTATTACAGATTAATTGAAAAAAATTACATATAATCTTTGTTTTCAGCAAATACTATTCTGGGTGAATATCATGACATATAAAATAACAAGTAGACAGCAAGCAATTCTGGATAAATTAAAAGCATTTCATTTTGATGAGTGTCTGCCTATTAACTGGGAAAGGGAAATTAGGGAGCCATTTCCAAGGGATTCGGTTGGACCAAATGAGCAAACTTGGATTCAGAAGGAGAAGCAATTTGATTCTAATATTCTTTCTAAAATATTAGGAATAAACTTAATCATAAATTGTTATTTAAGATTTCATAGAAACAAAGCAAGAGAAAGAGATAGCATACTTTATCAAAATTGGAAAAAAAATTACCCCTTTGCGAAAAGTATACTGGATGGTAACCAAGAATCATGGAGAGAGGCGGTTAAGAAATATGCATCTTTTCATAAGAATCGTGATGTTGCACAAGCATATAGTTTACATGTTTTTGATTCCGGAACAGTGGAGTGTGATGTTTTTCTTCATACACTAGAAAAGATGATTCCAAGCAAGATTGAAAAAACGACCAAAAGGGGGAAAATTTGTTACCACGAGATGCCGAAAACAAAACGATATGATTTATACCAATATTATGTGTATAGTTGCTTAAACAAGATAATAAATGATTTGTTTTCGGTGTTGCCTTGTGAAAGGGTATTTATTAATGGAATAAGTGGATCATATGATAACCATCAGCCCATTATATCCTCTGTTGTAGAACGAAAGGAACATAAACAAAAAAGGTGTCCAAAGCGTACACTAGAGAAACATCGACTCATGGTAACGTTTAAAAAGAGAAGTGGTTTCTATCCTTTATATAGGGTTTACTCCCCACAGATTCTTTTAAAGGAGGAGGGATAATTGGATTTATTAGTCTTAGTAAGTGTTGCTTTAATCACCTTTTTAATTTATAAGGCCTATACTGCAGTTGTTAAAGGGGAAACCGCTAGATCTGAAATACAGGAATGGCACCATTTAGCTCCTTTTAGTCAACGGTATAATTCAAAAGGATTAAATACTAGTTATGTTTATTTTATAAGAGAGTCAGGTATGCAACGTATAAAAATAGGAAAAGCAGATGATCCCGAACAGCGTAAAAAGGAGCTTAGCACAGGTTCGGCTCATAATCATGAAATCGTTCACCTCATAAGGAGTGAAAACCCGTTTAAAACAGAAAATCTATTCCACCAACATTTTAGTGAGAAAAGGTGTAAAGGGGAATGGTTTGATATATCGGAAAAAGAATTAAGGTGGATTCAAAGAGAAGACTATCCAAGAGAGATTGAAGATTCCATAAAAGGATATTAAAAAGAAATACATTGGGAGTCATTTAGTTAATCTAATTATTGATTGATTATCAAATATTCAACAAGCAGGCGCTTTCTTTTGATAAGGATTACGTTTTTTTAAGTTTGGCAATGATTGTATATAACCTAATTTTTGTATTTCGTAGTAGACTAAATACTGCGGAATAAACAACTTTTCTTTTACAGGATATTGAAAATTTATAAAAAAATGAAAGGGACCTGCATAAGGTCCCTGTTTTCACTTTTTACATTATTTTTTAGGAAAGTAATGAAAGCATCTTTCGCCTAATCCTTTGCTTCCAATGATCTCAGTTGCATTTGATAATCCAACAGTAATAGGATTTGTTCTTTGCAATAGGTCTAATAAAAGAGATCCCACCATACCGTGATAACTGGCATTGAGACATAGAGATTTACAAACAGTACTAGCAACTTCCCCAGAGTTCAAATATGCATCGTTATTGTAAGATATGTTTTGGTAAAAGAACATTAAATGATTGTTTTCTATTTCTTTTGTCATTGGTTGAGTTAATGGAGATGTTTTTAAAATACGTAGATTGTTATAATGAGGCTTCATTGTTGGTGTGTTTTTAATATTTGTAAGTTGGTTATTTTTATTTAATATCTAAACCTTCATTTAAAAACCCCCTTTATTCATGTTGTAATAAGATTTTCAAGATTGAATCAAAAGCAGCATTTTTGTCAGTAATAATATTTTCATTGTACAACTCAACAACATTCTTAATTAACTGTAGTGTTCGTATATCACTAGCATTGATGGTCATATTAGAAGAAGAGTTATTATCATTAAGGTCTACATCATAATATTTTTTTGCATATTCCACTAATTTTTCATGTTGTATTTGGACAATCCTTCCTCCACCTAATTCTTCGTAACTTAATGTACCACTCTTTATATCTCTTCCTATTTGACGGTAAATTTGATGAAATTCTTGATTTTGATCTGTTAGTCCTTTTTTCTTTGCAATTAACTCAGTAGCCTGTGGTCTTGTAACATAACCAGCATCTGCACGTACTTGTCGTTTTGAATCATTACTCATCTGCATTTCCTCCTCCCAATGTTTTTTCTATACATACTATGAATGAATGTTAAAAATGATGACATTGAATTACAAAGAATTAACATTTAGTTACCAAGAGTGAAACTTTCTTAATTAAAACGACTAATAAAACAAAGATTTTTGCTGAACAGTACAACGATCCTGTTGAAAAATTACAATAAACGATCACTTCTTGAAGTGGTCGTCTATTTGTCCATTTGACTAAATACTGCGCAATAAATATCTTTGGTGCTTTTGCAAAGGAATGTACTGAAACAAACTCTTCTGAGTGCTGGTGTAATGTTTGATAATAGTTATGAATTACTGATGAATATTTACGAATAAATATTGATGTTTGTGAATTAAGGCACTAACGAAGCGGTTAGTGGCAGATGACTTACTTTTTTATGGAGGTTTTTGACCTATATTTAACGAATATATACCTATTAGTTTAAAAATTTTCCTTATACAAATGAACAACTTCGAGAAATTCACCGTCAAAATTGGTAATGGAAAGAAAAAGCCACAAGATAGAAGGAGGATAAAACTAAGAATTTATTGATATTTATTTTAAATAAAATTAAAAATTGGAAGGTGAATTTAATTATGAAAAGATTAGATATTCATGAATGGGATGAAATTTTTTATAATATGAAACACAAGGAAGGTTATTCTAAATGGGATTGGATTAAAGTTGTATGGGTAGATAATTCAAATAAATGGTGTATATGTTATCGTGATGAAATAATTGAAAATGGATTTAAAACAGAAATGCAAGCACTTGATAGATGTGAATATTTGGAAAGTATATTATAACTTAGAGGATTCTGAATAAAAGAAGGTTTTATACCCTTCTTTAATATTTTTTAAAAAGCATATCATATAAAAAAAATAACAATTTTGAAGTGTGGAGAAAATACAACCACATCATAAAACAATGGAAGAGATTCAAGGGAAATAATAGTAACTCCCCAATATGCAAGACCAAATTATGGTCTCTCATACGAATGGAAGCAACTCTTCATTGCCGAATACATTATTAAAGGGAAGTATAGTGTTGCTTATGTATAAGTAGAACAACTAAAACACTGTCATTTGCTGCGCAGTACAACGATACTATGCAATAAAAGATAATAGTCCACAATCTGGAGAGATTGCGGAAAGTCAAAAGCCAAAAGCCAAAAGCCAAAAGCCAAAAGCCAAAAGCCAAAAGCCAAAAGCCAAAAGCCAAAAGCCAAAAGCCAAAAGCCAAAAGCCAAAAGCCAAAAGCCTAATTCCACGGTCAAAATAAGGGAATTAGGCTTTTAATTTATTTTCTCTAAAGCTTCTTCTGGTAAATGCTTTGACAGTAAGCGGTAAATCTGGTGCAAACTATTGTTACAAAATATGGAAGTGGTGGTACATTCTTGTGGCTGTAATCAAGGGCTACACATTGGACGTAAGAAAAAGAAAATACGAAACATTTTTAAAAGTTATTTATTATCTTTAATTTCGGGAGTGTTAAAAAACAATTCACTTTTTTATTATAACCAAATTGATTTGGTCCTCTACTAGCTGTAAGGAAGACATCTTGTTTTCCTCTAGTTAACGCCACATACAGAACACTTAATTCTTCATAGAAAGGTTCTTCTAACCCAGGTACAAAATCAAATTTACAGTGTTTTTCATATAAGCTTCGTCCGTTGTTTTTGCTACATAACTTACAAAGTGATTTGCTTGTAGGGAAGCTATAAGATGTCATGTTGGGTAGATATACATAATCCCACTCCAAGCCTTTTGAAGAATGAATTGTAGTTAAAGTTACTTGTTCATTTATCTCATTCATAAGTCTTTTAAGACTATTATTACTCAGAGTAAATATTATTGCTTCATATTTTTCTTCTGTAGAAATATTTTTGGCTTTTGTCGTATCAAGTAGAGCATCTAGTAATCTCATTAAAGAGTTAAACATAGTTTCATTATTGGTGATTGTTTGTTTTTTGGCGTTTAGTTTTCCTTTTACACTCGTAATAACCGTTCTACTAATAGATTTTCTTACTCCGCTTTCATTAATGAAGATTTCAAGAGCTTCTTTATGGAATTTAATATATTCAGGGTCACTATCCTCAAATAGTCCGTTAAAATACATGATTTTATTCTTCTCAAGTATATTAATTAGGTCGCTTGCTAAATATTTTGCTCTAAAAAGGATTGCTACATTTTTATCTGCTGTTGTATATTTTAATAGGTCTTTATAAATGAATCTTGCTTCCCCATTATCCGAGTTGAATAACTTGAAATTTATATTAGCAGTTTTAGAATAGGAAATAATGTTATTATAATTTCTAAAGATGCCACGTATATAGCTGTCTAACTGCTTCATATTTTTATTATCTTTAAATCTATAGTTAGTTCTAAATTCCATAGGAAGCATATTATATTCGTTTTCCATCTTTTTAAAAATGTTTGGTACAGCTCCCAAGAATCCATAAATCTTCTGAATGTCATCCCCCATTAGAATAACTTTATTAGCTTCTACTATACGCATTAGAAACTGCAGGGCTAAGTAATTTGTATCTTGAAATTCATCAACAATTACCATTTGATAATATAATTTGTAAAAATCTCTAATGGCTTTCTTATCAAGTATTTGCATAGCTAATAACAATATTCCATTGTATGTGATTATATTTCGAGGAACCAATTTAGTTAAGACGATATCTATATAAGATCCTTGCAGTCTGTCTGCTTCTTTAAAATCAAGTTTTTTTAAACTTTCATCATAATTTTCGAGAACTCTTATTTCTTGTGATACAAGAACTTTTCTAAGTTCTCCACTATTATCAGAAATCCTTATGAAATCATTTATATTTTTAAAATTATCATGGAGTATATATCCATGTTTCCTAAGAATTCTATTTGCAAAACCATGATAATTAGAAACGTCCAGTTTATCATCGACTTCATAATTAGCTTTACCTAGTAAAATCGGCAAGGTCTCTTTTATATCTTCGCGAATTTTAGCTGCAGCATTTACACTAAATGTTAAAGCAAGTATTCTTTTATTATTTAAATAATCATTAGTAATAATTTCATGTGCTATTTTACTAATCATCGCTTTGGTTTTCCCACATCCTGCTGGTGCAGTAACAATTATTCTGTTTTCTTCAGAGAGAATAAAGTCAAGTTGTTCCTGATCGTTACCGTGAATTTCTGTAAATTTAGCTCTAAGTTCTTCCTTATTCATTTAATTTTCCCCTTAATGCATTCTCAATTACTGACTTAAAACAACTAGGAACCTCGTTAACATAAGTAGATAGCAATGCACCATTAATTGCCGTTTTATTATTCTTCAAAAATTGAAGCTGTTCATCTTTAATTTTTGTCATTATTTTCTCAGCTATTGTCCCTTCTATTTCATATTCTGTGGGATTCTTTAAAAACTCTGCTACATTAAATTGGTCTACTTCCTGCTTGAAGATCCTTATAAGGCTTCTTACTTTATCAACTTCTATTAGGTATTTCATGTATTCTTTTAAAGAGTAAAGAGAGTAGACTTCTTCTTCAAAATCTATTTCAGTTGTGAAAAATACGTCTCTTTCACCCATATAGGAAGCTTCTTTATCCTTGTCTATTATAGCGCTAACTGGAATTTCAAAAGCCCTGTAAAGTTGTAAACAACGTTTTACACTATCTGCACCATCCAGTTTAATAACTCCTATACCATCTTCGTCTATATCATGTCCCATTCTACTTGCAAAAACGGGAACAGCGCCAAATTCAGTATCACCTTCAACTAGGATTACAGATTCACTAAACATAGCTTCTTTTATATAGGCGAAACTACGGATCAAATGTTTATGAATCTTCGGATCAAAGTTTATGTTAATACCACTAGTTGCTTTTACTACGCCTTCCTGACTATGAAGCCTTATTATTTCTTTATATTCATTCAATAATATATTTGGAGAATGTGTGACAACAAAAACCTGTCCCAGAAATCCATCAATTCCAAATAATTCTTTGAGTAGTTCCGCAAATTCATGGTTTGCATTATTAATTATTTTTTGTACACTTTTTATTAATGCTCTCTGTCTATATGGATGTTGATGAATTTCAGGTTCATCTAAGCCGAGAATTAGCGGTAAATACTTCTTGTCATTTGGCATAGAAATCATAAGTTTCTCATAATTTTCTTCCTTAGTAGTAGTTTTTAAATGAACCAATAGCTCTAAGATGTGTAAGAAAATATTAAAACCATATCTTATTCCGTCTCCAAGATCATTAAGATTTCTCTTGAAATCATCGCCAATTTCAACAATTCTATTTACTAGATTCTCATTATCACTATTAATGTAAGCTTCTATCTTTTCATTAGTTAATCCATTAAGTTTTTTTATTTGACCATTTAGAACCTTAATAACTTTATTTATTTTACTAGTGTCTAGTAAATCAACTTCTTCAATGGATTCTTGTTTCAAGCTCTCCTTCATGAGATAACTCAAGACTTTACCTGTCCCTAGGTTTCTATTAAAGTTTAATTCTTTACTCGGAATTCTGAGTGAAGAATAATATATAAAATTTAACCCCTTAATCTTTTTTGGGCTAATGAATGCTGCTGAATCTTTATGGTAATATTCAATTCTATCATCAACAGAATTTTGTTTTGCCACTACGGTAATTTGAAGCTTATCATCCACATCAAAATTATCCTCAAAATATCCAACTTCATCATCAGTATACTTTACTTGAAACGTAACCTCTATTGGGGCTCTTACATCATGAAAATCACTTTCATAGAATTTCCCTGTATTGATTAATATATTTAGAAGCTCAAGTAGGTTGGATTTTCCTGTGTTATTCTTTCCTACTATAAAATTAATATTTTTATTAAAATCAACTTTCATCTTTGACAAATTTCTATAGTTATCTATGTTACAAATTTTGCTAACTTGCACTAAATCTCCTCCTAGCTCAGTAGTATAAGACTCTTTTTGTAACTTTTTAGATTTAAGCCACTATATATATATTAAAGAATATTACGACTAATTTCTACAAATTCTGCCTTTTTATAGTGATAAAGTAAGTTAGCTAAATGCGCAACTCATAAGTTAAGCTCAAGATTTCCTTTCGATTGAAAACAAATATTTACCAATGATTTTAAACCAATTGATGTTGTTGAAGTAGCTCAACCTGGTTATACAGCATACAAAAGGAAATTTCTTCGGAGGGTAAGAACGAAAAAAAACAAAGTCAATTGCTGCGTAGTACAAAAATACTATGCAACATAAAAAGAAAATAAAGAATCGCCTTTCGAATGTTCATTTGGAGTAAGTCGTTTTATTGAAAGGAGATGCGGCATGGTGGATAATGATGATGGTGGTGTGTCGAAGAGTTTAAGAAGAAAGTTGAAGAACTCTGTCATAGGCTACAACCCAAGGATAAAGAAAACAACACGTTATGGCATTTGGTAAGTGAAATTTGTAAGGAAGATATTAACGATGAAAATTAACTTTCTCCACTGGAAAATCATTTTTTTCATAAGGGTTTGCATTGTTGAATAAAAGATTAAATGAAATAAAATAAAAAAATATTGCAATTATTGTCCTTATATGATTTACTTACTACTAGTAAGTTGATTTTAAGGTTTGCAATTCAAAATAATAAAAAACAAAATAAAAACGATACGGAAGCACCGTTCGATATGTCTATAGAAATGTAGGCTTGTTGAACGGTGCTTTTTTTGTTTTTCGTTACAGGAAAGGGGGGCACTTCACTGACTGCAGAGCAAAAAATACCAACGTGGTTTGATGCATTACTCAAAAAGCAGAAGGTATCTAAAGAGGTTTTATTACTTTTTAAAAAGCATTATCTTACGTCAAATAAGAAGGAGAGGGAAAATGAAAAACTTTAATGAAAAAATTCCTGGAATGCAAACAAGAGTGGTTATTAAGCGTATCCCTGGAATAGCTGATTCAGAGGGTCATATTCAACTAGATTTACCTTTAACTATAGAAACTAGAAAAAGAGTATAAAAAAGCTCTCTCCTGTCAATCTTTTAATAAAAGGTTATTAGACGGGAGGGATTTCAATGGAAAAAGAATTTTCTATTGGCAAAGTATCATTTAGTGAAGAGATGCCGGAGGAATCCAGACTTTGGCTTGATCGATTAGTGGAGCGCATCCTATTAAAAGAGCTTGATTTAGACCCATCAATTGAAGCAAAGGTAATAAGTTATTCAACAAAATCATCATTCGGAGGAAAATATGAAAGATAACAAAAAGACTATTGTTTATGCTAGATCTGCCTCAACAAAGCAAAATATTGATCTACAATTAGAAGCTGCGAACCCCCATTTAAAGGGGATTCAAGAAGAAAACATTATGAAGATAACTGATTATGCAACTCCTAGTTCATCTCAACGAAAAGGTCTTCAAAATTTACTTGAGTTAGTTAAAAACGATCAAGTTGATACATTAATTGTATATAAACGGGATCGTTTAGCACGAAGCTTTTATGAATATTTAGAAATCACGGATCTAATTTACACTCATAAGGTTAATGTGATTTTTACCGGAAATGAGCAACCCTTCGAGCCTGATCAAGAATTTGGTACATTAAAGGAATTTATGTATCTATTACTTCATGAAAGTGAGGGAAGTCTCATTTCCAATCGTATGAAAGCTATTAGGAAAGCAAAACAGCCTTAAGAACCATAATGCAGAGGATATGTTTATTGAACTAAATGTCTTCTGCATATTTGGATAACTACAATTTCAGGAGGTTTTGGTATTTGTTATCGAAATTAAAAGTCGTATATGCAAGGGTTAGTTCCGACCAACAAAATTTGGATATGCAACTTGAAGCGGCAAAGCCTTTCATTAAGGACTATCATCCGGATGAGATTATTTATTTAAGTGACGATGGTGTTTCAGCAACTAAGAAAAAATTAGAAGAGCGCCCTAAGATGCAAGAGCTGCTTGAATTGATTCGAAATGAACAAGTTGATACATTAATTGTTTACCAACGTGATCGACTGGCAAGGGATTTTTACGAATATTTGGAGATTATCCTGTTAATCTATACCTATAAGGTTAATGTGATTTTTACCGCAACAGGACATCTTCCTTTTAATCATGATTTAGAAAGTGGCATGTTTTCGGAAGGTGTGTTTGGAATGTTGAGCCAAATAGAAGGTATGAACATTGCAAATCGAACAGGAGACGCTTTTCAAAAAGCACCTCATAGTATCTTTGGTTATATAGTAGAAAGAAACAGTAATAGTAAAACGTACACTGTCAATCCTGAGTATAAAGCAATTATTAAACAATTATATAAGGATTGCCTTTCTGTTAAAAATTCAAAAGACTTAATTGAGCTCTTGTTGAGATATAAAAGCATTATTAAGCGAAAAGAGACTGATGTTTTTAATATTTTGATTAGACCATTTTATGCTGGCTATGTAGAAGTTAATGGTAACTATGAACGCCTAAGTCATGTACCAGCAATTATTACACTGGACCAATTTAAAGAGATTCAGGAAAAGTTGAAAGAATTAGCTCCAAACTTAAATCTTGGTACATTGAAAGATGATAAAATGCCACCGATTGTTCCGAGGTGCCATAAATGTAAAGAACCATTGGTAACTAATAGTTATTTGAAAACTGATATATTAAAATGTAAAAAACATAAAAAAGTATCTATTCACCGAGAGTTATTAGATTCACTAATTGACGAGGTTATGACTGATATAATTAAGAACACGGACCTTAATCAAATAGAGGAAAAAACGTTAGCTACATTAAAAAAATTACAATCAACCATAGTTAACAAAAAAGAAGGAATCCAAAGAAAGTTTGAACAAGTTCAAATGAAAATGTTAACTGGGTTGAATTTTGCAAAAGAGAAAAGTTTAGTTTACGAAATGGAACATACCTTGTTTGCCCTACAAGATGAATACCGTAAGCTTGTTGAAAACGAGGTTAAAATTGAAAAGTTAATTTCTGAAGTGAATCAGTTTGTAAACATCGTAATTCGTAAGTTAGAAGCGTTACCTTTTAATGAATATCGCGAAATTGTAATTAAATCTTTCATTAAAGATGCTTTTGTACACGAGGGATATGTAAATTTTGAATTATATTATTCAGACTTTTATAACTCAAATGCGGGGTGAGTGGAATGGTCGAAAAAGTTAAATATGCTTTAGGCTATTGCCGTCGTTCTAGTCTTAAACAAAAAGGGAATCACTCAATTGAGTTTCAAAAAGAAATTATTGAAATACATGCAAAACATATGGGATACGTCATTGTTGGTTTTATAATTGATGATGCAGTTAGCGCATTTAGAAACCCTGCAAGTAAAAGAAAGGGGATGCAACAATTATATCATTTAGTATTAAATGATAAAGCATCAGCTGTATTTTTCTATGATGAAACTCGAATTGATAGATCTATTGTTACATTTGTTAATGAGATATACAAGCCATTAATTCAACATAAACCTAATATCAAATTTTATTCTACATCATCTAGTCAAGAGTGGGATCCGTTCACTATTGATATTCAGTTTAAATTGCTAAATGCATCATATGAATCTGTTACTAAATCTCAGAGAACAATTGATAATCAAAAGGTCTTAGTAAATCAAGATAAGCGTCCTGGAAGTCGAACTCCATTTGGCTTAAAGAAAATTCCTAGTTCAGAAAATCAGTATGAAACATTTGTTGAGGATGAGAATGCAGACATCGTAAGGTTTATTTACTTTTTATATTCATGGGGGTATAGCATACAGCGTATAGCTGATACTCTCGATAAAAAAGTACCAGCTCCTGGAGGGCAATTGTGGCATAAGAATACTGTTGAAGGAATACTAAAGCGATCAATTTATCTAGGAGATAATGTTTGGGGTGAATATAACAAGTATCAAGATGACCTGTTTGAAAAAAAACCTATTTATACTCCAGTTATTGTACCAGAATTACACGAACTTGTGGAACAAGCAAAAGGGTTGGAAAAGAAACATGGTCAATTTAGTACCCCTTATACTTTTCGTTCAATTGCTTACTGTGAGAATTGCAAAGTGCAATTAAAAACTAGAGATGATGGGCCGAAGAAAACAAAAGCCAAACGAAAGTATCAGAATTACATTTGCCCTAATTGCAAGCAGAAAGCAGAATTAAGTGCAATTCATGCCGCTGTTAATCAAGTTTTTACTAAACACTGGGCAATATCACTAAGTAAAATGGAACAAATCGGACTAAACAAGTTAAAAGAGATGGAAAAAATATTGGAAAAAGAGTTGGATAAATTAAATACTTCGTATGAATTGCTTAAATACAATGAATCAATGATTCCAAGTCTTGAACTGAAATCTTCCATAAATAAGCATATTGTTCAGGTAAAAGAAAAGCTGAATGATAAAAGAAAAGCTATTTCTGCGACGCAAAAACAAATTACAAACTTAATTGAAGATAAAAGAGCTTTACGATTAACTCTACACTTGTCTCTTTCGAATTCATTTGATAAATTAACGGGTGTCGAAAAAAGAATGATTGCCCTGACGTTTATTGAAAAAGTTATCATTAACATGAAAACCATGAAGGTTGACATTGATTTTAGACTTCACCCATTCATTGAATTAGAAAATAAAGTGGGTCAGCTTACCGAAATAAATAATATTAAGATGGATGCCTAACCGAACTATTTCAATAATGATTTTCAACTGATTTATTGAAACCTACCGAAAGCCTATGAAATCACAATGTTTTCAGCATATGCATTCGGTAGGCTGCACGATTAGGGATACCAAGTCGTGCAGCCTACCGAATGGTAATGACCAATGATGTGCAAGATACCGATTTTGTAATTAAATGTGTACTTTTTCTTTACACCAGTATTTATGCAAGCTATCATGAAATTAAGAATTAAATATTGAAAAACGGAAGCACCGTTAACTCACTTTTGAAGAATTATTCAAAGGTGAGTTGGCGGTGCTTTTTTATTTGAACAAACAGTTTTGGGATGAAAAATCGAGGAGGAATTTAATTGTATAATGTTTTATTAAAACCTAGAAAACAAAGAGCCATTGTATATATTAGGATAGCATGTAAGGAATATTTTATATGCCCATTACTATTAACCCAAAATGTTAAGGCTAGTCAAACTATGAGCAAATATGATTATAAAATTCTTTCAAAAGCTCATAGTCTTATTAAAAAAAATTTTTTAATAATTAAAAGGTACTTATGCTCGCCATATAATTTGAAGTGATTTATCATAAAAAGAGGAAATTTAAAACCTAATATGTATTAAAGCTTATAAACTGCGCGGAAGTACCGCTAGCAATCTGTTGAGGAAATTTCTTTTTTTCGACTATTGTTAGTGGTGCTTTTTTATTTAGCCGACTTATTAATCTAGTCATTCATTGAGGTGGGCTTGAGGTACATTTCATTATTCAAGAACATAACCATTTTGATAGAGGTGTTACTAATGAAAAAAAACATACAACTTGATTACAAACAACATTATGAATCAGTTTTAACTACTGAAGTAGATTTGGAGGAGGTTAAGGCATTAGATTTTTTACACTGCTTTTCAGATTTAATAATTAAATATTCGAATCAAATAGAAATGAATCTTAGAAGTAAAAGCGAGGAAACAACTTAATGAGGAAAAAAAGAGCTGTTGGTTATAAAAGAAGAAGTCCTCGATCAGAAAAGGACTTTGGAAACACGTCTTTGGAAAAACAAGAGGATGAAATTATCAATTATTGTAATAAAAACAACATAGAACTAGTTGATATTTATGTCGATGATTTAAAGTCAGGTAGTTCATTTAAAGGTAGAGACGGTTTTATTGAAATGTATAACAGAGTGCTAAAAGAAGAAGAGGAAATAGATTATATCATTGTCTATAAGCAAGATAGACTCTCTCGTGATTCGTTAGATACATTGTATTTAATGAAGAAACTAAACCAAATTGACAAACATATTATATCAATAGCCGATAGCATTAATACAGAGGATTCTACAGCTAAGATCCTTGTTCATGTTTTAGCTTTAGTCGCCGAATTAGAAAGGGAATTTATCACGTTTCGAACGAATTCGGGAATGGAAAAAAGAGCTGAAAATGGAGACTTTCTTGGCGGGAAGAATTATGGATATGAAGTTATAAATAAGAAATTATCAATACTTCCTGAGGAAGCGAAAGTTGTTAAATATATTTTTGATAAGTACTCCTTAGAAAAGTGGGGATATAAAAAGATTGCTGCAAACCTTAATGTTCAAGGAATTAAGACTAAAAATGGAAAAGAATGGACAGTTAATGCAGTTAAAACGGTACTTGAGAACCAGCGGTATATAGGGAATAGCAAATGGCGAGGGGAATATACAAAAGGGCAACATACTCCAATCATTGAAAAGTCTTTGTGGGATGAAACAAGGAAGGTTATGCAAGTAA
The DNA here is from genome assembly GCF_016772275.1 of Heyndrickxia vini. NCBI lineage: Bacteria > Bacillati > Bacillota > Bacilli > Caryophanales > Bacillaceae > Heyndrickxia > Heyndrickxia vini. Next base: position 4,259,823 of record NZ_CP065425.1, on the reverse strand, counting down.
GAAGTTTCACACCCCGAAAGGTACATCCAGGATCTTTCCCATTGAGTGGAATACTTAAATGTCCACAATGCTTGGGACCAATGGTTCAAGGCAACAGTGGTCCGAAATATAAGTATTATCAGTGCAATAAAAATAAAAACAGTGGTAGTAGTGTGTGTTCTTCCAATCTTATTAAAAAGGAGTATGCTGAAGAATTTGTACTTAAGGATTTCTTACAACATTTCAAGGAAAAAGTTTCACCATCCGCTATTTACTCTGTTACACAGTCAATATTGGACTATGAATTAAATCCTTTAGAAAAGGAAGCTAGTAATCTAAAAAAGCAGATAGAAAAGTTAGAAAGAGAGATGTTAAAAATAATGGAACACTCTAGTGACCCATCTCTTAATCTAGATGCCGATATGATAAAATCCCATTTAGCTGTAAAACAAGATGAAATAAACAAAATAAAATCTGCGCTTGCTGACATTACTAAGCAAATTGAGCTAAAACAAAATGAGTCAATAATGGACATTATAGAATTTTCTATTAAGAACTTTGAAGACTTTTACCATACAATCTCTGATGACGAAAAGAAGATATTTTTTCATTCTGTAATTAAAGAAGTTCATGTAACTCAAGGAAAAAAAACAAAGGATCGACGCATAAAAGATGTTATATATCATTTTGATTTTGAAAATCTTAATAACATAAAGTAATGAAACGGTTGGTACCGTTTTCTAATAATAGAAGTCCCAATGCGAAAGAGGAAGTACCCAATACTCAACCAATAGGATACTTCCTTCCATTCTTCAAGATCTTCTCTTCTACAATCTCTTTAACATCCAACCTAAGGTCAGAACACAACATCAATGAGTAGATTAAGACATCCGCGATTTCTTCACGGATGTTTTCTTTCTTTGTTTTAAGTGCTTCCTCGCTACTAATCCATTGAAAGTCTTCTAGTAGTTCGGCTGCTTCAATAGAAATAGAGATAGCAAGGTCTTTGGGATTATGGTATTGTCTCCAGTTACGCTCATCTCGGAATCTGTTAATTTTATTGATTAAGTATTGAATATCGCTCAAGCCTTTCTTCTCCTTTCTAACTCTAATAGATGTCTTCTTAAAATAGGGTCTGTAGCATAAATGTATAGGCCGTGAATGCCTCTCTTCATTAAAACGTTGATGGAATTGAGGATGATTTCTTCCTTAATTTCTTGGTTCTTCTCTGGTGATAAGTCAGAGCGTGAAGCGAATGCCCCTGTATCTTTATATTTAGATGTATCGATAACTAATTGGTCTTCATCTTCATTATAGCTAACCGAAGGGCCAAGAACTACACCGACATAGTTAAGATCAAAGCCTTGAACAGTATAGATGGAACCTACTTCTCTAATGGATTCAGGATTCTCAGCCCATGCCACATTATTCATGGTGTTATTCCAAGGCATATTTATTCCATCTTCATCGACAATGTAAGTTTTCTTATCTTTTTTATGTAAGTAATCAAAGGTTGAAACAATACGTGATAGACCTACTTCATTATTCTTACATTCTAAAGCACTTTTAAACGATTCAGCATCTTTAAATATTTTTAGTTCAAAGGAAGATCCTGTTTCTGCTGGTAATGGAAGAACCTCTTTGGCAATAAAACGATTAATCCACTTCATTGTTTCAGGGTTAGCATTCATCCGCATTTGGTCTGTAAGTTTGACATTTTTGGCTGAATAGTGATTTGTAATTTCCTCAAGTAAGCGTTCGTTCCAGTAGCTTTTAATCTTTAATACTTGCTTTGGGTCAAAGATGACGATGGTAATCTTGCTACGTTTAATAATTTCATCCAACTGATTTTTATAGTTAAAATTGTTATAGCTATCTTCCTTTGTTAATAGAAGATGTGCTTCGTCTATGAGAACAATATCTGCTAAAGCTTCTGACTTCGTTTTCTCATTAATAAACGGTGTTGGCTTCATGAGATTCTTTTTCTTTATATTCGGCAAGCTGTTGGCAATATTTTTATACGTCTTCAGCATCTCGCCATTATTCACAAGCAAGTAATTGTCGGTTCCATGCAGAAGAGAGCTACTATCCTTTGATAAATCCTGAAGAGTGTTAAACAAAGAGCTTAATAGGACACTTTTACCCGTCCCAGCATCTCCTTCAACTGTAATCACATGGTTGCCTTCTAATTTGATATGTTCCTTACAGAAATCAAGAATTTTATTTTTAATATCCAGCTGCAGAGGTGATAATTCTTTATAAGGTGATAGTTTATAAATATCTTTGTTCCGAAGGTTTTCCAGGGTATCACTCACAATTTTCTCCTCACGAAGCTTCTCCCAAATTGCTTGAAAAAGATCTTCATTATAGAATGATTTCTCATAATAATTGTGCATTTCCCTTGAGCTAGTCTGGCTAACATTTTGTAGTTGATAGTGATTATCAGCAATGAAATAGTTAATCAAATTTGACTCAATATTATACGTTGCTGATTGATTAAACTTCTCATGTCCAATTAGGATAGTGCGATTTAAATCTTTTCTCCGATTATCCTCTATATGATTCTTTAACCTTCTTGTAGCATGAACGGTTTGACCAATATAAGCTGATGGCCTGTTTTTCTCATTATATAGAATATAGACGATAGGATAATTATTTAGATGAACTGTCTTAACGGTATAATCAGAATCCCGTGTAAAATCTCTCTTTTCATATACTAATTCACACATGTTTGTAGCCCCATTATCTCTTTTTAAGATAATAGTATCATAAATCACGTCTGATAATTAACAATTTATGGATTTATAGGAGTATCTAGTATATTATGAAAGTAGTACAACTTGTTAGTTTAAAAGTCGTAAAAAAAGAACACAAATGGATTAACTAGGGTACGGTCTAAATAGTTTTTATCATAAAAATGAACCGCTAGACCCGTCCCCTTGGGAGAGCCTATTTGGACTCTTACAAATATAAATAGGTTTAAAGCGATATTTGTAGAAAATCCAGATGAGTCTGGAGAAAACTTTGATAGTAATTTAAGAAATAGCCAGAAAATGCAAATACGGGCTTCTGAAGATACCCCCCAATGCCGAATGGTCAGAGTACTCATTTTGAATCAAGGCTTACCCTCTTCAAAGCTGCATGATACTTACTTCAAATTCTTTTGTACGCACAAGTCTGCCAAGAAGTTTTCAGCTTTTATGTTTTAAAATAGAAAGGAAATTAAAGGAATTTGTCGAATCTTATCAAAAAGGCATTGATAGAGGTGGTATTATTGAAAAGTTTTCAGGATAAAACAAATGCAGAAGATAAATCAATAGGCTTTGATTATCAATATTATTATTTTCTTTATCTATTACTAGGTCTGGAAGAAGGCCAGAAAATAGGTATTGAAGTTAAAGACGATGTACATATCGATTTGAATGATGGTTCGCAAGTCTTACTGCAATTGAAACATTCAATACAAACTAATGCTTCAGGAAAAGCTGTTAATCTAACTGAACGGGACAGTGACTTGTGGAAAACACTTTCTAATTGGGTCAATATAATAAATGATCCGTTAGGTGGGAGGTCAAAAAGTGATGAGCAACTTGCTTTTATAGAGCAAACTTCTTTCATACTCGTTTCAAACAAGGCTAGTAATGAGAGTAACAAATTCCTTCAAAAAATTAAATGCTTTAAACAGAAGTCAATTAATATTTTGGAAGTAAAGGGATACTTAGAGGATTTACAATCAACCACCGCTGATGAGGATATTAAGAAGTATGTTGAATCGCTTAAAAAACAAACACAAAAGTGGCTTACTAAGTTTCTTACTAAACTTGAATTTGAACTAGATCAAGACGATTTGATTTTAAAAATAAAAAGCAGAATCAAAGGGAAACAGGTAAAAGAATCAAAAATTGAGGATGTATTTAATGCTGTGGACAGTAATTTAAGACAACGTAACTACATCAATACTAAATCGAAAGTTAAAAATGTAATTAGCTTTGAAGAGTTTTACCATGATTATCATTTATACTTTGATAAAGGTAGAAATGAAAAGTTACCCATAAATAAAAACCCCATTCACTTTGATAAGCCTATAGAACAACAAGTATTTATTAAACAACTTATTGACATTTTAGCATTAGATAAGACTGCAACTTCGGAAATGCTTAGGCTTGCAAGTTCTATGTTACAGATCAATAACCATTTGAAGGAATGGCTTAATAGAGGACTTATAGTGCAGGAACAAATCGATGAATTCAACAATGACTGTATCGCAAGGTGGAGAAATTGTCATGACGAAGTTCATCGGGAAATTAATGTGGATTTAAAAATGTTTGGAACAGCGCCCTCAGAAAAGGATATCGTATTAGCTGCTCTGAAATGCTTAGACGCTGTTAGAAAAAATGAACTTGTCTTTGATGAGACAGCGCTTGATACTGAATTGAGTAATGGTCAATTTTATTTGTTGTCCAATGAGCCCTTAATTGGGTGGCGAATTGACTGGGAGGAAAAGTATGAGCATGATGACCCCAAAAAATCTATATAATAATGAAATGATTGGTGCAATAGCTATTTATTCAGTACTTTTTCATTTACAAACCATAAGCGTCGCTAAATCAATGCTTATATTCCCTTTTATTTCGCATCAAGGCACACTCGATTTCTTGAAAAACAACAACACTACCTTGCGTAGTCTTGAGGAATTTATAATTAAAAAGCCCGATTTCTTTTCAAATTATAACGACCGTTACTATTCACTTCTGACTTTGTCAGTGAATTCAATAATATTACTTAAAGAGATAGAACTTATAAGAATAGAGAATTCTGAAATTTCTATTAACCCAGAAAAAAAACTTGCAATAAACAAAGAGGCGTATGGACTAAGAGCGTTCAATATTTCAATAGCTGGGAAAAAATTATCAGAAATTCTTAATGACAATGATAAGAACCTATACCTACAATTGAAGGTGAAATTATGAGATTCGTAATTAATGAAATAAATTTGTGGCTCAAAAATAAAAAGATACGTTCAATCCCCTTTTTTGAGAACAAAATAAATGTAATTACAGGTGAAAGTGGTACAGGCAAGTCCGTAATTATTGATATTGTAGATTATTGTTTCTTTGCCAGTAAAACAAAAATACCTGATGAAAAAATTAATGAGAATATCAATTGGTACGGTCTTAAATTTGAGATAAACGATAAGCAATATGTAATTGCTAGAGGGGCGTTAAGTGAAAATCGAAAAGTAAGTTCATCATACTATTTCTCCCCAATCGGTGATGTTCCAAATGAGCCTACTCCAAACATTACCGAAGATGAATTAAAAGCTGTAATTGAAAGGGAGTTTTCGATTGATAGCAATGTAACTATTCCATACAGTGGGAAAAAATTAAAGGCTGGAAGTAAAATATCGCTACGATATTTCTTTTTATTCAATACACAATCTGGAGATACTATTGACCATAGTGAAGTTTTTTTCGATAAACAAAATGATGAAAAATACAAAGAAGCCCTTCATAGAATATTTGACCTAGCTATTGGAATTGATACCGTTAATAACATAATAATAAAGGACAAGATTAATACATTAGAAAAAGACATTTTGAAATTGGAGCGACGAAAAAATGCTATCTTAAAAGAAAATAGTGTATTTGATAGTGAGCTAAGATCAATAGTTAAACAGGCAAAAGAATACGATTTAATTTCACTTGAAACAAATAGCTTAAATGAGGATATAGGTAACTTACAGCATGTAGTTGAAAATGTTCAATTTTTAAATACATCCGAAAATATGAAGGAGCTTGAAAGATTACAAAAAAAGAAGAATGAAATCAAGCATAAAATTAGAAGTTATAATAAATTTAAAAATGAGTATAGTGGATTCAAAAAACTTCAGTCGGAGACATTTGAAAGTCTCAAACCAGTAGATCATCTAAGAGAAAATTACGGACATCTTATACAACATCCTATTCTTACTGAATTGCTTGATTTTCTTGAAACTGAAATGAATAAGATTAAAAAGGATATAAGTAACAAAAGGCCATTTGACATAAATTTAGATGATGATCTTAAAAAACTAACAAAGCAACTTGATGAAATTCAAAAAGATATAGATAAAGTTCCGCAAAATAAAAAATCTTTTAACACAGAAATTGAAAAATTCGTATTCATTGGGGAAATAAAATCTAAATTAAGGTTATTTAAACATGGAGATCAAGAGATTTTCAATGAAGAGGATCTAGAAAAAAAGAAAGATGAACTTGAACAACTTAAATCAAAACTTGAGACAGAAATTATTGATAGAAGTTTAGTTATCAGGTTGCTAGAAGAACTTGTTCAAAGATATCTAGACAAATCTTCTAATGCACTTGGAATCTACAAGGATTATCAATCTGTATTTGATTATAAAACCAAGGTTTTACAGTTGAAAAAACCTACTGCACTTGTCCCTTCTGTTGTAGGAAGTAGTTCAAATCATATGTTTATGCATCTTTGTTTTATGCTTGGAATACATGAGTTGATAATAAAACAAGGTGCTCCTTATGTTCCAAGTCTTCTAATCTTGGATCAGCCTAGTAGACCATATTACGGTGAGGAAGGAAACAAGAAAAACACAAAAAAATGGTCACAGATACCACAAGATGATAGAACCAAAATAACGATTGCTTTTACCGTCCTTAACAACTTTATAACTCATATTAATGAAGTATATGGCCAAACGTTTCAGATGATAGTATTTGAACACATTCCAGAGTCAATATGGAAGTCTGCCAATTTAAATAATGTTATCTTAGTCGATCAAGAATTTAGGGATGGTAATGCTCTTATTCCAGACGAACTTTTATAAAAGGTATGAAAATCATCCAGTATGCTAGCATTATATCTTTGAGAAACATTAGCTAAGTTACATGTTATTACCTTAATTTGATTCCCAAAAACCTTTATTATCAACCTTTTTTTAAAAAAATCTTTAGTCCCTTTTTTTAAAAGAAGATAAAATTTATATAAGGGCTGTGTTACATGAATAAATATAATAAATTTCTAACTGATTTATTTAAGGAGCAATCTAATGTATTAGTTGCTCATGATTTAATTGAAAAATTAGTAACTGAGTTTGAAGTTACTTATAATTATGCACGTCAACTAATTAGCCGAGCGGTTAAAGAAAAAATCATAAAATCTAGCGAGCCATTTAGCTTTGAAAAAAGACAATATTTTTATATGAATCAAAACAGAAATGTTGATGTAAGAGCATTGCTTGATATAAGTCGAAAATATCGCAAGCCATTGTTCAGATTGCTTACGCTTCTTTCACGTACAGGTGGAATTTGTTCTTATTATGAAGCAGTCAAGATTACAGCAACGCCAATGACTAATAAAGAAAAGTATCGCGTTATTTCGTTAGAAGATGAAATAAAACGATTAAATGATAACAAGATCATTAAGAAGATTGAAGATAAGGAGACTGGAATTCCTTTTTTAGTATTATTAGAAGATCAAATGGATGTTGAAGATTCTTTTGTCATAAGACAAAAAATAAAAGCCCATCTTGCTAACATGAAGCGGGATGTCATGTTTATAAACGATATTATTAGATGGCTGGTTAATCATGGATTTATAACTGATAGGGTATCTTATCGGAGAAAAGATAATCCCAATTTAGGGGCTATTAGAAATGATTTTCCTTTTGATGCAACAACCATTTCTAAGACCACGGGTTTTACCTTAAATACAGGTAAATTAGATGAGGATTATACAATTGTTGTAATGGAAATTCTGATTTATCGTACTTATGAAAAAATCGATTTAGAAGCATTTTATGAGCGTATTCAGTCAATAAGACATAGCACAATACAAGAAAGCGCTCGTAAAGTAATGCCGATTATTTTTTATCTTGATGTAGATGAAAACGTTAAAAGGGAAATGAATAATTTGCATATTCTAAACTTCTCACTTAAGTCAATAATGGGAAGTAATATCGTTCAGGTTATTGAAAAGTACAGAGATATGAAAAGAATAATTGATGAAGCATTCATGATAGATGAAGAAACTAGTAGTTCAGTTATTGAAAAGATCGGAGAATCCCTAACAGTTATTGAGGAGTCAGGTCAAACGGAGAATTTACAAAATCTAAAGGGAGATTTGTTTGAGACATTAATGTATACTGTTTTATCGAATTTATTTAAAGGAGCACATATAGAACACTCAAAAATTATTAAAAGTATTGATGATCCTAAAAAATCCTATGAGTTCGATGTTATCGTTCGCGATAACAATGAAGATGAAATTGTAATTATTGAATTAAAGGGATTAAAAAATTCCACTATAATTAATTTAGGAGATACCAGTACACCAAATTCTATACGTTGGTTTTTTGGTAAGACATATCCAATTGCCAAAGCATATTACGAAAAAAACTCCGAGTATGATAAGTCGAAAATAAAAGGTTGTTATATTACTAGTGCTAATTTTTCCCAAGAAGGCATGCAAAAATTGAAAGAATTAAATAATAGTGATAAAATTAAACCTTCATTTTTTGATTGTTATTATGATAGAAAGAAATTGCTTGTTTTATTGAAAAATCATAATAATTTGAAATCATTAAGAAATAAAACAGGGTTTTTAGAGATTTTGGAAAAGTACTATTTAGTAGAATCAAATTAAAGTTCGATATGGTGACAATATTTTATTTTGAGCAAACACTATTCCTTGGGACACGTAATAATTTATTTTTGTTGTCACTGTCTACTCGCCACATGTGGGGTACGTGAATAATGATAACAGACTATCTTCTTGAAACTGCTAACATTTTGGTAACGCTATCTCATGAAAAACGGTAAATTTCTGTTAATGTTGTTAACCTCAGATTCCCTAATTCCATGATATACTGCACTTATAGCACAAATTGTTAAGGAGATTACAGATTTTTACCTTAGAAATTGCATGAAGTAATTAGTTATTACTATCAAATCATTGGTGTAGACAATATAATACTTATAAGGCATTGGATAAATTAAATGTATTCCAATGCCTTAATTTTTGCCTCTTAAATAACTACGGTGAACCGTATCATAAGTAAGTGAGGTTAATTTTAACCTCATAAAAGGTAATGAAGTGGCTTGCTGAGTAGCAAGCTTTTTTTTGAAATTCCTCTTGACCTTAAAGTAGCTTTAAGCTGTAACATTGAGTATAGGAGGTGTAATAGTTGAGTAAGTTCATGACAATACAAGATTTCTCAGAAAGAACGGGTGTCTCCAAAAGTGCATTAAGATATTATGAGTCAATAAATTTACTACATTCTGTAGAAAGAAACTCCAGTGGCTATCGAGTTTATTCGGATGATCAAGTGGAAAAGATTAAGTTGATCTCCAGTTTGCGGTTGGCTGATGTACCGATTAAGGATATTCAAATGTATTTAAAGGAAGATGATGATAAAATTCGGCAGAAAATGATGGATAGTTGGATCCAAATGATAAAGGCAAGGTTAGATATCTTGAATGTAAGTTTACGATATTTAGAAAGCGATTCAGCCAATAATCAATTTTATCTAATTGAAAAAACTGCGGAAACGATTGTATGGTTCTTAGCAGAATCTAAAACCGGAAAGTTTGGAGAATATTTTATTAAAAGAGGTAAAGAACTTGAGAAATTAAACATTCCGATTAAAAGTTGTTATTTAAAATATCTATCCGGAAAAGATTTGATCAAAGCACAAATTGGTTTTGGTGTACCATCTGCCATTCAAACAAGCAGACTAACTGAAATAGGTATAATCGAACAAATGGCTTCGTGTATTTGTATTGCTTTACCCTTCCATGAACCGATAACGGAAATTCAAAAAGGCTATCAAAAATTAATAACCTATGCAAACGATAATAAATGGATTCCAACAGGTTCCGTACTAGAATGGTATCGTGGAGATGATTTCACGGATATCAATTTAATAATGCCAGTCACTCAAATGAGTAAGAGGGGAGATATGTAAAATGGATCTAAACGAAGAGTTGATTGTTAGAGTAGTAGATTTAAAAGGGGACTATTATCAAATTGGCTTGGAACTGGGGAAGGAACTAATGTCATTGCCAATCTCAAACCATCTTGATCAAATGAATGAATTGACAAAGAATTCTAATACACAAAAGGCGAAGGAATTAATAAAGGATGTTTCACCGAATTTATTTCAAGAACTAAAAGGTATGGCTGTGGGATTGGGTATGGAATTAGATTCGACTATTAAACTTTTTAGTGGATATGATGTAGTGTTTCCCGAAATGGGTTGTACTACATTAGTAAATGATGGCTATTATGTTCGTAATTATGATTTTAGTCCGGAAATGTATGATGCAAGAATTGTATTTATGAATCCAATAGATGGCTATGCTAGTGTAGGCTTTAGTCAGCAAGTAATCGGGAGACTTGATGGAATGAATGAAAGAGGCCTTGTTGTAGGGTTGCATTTTGTAAATAATAAACATAGTGAAGAGGGATTTATTGCGACTACTATTGTCAGAATGCTACTCGAACAGTGCTCGAATATTGGAGAGGCAATAACCTTTATCACCAATATCCCCCATGGCTATTGCTACAATTATTCCATCACAGACCAAAGTGGAAAAAGTGTCCTCATAGAAGCTTCTCCACAACAGCAGGTAGAAAATTTTACAAATCCTCTAATTTGCACAAACCATTTTGAATCAGAAACTTTAAAGAATAAAAACAGGACACAGGTATATGAGTCGATAAAACGAAAGGAGTATGTAAAATCTCTAATAACCGAGGGTCTATCTCCTATGTCTGCTTATCATCATTTTAATGATGGAAATTCCCCATTATTTTTTAAACATTATAAAGAGTACTTTGGTACGTTGCATACCGTTGTATATTCGCCTGAGGATTTAAGCGTAATCATTGGAGTTGGCGAAAATAGTAAACCGATGGTGTTTTCTCTTAAAGAATATATTGATGGAGGATTGATTCTTCCTGAATATATAAAAGGGACAATAACAATCTAGATAAGAGGGAGATTTTTGGAGGAAGCTCCCGTTTTTGTTTTAGTTGTAGGGAAGGGTGTTTTTTTTGATTTGACCTTGAATTATATGCTAACTTAAAACTGCAGAACCATCCCCAGCTGAAATTATTTTTTTAAAATAGTATAAAAGTCGCGTAGTTTTTTATATAATCATGATGAAAACTAAAGAATGTTAAAGCATTTTTTTACAATGAGTGGTTATTTAACCTAGAAAACAAAGTTCAAAAAAACTGGGGTGCAATTAAATGTCAGAAGTAATCAACAACTTAGAAACGGTTGTGTTAAACCAAGTTTCACCGGAAATCATGGAAAGCGAGCCACAATTTGTTGAACCAATTGTTTCTTCCATTGTATATATATTAACTGCACCTTTTGATCTTAAAGATGCGTATGGACATGCGACATATGATTATTCTAATGATGAATTTGAAGTGGAAACTGTCAAAGTTATGAATGAAAGATTGCAGCAGATCATGGATACGCTGGAGACCACTCCTAGCAGTAAGCTTGGAAGGTTTATTATTAAACTTTACATGAATAGTTTAAGTGAACTTGCAAGTACATCCGAAAGTTGGAAACATCTATATAATGAAATTCACAAAGTGTTTGCAAGTTTAGATAATAAGTTATAAAAAATAGTAGGTGCCCTAAATTCTTACTTTTGGGGCACCTTTTTAAACCTCACAAAGATACATTGTGTTGAACCGTATCATAAGTAAGGTTCTTGATTAAAAATAACAGCACCCACCAAAGGGGCTGTTTTGTTAAGATGGAAAAATCACCTTTATGGTGAAATGAAATTCTTTTCAAAGGGCGAAAAATCATTAAATGATAGGTCTATCTCCTATTCCGAAACAATTAAGTTTGTAGTTGTTTTTTTAAATTTATTTATAAAATCTTTTTTTATGTTGCCATCTGTAATGATGTGGTCAATTTTTTCAAGGGGAGCAATACCAATTGTTACATCTTTGCCAAATTTGGTGCTGTCTGCGGCAACAACATATACTTCTTTTGATAATTCAATCAATCTAACAGACCATGAAAGATGTATAGCTGTTGCTTTTATCTTAAACAGCTATACGTTTTCGCCCTTTGATTTATCAGAATATAAATTTTATTTAAAAAATAATATTGCAATTTGGGAATTTTGTGTTATGCTAATTTTAGTTAGAGGTTAATCGATTAACTAAATGTGTTTTATGAAATAGGAGAGAAATAAAATGGCTACTTTAAAGGATATCGCTAAGCATGCAAAGGTAAGTACATGTACTGTTTCTAGATATCTCAATTCCAATATTGTCGTAAAAAAGGAAACGGAAGACAGAATTGAAGCGGCGATTAAGGAATTAGGCTATGTTCCTAATGTCATCGCCAAATCATTAAAACAACAAGTGACTTCCAATGTTGCGGTGATTTTACCTAAATTGAATCATCTGTATTATTCGGAGATTACTTCTGGGATCAGTCAGACATTGGCTGAACATCAATACAATATTTTTATCTATGAAGTGGATAATCTTCATTTAAGTGAAGATGATATTCTAAATCTCATGAGAGAGAATATGGTGGCTGGTATTATTTTTATTGGATTATTTCCGGATACATCTTTTAAAGAGAAAATTAAAGAGGATGTTTTAGGTTGGAAGATTCCAGTCGTGTATGCGAATAGATGTATACCTTATGAAGGTTTTCCACTTTTATATCCTGACTTAGTAAAAGCGAGCAAAATCGGTACAGAACATCTGATTAAAAAGAAGAAGGAAAACATTGCTTTTATGCATAAGCCTTTACCGAAGCATTTGCTGAAATACTTTTTAGATGGGTATAGGCAAGCAACAAATAGTGGTCAGGAGCCAATGTTAATAGAAATACCTGATGACAAAAATGTTATCAAGGATTTTGTACCCAAACTTATTGAACATCAGATTAATGGCGTGTTTGTGCTTGATGAGAAAAGCGCGGTCTACTTAACGAAAGCATTTGCCAAGTCCAATATACAAATACCTGGGGATATTTCCGTGCTTAGTCTAGGTAATTCACTTATTTCGGAAATCTCAACACCGGAACTCACATGCGTCGATTTACAAAACTGGGTGTTGGGACAAAAGAGTGCGGAAATTATTTTGAATCAAATTTCGAATAAAAAATTTGAGGATGTTACCGTAGTGGAGCCATTTATTGTAGAACGTGAATCTGCCTGATTTCTTTTAAAATAAATCAGGCTGAATCACCCCCTTTTCAAACTTGTAAGGGGTTACACGTATAATGGTTAATCGATTAACTTCTTTTGAAGACTAACTGCAAATGGTAATATCCTTTATTTTTTAAAATTTAGTTAATCGATTAACCAAATAGTTTAAAACGTTTACTTATAAAAATTTCGTCTAGAAGGGAAGATTTCACATGCAAGAAACAACTAATCAATTAGAAAAAGTTCAAACTATTTTTCGTATCCTCGAAGGAAAAGCAGAAGCAGACTTACTCATGAAGAATTTAAACATTTTAGACGTGCATGGAGAAACTGTGTATGAGGGGTCTTTGCTTATTTATGACAAAAGAATTATTGCACTCAATCCAGATGAATCTATTATTCAAGTAAAGGATGTCTTCGATGGGCAGGGATTATATGCAATTCCGGGATTAATAGATGCACATCTACATTTTGAATCACAATTAGCCCACCCTACAGCATTAGCTGAAGCGATGGTTCCAAATGGTACCACAACTATTTTTGCAGAATGTCTCGATCTTCTTAGCGCGGCAAAAGAAGATGGCATCAAAGCAGCAACAGAACTTTTTGAAGGCTATGAAAAACTACCATATCGCTTGTTTGCATTGGCACCCGGAAAGAAAACAGACCCTGACGTTACAAAAGCAGTATTGGAAATGGCCCCAGTCATTGGACTTGGTGAATTAGATCATTTTAAATATAGTAAAGGTGATATAGAGGATTTTCAAAAATTAGCATGGGCAAGAGAAAAAGGTGTATTTATTGATGGACATTGGGGGTTAACCGCACTTTCCGATATGATGCTAAATTATTTACCTGCTGTGGGTGTATCTAATAATCATGATGTATGGAATGAAAAGGATATTGAAAAAAGTATTCGTTATGGTTTCCCAACACAAATAAAATTTGGCGTAGGCAGTAGTGAAGTTATTAAAACGTTATTACGTGCGATTGTCGACCGTAAATTTCCAACAGACAATTTTATGCTCTGTACAGATAATATTTCAGTGGAAAGACTTCTTAAAATGGGGCATATGGATTGGATTATTTCCTATTGTGTTGAGATGGGCATCAACCCGATTAAAGCTATTAAAATGGCATCCTATAATACTGCAAAATCATTTCATATGGATCATGAAATCGGATCCTTAACACCAGGGCGTTATGCAGACATTGTATTAACAGACAGTTTATCAAATATTAATCCACTTTACGTATTTAAAGATGGGGATTTAATTGCAAAAGATAAAAGGTTACTAAAAAATGCGGATAATGACTATTCAGGCATGTGTACAGAAGCAGTCAGAGGTTTAGATGACTTAACACCGGAACAGTTAGATATTGAACCATTAGAAATATCGGAAGACGGCACACGAGCAAAAGTATATTTATTTGATGTGTATGGCAGAGGACATGCAAACTTCTACCAAGAAATTTGGGTACCATTCAAAGATGGTGTGGTCATTCCAGAATATGAAGGAAAGTCTTATAGTAGATTATCCGTCATTCAACGATATGCAAATGGTAAGAGACATGTTGTGAACGGATTATTTAAAGGCGTCTATGTTGATCATGGTGCTGTTGGGACTACATGGCCGGCACCAACACCATATTTTGTCGTAGTTGGTCAAAATAGTGAAGAAATGTGTTACTGTGCGAAAGAAGTAGATAAATATTCAGGTGCTTGTATTGTTACAGATAACTTAGAAAACAAAAGTGTCATGCCTTTGGAAATCTATGGAGTAATGGCAAATATGACAGTAGATGAATTGACAGCCAGTGCAGACGCGATTGATGCAACGTTAGAAACGATGGGAAATCATAATGAAGGGGAACCTGTCGTTAATAAATTATTAAGTCTATTTATCTCACTACACCGTTTTCGTTTTATGGAAGAGTAACTGGACTGTGAGGTCCACACTTATAATGTTCCATCATTATCAGAATCATCTCCAAAGTTATTCGCTTATTTCGAAGTATACGACTTTTGGGATAGTCAGCTAGTTCACTAACATTTTATAATGATGGAAGATAGCAACTTCATTTTGTTACTTAGTTTTATAGAAACGATTAGTTTCCATAGTTAACAGATGCAAAATGTTCCACCCAAGATAGTAAATGATTGATTTACACTTACAAAATTTCTTAGGGTAATAGGAGGATGTTTATGCAAAATGAAAGCGGTTTAAAGACAGATAAAAGTAGCCTAGTAAAACGTTGGATTGTTTACATTATTGGTATTTATATGGTGTCACTTGGTGTTAGTTTTGCAATAACAGCAGGGATAGGAATTTCACCTCAAAGTGCTTTTCAAAGAGTTTTCGTCGTGCATATCGATTGGTTAACCCAAGGAAGGGCGAATTTCATTTTAGAGTGTATCATGTTAGTGTTGGCATTTTTAGTGTATAGAAAGGGCTTTAAATTGTACCATATTATGGGGCTGGTTGCTTCAGCAATTATGGCGGTTTTTTTAGACTTCAACTTATCCCTTACATTTGAATACCTAGATCTTCCTGTGTATTGGACTCGACTTTTAACACTTGTTGTTGGAGATGCATTTTTAGCCTTTGGTGTCTTCCTCATGCTTCAATCTGAAGTTGTTCTAATGCCTATTGATAATTTCGTTAATGCTGTTCAGCTAAGGACCGGTTTTAAATGGGGCAACGTTAAAACATTTTTTGACTTGACGTTACTTGCTTTAGCATTAATCTTCGGTCTAATTTTAGCTGGTAAGATTATGTTTATTCGAGAAGGTACTGTCTTAAATGCATTACTTGTCGGACAATATATTAGATTATTTACTTATTTGTATAAGAAAAATAGAGAAAAAAAGGACTTACAAGTCGACTCAAACAAAATAATTCAATCATAGATTGGTTTGGTGTGAACCGTATCAAGAGTAAATAAGTTTTTTTGAAAAAATAACAGCACCCTCTAATTTGAGAGGTGCTGTTTTGTCTCTTTAATATTCTCCTTTAATAACAAAAAACGAGCCCCGAATGGTTCCAGCTAACTTAGACTTCTGCCTAGCAAACTTAAACTTACCTTCTAACTCCTTTGGTACCTCCATGCCTTCAGAAAGCTTAAAACCTACAGCACGCTTCTTAGGGTCATCAACCGTGTACATAACGTTGATGCTAAGGCCATCTTCATAAAAGACGTAGGCAAATTTAATGTTTTCCACTTGAAAACGTGACGTTTCTAAAGGTTTGGCCGCAAACTCAATATCGCGTTCTTCTTTCAAAATTCGGTTCGCATAATCCAGGGTCTCCTGACTTTCGCTAGCGGGTACAACGGTAAATTCATGCTTATATTTGTTCATAAAATAACGTGCTTCATTAGCGCGTAAACCTGCAAGTGCTTCTGCTACTGGTGAAGACTCTAAACCAACTGTAGATACATTTTTAAAATCAACGATATAGGACAATTAAAACTCTCCTTTTTTCACTAATTATTTCCTTACAACAGGAATCCACATTTCACCAAAGACTAAGCCGTTTCGTTGCCCCATCTCAACCGTTGTATTTGGCCCGCCAACGTAGGCAACATCCTTTGCTTCTGGTAAGGCCTGCCCGAAGGCAATGCCTGTAAGCGTATTACTCAATTCTTCGCCTGTCTTTCCTTCTCCCTTTACAACAAGGTATTCCCCTTTTGGAAATTGAATAAGTCTGGACTCCTCTGGTACATTCTCCTCTGTCATCACACCAGCATAATACATCATCTTGTTATTCACCGCTTCGTTCACGGCAAAAATGTAATCATTTGTGGCAATGGATTTTAAAGTATCAAGCCTTCCATCTTCGCTGACAGCTTTCCAAAAGTCCGATTTTTCTTTGTTTATGCCCGCAAAATCTGTGTAATGGCTCTTAAGCTCTGTTCCAATTCCTAAAACGGTAAAACTGTCTTTTTGTTCTAAAGTGTAATTTGCCATGTTCAAAACCATCCTTTTTTTTATTAGTCAAACGACTTGTGTTCTTCATTTGCTAAGTATATGATAACCTTAAATCATGTCAAAAAGTGACACTGTTTAGGAGACCTTATGAAAAAAGTTGAACGGATTAATACCATTATGCGGTATATCAACAACCGCTCCCACTTTACCATTACTGAAATCATGCGGGAATTTAGCATCTCTCGTTCGACAGCTATTAGAGATATTAGAGAAATTGAAGCTATGGGGATGCCACTTGTTGCTGAAGTTGGCAGGGATGGTGGTTATTTTGTTATGAATAACTCTGTCCTGCCTACTGTTCGCTTTACCGATAATGAGATTAAAGCACTTTTTATTGCTTTTATGGCTACAAGAAACCAACAACTCCCTTATCTAAAAAGCCGTCAATCTTTAGCTGAAAAATTACTTGGCCTTATCTCAGAAAACCAACAAGATGACCTTGTTCTCTTAAATCAAATCTTGCTTTTTGAAGGGACCAATCCGAATAATCCCGACCTATTAGATCTGTCAGATCTACCCCAGCCGATGTTAGAAAGGCTTATCCAAATTCTCCTATTGGATAGCTATTTATTGATTACCATCGAAGAAGGGAAGATAATACAGTCTTATCCAATTTATCTTTTGCACCTTTATCGTGAAAAAAGCCTTTGGTTGATTGAAGGCTTTGACTTAAAGGATGAAAAAAGGCGGGTTTTTCATGTCGACAATCTCAATAAAGTCGAACCCTACATGATGAAAAATAAATTAAGTAGGAAAAGGATTTTAGAAAAACTACGTAAGCAGGAGGAAGAAATTAACCTTGTCCTGGAACTTGGTCCGAATGCGATTGCCCAGTTCAAAAAATATCATCCGTTAAAAGTTTCAATTTCCTATACAAATCCTTACCAAACGACAGCCATTTTAACGACCTTTATCGATGTTCATAATTCGGCAGAACTGACCGAAATAACAAATTGGCTACTTTTCCTCGGTGAGGATATCAAGGTCAAAGAATTGCCTCCAGAAGTCTTAGAAGTTTTACAAAAGAGATTAAGTTTATTCTTTCCATAAGGAGTGCCAGTTAAAACCTGATAATTGTACTTGGCTAATTGCTAAAACATTATTTTTAAATCAGCTTTGTAATATTACTAAACAATTTAAATTGAACGTATGATTTCCTTTCTGAGTGAAAGCTTTCGATATACAAGAGCAAGTATCATTGCCGGTAGAGTACAAATGATCATTCCGAGAAAGGCATACCTTGGCTCAATCTCGTATAAATAGCCGCCGAAAATTGTAAACACCGCGGTGCTCCAGCTAAGTGCAAGCGCCGAATACATGCCTTGAGCTTTTGGTACCTGTGCGTGTGAAATGTTGTTGATTAAGTATTTCATAAAGGCAAAATGCCCCATGGCAAACGAGAATGCATGTAAAGTTTGCGCAACACAGAATACAATTACATTTGGAAAGGTAAACACTAATATCCAGCGTATGGAAGAACCAAGTGCCGCTAATATCAACAAAGAGCCTATTGAAAATTTATTGAAGCGTTTATCTGCAATGGAGAAGAAGACAATTTCTGCAATTACAGCAATGTTAATAATGAGACCAATTAGATATATCGGTGCATGGATATCTTGTAAGAAAATATAACCATAGTTGTAATAGGTGGCATGTGCCGCTTGCAGTAAAATAACGATTATGAGCACTAAGCCAAAGTGCTTGATACGGAATAATTGAAATATGCTCACCTTCTGAGTTTGATCTACTTGCGTCTTTTCAGACAATATATCAGGTGCGCGCATAAAACTAAGACATACAAACCCAATTATTCCAAGAAAAAGTGCCCAAAAAATCACCTTATCCCCAAACATTCCTGTAAAAATGGTTAGTATGATTCCGACCGAGACAAACCCAATGGATCCCCACTGGCGACTTCTTCCGTAATGCTGTAGTTGTTTGCTCTTCACTAGAAGGCTTGCAGCACTATCTAATGCAGGCATCAACATTGGGTAAAATAAATGTAAAACGATGGTTACTACTAGTAAGCTAGCATACGAGATTGCCGGAATATAACAGAGTAAAGCAACCAGTGTGCCGATTCCCGCCACATTCAATAGGAGTTTACTGCTAAATTTCCCTGATAAATAAGGAAAGGCAAATAATGTGGACAAACCTCTTGCGACTAAACCGCAGCTCATGATCAAGCTAGCTTGTGAGACTGTAATTCCTTTTGTATAAATCATCCATCCTGACCAAAAAGGTAGAAAAATGCCCCATGTCATAAAAAAACTAAAAAGCGTGTACTCATCCAGCGTTGTGTATTCATTACTTTCCCCCTCAATGATTGGATGATATCATGGAATTACATTTAAAAAATAGGAGATATCTCATATTCTGAGGTGGGAGATGGAAGTTTATAAAGGCGAGAAGAAGAGGTTGTATTTGGAGAATAACTCAATAGCACATCTATTTTCCTTTCAAATTGAAGAGTATTTGGAGGTGCATGAATACAGACGGGATGAATGGATTATCAAAGAGGGCATGAGACCGGACTTTTTATTTTATGTAATGGAAGGAAAGGCAAAAATATATGTAACACATCAAAATGGGAAAGTATCCTTAATTAATATGATTAATACCCATGATTACATTGGGGAAATGGAATTATTAAATGATGTGTATTATACGAAGGGTATTCAAGCATCAACGAAGACAATTTGTTTTGCGCTTCCGTTTCATCGATATCGTACACAATTACTGGAGGATGCAAAATTTCTCCGAGAATTAACCAAATTTTTAAGTGCAAAAGCGACACTTATGGCAGCTAAGTATTCACAAAGCCTCGCTTTCCCACTTGAAAACCGGCTTGCGGACTTTATATTACAAACTGCCGATGAAGGGATTTATAAGGAGAAACACGTAACGGTTTGTGATTATTTAGGTGTATCCTATCGGCACTTACTGCATGTACTTACACAATTTTGTGAGAAAAACTACTTGAAAAAGGATGGAAGGAACTATCAAATTTTACAATACCATTCTTTATATGAACTTGCGGAGATGTTGAGGAATAACTAACCATTTGGATCCATCACGAACCGGACTATAGGTAAATGAAGGTTATAAGAATATAAATTAAGCAAAATTTAAGCTTCGATTGGTATAGTTAATCCACTATTCACTATTGAACAAACAGTTGATTGGAGGATTAGTTGATGGTGAACTCGAGAAAATTAAAGATTTTACTTACTGCCTCGGTGATCGGATTAGGATCGGTTAGTTACATACCTTATTCTTTTGCAGAAAGTGTAACAGCAATCCAAACTGCCCAGAAGTCTAATCTATTATCGGAATTGGAAATTAGTGGGCTGAAACTTGACCAAGCTTTCTCATCGGATGTAAAGGTATACTCCGCTACGGTGGAAAATAAGGTTCAGGAGATTAATTTGCTTTTAAAAAGTAATACTTCGAGTGCTCAAATTACCGTTAACGGAAAAAATGTAGGAAATGGAACTTCCGAAACGTATTCACTTAAAACTGGAGAAAATCTTTTTCTAATTACAGTTAATAACGGAACGAATGAATCTAGTACGTATAAACTTACAATTACTAGAGAGCAGAATGGAGATAATTCACTAAAACATATTGAACTATCAGATGGGGTGCTATCCCCACGTTTTTCTCCAAGTACTACTACCTATAACATTGAAGGTTTAAACAACGAAGAGAGGATCAAAATTATTCCGACTGCTATGAAAAAGACTTCGACCATTAAGATCAATAATAAATCAGTCACAAAGAATGGGATGACAGTGAATGTTCCTGTCGGTGAAAGCACTATTCGCATTACGGTAACAGCAGAAAATGGGGAGTCAAAAACGTATAACTTTCATGTCAAACGATTAAAGAGTAATGATAAGTCACCAGGTAAATCACCTGGCAAGTCAACCCCTGGTACCACTATTAGTACTAAACCATCAATTGGTCCAACGACCAGCACAAATCGTAATACAAACATACAACAAAACAATCAAAAAGGTGGCCAAGCTGTTACAGTGCAGAAAACAACAGCAGGTACACCACAACAGTTGCCTAGTACGACGGAACAAAAAACAAGTAAGGCGATGCTTTCATCTCTCACAGTTTCAACAGGTACATGGGATAGTACATTTGTTAAGGATGAATTTACTTACCATATCGCAGTAGATAAAGAAACCAAAAATGTCACAATTTCACCAGTAGCAGTGCACAGTAGTTCAACGATAAAGATTGAAGGCGAAACTAAAAAAACTATCCAATTAGATGAAGGTAACAAAACGGTTATTTCTGTGGTCGTCCAATATGATGACGATGATCGAAAAACCTATGTTCTTGTATTTGATAGGTAGTCATATGCAGATTATTCTGCTGAAGAAGATTCGGAATTTAAAGAAAGTAAACTAAAAAGTGGAAGTAAATGGGGATAGAATGAGGTTAGTCTTAAAAGTGGACACTGGAAAACGAGATTTAGTTTATAATTGAATCAACATTTAAAAGGACGTGTTCACATGGGGAAGCATCATTCACAAGAATACAAAGAGTATGTTTCAAAGTTAGTTGTGGAGGAAGGCAGAAAAGCAACAGAAGTTGCCTATGAGCTTGAGATCCCTTATAAGACCCTCATTATCTGGGTTAAGGCATACAGGGAGAAATTGAACAGTAAGAAGCCAGATTATATTACACCCAAAGAACTGGAAGATCTTAAGAAACAACACGAAAGGGAAATAGAACAGTTAAGAGAGGAAAATGAAATCCTAAAAAAGGCCATGCACATCTTCACAAAAAGCCAAAAGTAATTTACGCCTTCATTCAAGCCCACTCAGATGAATACGCTGTGTGGAAGATGTGTAAAGTTTTAGAAGTATCAACTAGTGGGTACTACAAGTGGCTAAGGGTCCAGAATAATCCTCTTTCTAAGAAGGAATATTACCGTTTAGAGATCCAACAAAAAATTAGTAGATCTTTTCACGAGAGTTACGGAACCTATGGAAGCCCTAGAGTTCACGATGACCTAATGGAATGGGGGTATAGTATTTCGCAAAAAACAGTGGCACGAATGATGAAGGAAATGGGGTTAAGAGCTACTCCAATAGAAAAGTACGTAGTTACTACAGATTCTAATCATGATTTAACTATTTACCTAACCTACTTAACCGACAATTTGATGTAGAGGAACCCAATAAGGTTTGGGTAGCTGACATTACATATATTTGGACGTTGGAAGGATGGCTGTACTTATCGTCGATTATGGATTTATTCTCTAGAAAAATTGTAGGGTGGAGTCTTGCCACTCACATGAAAAAGGAGTTAGCCATACAAGCGTTAAATATGGCGATTGTTTCAAGGCAGCCCGAAGACGGGTTTATTCATCATTCTGATCGCGGCTCTCAATATTGTTCGCATGATTACATTGATATCTTGAAAGAACAGAATGCACAAATAAGCATGAGTAAAAAAGGTGACCCATACGATAACGCCTGCATTGAATCATTCCATGCCACAATCAAAAAAGATTTAATTTACAGAAGACGCTTTAAAACAAGAGAGGAAGCTGTAAAGGCAATAAATTACTATATTAGTAGTTTTTATAATGGAAAAAGAAAACATACCACTTTGGATAATTGTTCTCCTAACCAATTCGAGAAAAAACAGCAACAAAATGAAGTGGAGTATACCTCATAAATTAGCCATTTGGTGTTAGAAATAATCAGTCGTGGTTTTGGACTGATTATTTCTAACACCCCAGCAAACGAAGTGCGGTAGTGTTTTATTAAAAAAGTCTCGATTTTTATTGTCTACTTTCTTGACAGAAGACCAGTTTTCGTTGCACCCCCAATAATTCCGACTGCCATTGGGACTTCTAACGTTCCTACTAAATTCCCTTCATTATTTAACTCCCAAGTCGTAAGGGAACGATATCTTCCAGTTCTAGAAGCATATGCGTGTGCCCCTGCTTCTACAGCACGTGTGTCATTCCCGGTTGCCAGAACTACTGAGGTAATTCCGTTCATGACCCCTTTATTATGTGTTGCTGCACGATAAGGATCTGCATCAGCAAATTCAAAAGCGCTTACAATATTTTTTACAATCTCTTCTCCCCCCAACATTTCTGAAGAAAAAACTCCTCGGGCTCTAACAACTCGTTTATCAGCTAGATTCGTTATAATACGTAAAACAACTCTTCCCCCGGTAATTTTCTCAATTAATGGAGAAACAGATTCCGCCATTGTATTTACTGCATTTGCTCCCATCGCATCCTTTGTATCCACTATTAAATGGATAACTAGCATTGTTTCCTTAACAGTGTTTACTAGATGTACCTCAATATCTTTTACTCCCCCTCCTAAGCTCACCAAGGTAGGATCTTTTAAATTGCATTGTTCAATAATTTCCTCTTTGTTCTCAAATATCCTTGCTCTTGCTGCATATGGATCACAAATATCTAACACTTGAATCTGTCCGCGCATGATTGTTCCGGAAGTTGCTGTGTGAATACCGCCTAAATCATATGCTGCCCTAGCGGCATTACTTGCTGCCGCAATGACGGAAGGTTCCTCTGTAGCCATCGGAATAAAAACATCCTTACCGTTTACTTTAAAATTGGCAGCAACTCCTAACGGAATACCAATTTGTCCAATCACATTCTCAACCATAGCGTCAGCTAAATCCAACGTCATACCATTAGACAATACATTTATTTCATCCTCTGTTAAATCTATTCCTTTAGTAATAAGATCTACTCTTTCATCTACTGATAATTGATAGAAACCCTTTACTCTTGAAATAACCATCATATGGCCCCCTTTGAAAATAGTTTCCTATAATTCAACTTTGTTGAATAAGATATATATAATTTATAATAGTATAAATATTTTGTAAAGGGGGTTTCCACTCAAGTAGTATTTTTATTTATTTTTAACGACTTATGAGCCAAGTTTATTCTTCAACATAAATGGTTAATACTTTTGAAACCTCCTGACTATTGCTGATAAATATATGTGGTTTTCTTCCTGAAAAATAAGCTGAATCCCCTTCAACCAAGTTATAAATAACCCCATCATAAATTAGTTTGATGGCCCCAGTAAGAACATATATAAACTCGTCATTATTATGGAGATACGGCTCAACTTCTTCTGCACCCTGTAAGACAGTAACAATCGTAGGATTAATATTACTCATAAAACTTTTATTTGCTAATAACTCATAGTCGTAGCCAATTTCATTTTTAGCGACATTTTCTTTCCGATCACTTTTTCTTACAATGGATAATCCTTCATGCTCTTCCTGAATAACAAACCAAGACATGGGGGAATCCAAAGTTTCAGCAATACTTGAGAGAGTTACTAAACTAGGAGTAGCAACACCATTTTCAATTTTCGAAATATGACTTTTTGTAATCCCTACTAATTCAGCAAGAGCAGCTTGTGTAAGTTTTTTCTTTGTTCTCATTTGTTTAATTCTCTTGCCAAGTTCTTTAGGTCCCATTTTTTAATATCCTCCATTAATTTATCTTGTTTAGCTTCAATTCTAAAAATAACAAATTAAATAAGAACCGTGAAGTATTTGTGTGAATAATAAATAACAAAAATTTATGAGATGACAAACTAACAATATTGTGCAATAATATACCTTAATTAAATACTGGTACCTTTAATTCAGTCCAGAGAGGCTGACAAGGACAGCGGAAATAATGAGCATTGCTTGGGTAGCCTAAGTGTAGGATATCTATTGTTCATTTTGTAGAAAAAGCTTCTTGTCAGGTATTGGCAAGAAGCTTTTTTTATTTCCTAATCGTCTAAATTATCGAAGTCTTCTTCGGTACCAGTTTCTAATCAACTAATTTATTGGGGGAATTGGTATGTCAAATGTAGATAAAGAGTTCTCGTTTCAGGCTGTGCCTCAGACGAATCGTAATGGTTTTTGGAAGATTCTTGCGGTCATGCTCTCTTTCACCTTTTTTTCAGCGAGTATGTGGTCTGGAGGGACGTTAGGAAGCGGGTTGACGCTTGTCCAGTTCATTTGGATTGTACTGACAGGGAATTTCATTTTGGGCTTATATACAGGTGCATTGGCTTATATTGCAGCAAAAACGGGGTTATCCACCCATTTGTTGACGAAATATGCCTTTGGAGATAAAGGTTCATATTTATCTTCATTTTTATTAGCTACAACCCAGGTAGGATGGTTCGGTGTCGGTCTTGCGATGTTTGCTGTTCCGGTAGAAAAAGCGACTGGGATTAATGTGTATGTGCTAATTGCTATATTAGGTTTAATGATGACGGCGTCAGCGATATTTGGAATAAAGGCCTTAACCGTATTAGGGTTTGTCGCGGTTCCTGCAATTGCCATTTTCGGGAGTTATTCAATGTTTGATGCAGCTGGAACGATTGGCGGACTTAAAGGGTTGCTTGACTATGAACCAACTCAGACAATGGGTCTTGCAGCAGCATTAACGGTTTGTATCGGCTCCTTTATTAGTGGTGGTACGCTTACGCCGGATTTTGCCCGTTTTGCTAAAACATCACGTTCAGCAGTAACGGCGATTGTAATTGCCTTCTTTCTTGGAAACACCCTGATGTTTTTATTCGGTGCAATCGGAGCCATTGCTTTTGGAAAATCAGATGTTTCGGATGTTATGTTTTTACAAGGGCTCATTGTTCCGGCCATTATTGTCCTTGGATTAAATATTTGGACAACCAATGATAGCGCGTTATATGCTTCAGGATTAGGGTTTGCCAATATTACAAAAATATCGAAGCATAAAGTGGTTGTCTTTAACGGAATTGTCGGTACAATTGCAGCCATGTGGCTTTATAATAACTTTGTTGGATTTTTGACGATTTTAGGCTCCACATTGCCATCGATTGGAGCGATTATATTAGCAGATTATTTTATCTTAAAACGTGGAAAATATGAACCATTTGAAACGATGAGATTTAAAGCAGTTAACTGGGTTTCGATCTTTGCATGGGTAGGTGGGGTTGCCATTGCAAAATTTGTACCGGGTATCCCTCCGATCAATGCATTATTAGGATCTGCCATTATTTATGTTGTTGTGATGAAATGTCTGCCTCAGAAAAAGGAAGAAATGAGTAAAATAAATGATAAGGGTGGGGTAATCGGTGATTATTAAAAATGCAAAGCTTAGAGGAAAAGATGGACTGTGGCACTTATTAATCGAAGACTGCAAGTTCAATAAAGTGACGCAAACACTTGGAGATATTGAAGGAAAGGAAGTCATTGATGTAAATGGGTCACTTGTGCTTCCTCCGTTTATTGAGCCACATATCCATTTAGATACAACGCTAACAGCTGGTGAACCGGAGTGGAATAAAAGCGGCACCTTGTTTGAAGGGATCCAAAGATGGGCGCAGCGAAAAGAGTCATTAACAAGTGAAGATGTGAAAACAAGAGCGAAACATGCATTAAAATGGCAAATGGCTCAAGGGATTCAGCACGTTCGCACACATGTAGATGTAACAGATCCAGAATTAACAGCTTTAAAAGCAATGCTTGAAGTAAAGGAAGAATTGGCATCCTTCGTAGATATTCAACTTGTTGCTTTTCCGCAAGAAGGCATCCTTTCCTATCCAAATGGAGTTGAACTGCTTGAGGAATCATTGAAGATGGGTGCGGATGTAGTGGGGGGAATTCCTCATTTTGAATTTACGAGAGAATATGGAGTGGATTCATTAAAAATAGCCTTTGACCTTGCTGAAAAGTATAACCGATTAGTTGATATTCATTGCGATGAAATCGATGATGAACAATCACGCTTTGTTGAGGTTGTCGCAAAAGAGGCATACGAACGTGGAATAGGTACTCGCACTACAGCAAGCCATACAACGGCAATGGGCTCATACAATGATGCTTATACGTATAAGTTATTCCGCCTATTAAAACTTTCTTCCATTAATTTTGTATCGAATCCACTTGTGAATATTCACCTTCAAGGGAGATTTGATACGTATCCAAAAAGAAGAGGGCTAACACGGGTAAAAGAGTTGCAGGAAGCTGGGCTAAATATTTGCTTCGGTCACGATGATATTTTTGACCCATGGTATCCTCTTGGAACAGGAAATATGCTTCAAGTATTGCATATGGGTATCCATGCTTCACAATTAATGGGCTATGAGCAAATTGTTAATTCAATTGATTTAATTACAAAAAATAGTGCTAAGACGTTACAAATTGAAGAGAATTACGGAATTGAGGAAGGTAAACCCGCTAATTTCATTGTCTTATCCGCGGAAAATGAATATGAAGCCATTCGTAAGCAAGCGGTTGTTACGTATTCCTTCAGAAATGGTAAGGTGATCGCCAAAACAAAGCCAAGTGAAGCAACGATCACTTTAGATCATGTTGAAGAGAAAGTTAATTTTAATCGATAGAAGACAATTATGCGCAACTTTAATTGAGTTGCGCTTTTTTTGTGGACAGGCACTACACTATCGAACAATGCCAAAAAGAATAGGCTGTCGAAATTCGACAGCCTGAGCTTTTCTCAATAAACAACGACTGGATCGTACGTACTGAGATTATCATACACAGCTTTCATAATCCTTGGAGGGGTGTTCACACAACCGCCCGATCCTTCATTAAGATAGGCTTTTTTTGACCAGTTCTTCCGCCAGCCGGCATCGTGGAACCCTTGGCCACTGTTTGTGAATGGAGCCCAGTATTTTACATCAACGGCGTATTCTCCTTTACCTACAGCAGTGCCCTTGAGGGTATAGGGTGTTCGCTTATAAAGGATATACCAAATTCCTGGTGAGGTATCTTCACCGGTGCTATGTTTACCGGTCACTACATCCGTGGAGACAACTAATTTTCCATTTTTGTAAATCCAAATATGCTGCTTAGCAATTGATACTTCAGCATATGTGTTGCCAATACCATGATTCGCAGTCGTTTCATAGCCGATGCCTTCGTTGCTCCAGCCTTTTCCGTAAATATTGGAGGCGGAAATCGAATTGTCTCCTTTTTCGAAAGCTTTCTGAATCCTTGCTGTTTCCTTTTCAACATTGATTGCCCAGCCATAACCTTCTGCTTTTACGGAAATTTTCTTCCCTGAATGGGTTTTAAATGTAAAGTTTTTATCTAATGTTGATTGAGAACGATTAATTTTGTCTATCTTCTTTTTAATGTCACTCGTGGTGATTGTCATTTTCTTATCGTTCGACACGGAGGCATTTTTAATTAATTCACTTGCCTTTAAGGGATAAACTTTGTCCTGTACCTTGTAATCAACTGTTTGTTGCAGGAGATACGCTAACATTTTCTCCTTTTCCTTTATAATCGGACTGTCCTTTTTGATTGGTTTTAATAATAAAGGTTTCAGATGGATATCACTCGTATATTTCTGTTTCTTATATTCTTCTAAAAGACCATTGATATCATACTGTTCACCATCTTTACTATCGGTAATAACAATTTTACCTTGTTTTAATTTGGCATCCGCATCCTGGGGTGCCTTTAAGTTTTTATTCATTGCTAGAAGTTTCTTCTCTATTTGCTTTTCCATCGCTTCACTTCGAAACTTATCCGTTTTTTTTGGTATCAACGAATAGTTTTTTTTCTTGAAGGAAGGAAAAAGTGTCCACTGGCTTTTCAATAATTTCTTAATCTCAGGCAGATCCTTAGCTGTAAATGCCATCCGCGTCGGTTTCGCATCTAAAATTTGTTGTTTTCCGATGAAGACTCTATTTTTTAATTCAGCTGTTTTTAATTTATTTACTACCTGATCAGCCGTGAGTCCACCGACTTCAATGCTATTAATCTTAATCTGTGAATTAAAACGGGTTGCCTGATAAAAGCTCATTCCAGCAAAAAGGAGCGCAATAAAGAAGATAATTCCAATAATAATGAATTTACGTTTTGCAGGTTTTTTATATCGCTGACTTCGTTTTTTATTTATTACTTCCATTTCATTTAACGCATTCATAAATATTCCCTCCGCCACTTATAGCTTAGCTTTTAACGCCCTTTAACTTTTCATCTCAGACTTTAGTAGTTTTTCTTACTATTAAGATATACCTATTATACTATCAAATTCCGTTGTTACAAATTGTATGAAATGGAAGTAACTACAGAATTATAATGTAGTTGCTCTTTATTAATATGATAAAAGAATTTTTGTTATGATCACCTACTAAAACCTTATGTTTTTTCATCCTTACTTGAAACATGGAAATAGGTGAATTGATAAAATTAAAGGAGAAGTTGTACATGTTCAAAAGACGCCAAAAATTGGGTTTGGTAAATAAGCGGATAAATTTCCCTTAATTAAGAAATAGCAATGAAAATACCCTATATAGGTGGAAAAATTCCGACTATTGACTCAAAAACCGTGAAAAAAGGAAATTTTGCTTTGCTTAATCGGAAAACCTCCGCTTATTCACCCCGAACCGGGCTCTATTCTGCTGTTTAACCGGAAAATATCCGCTTATGTTGATTATCTTTGGTTGCTCCAAAGGAATTAATTATCTACTCAAGAAATAAAGTCGACATACCAACTAGCTTGTTGATAACAACAATTGCCAAGATGATTTTTAAGCTGCAATTTTTCTTGCTAATTAAAGTAGTAATATCCCCTAATCATTTGATATATAGGAAAATAAGAGACCAAATCCTATGCGATTTGGTCTACTAATTTAGCATACTATTTGGTATGTTTCTCCCGGTTACGATTTTGCCGGGTTTTCCATTAATGTATGAAAGCCTATTCTCCCCAAACTTCCTTTGCGATTTGAACAACATGGCGTAATTTATTCCATTGTTCTTCTTCTGTTAGGATGTTTCCTTCTTCAGTAGAAGCAAAACCACATTGTGGACTCAAGCAAAGTTGATTGATATTCACATATTGTGTTGCTTCTTCAATTCTTCTTTTAATTTCATCTGCATCTTCGAGTTCAGGAGTTTTAGAAGTGATTAGGCCCAATACGACATGTTGGTCTTTAATGAATCGCAACGGCGCAAAGTCTCCAGATCGCTCATTATCATATTCTAAGAAGAAGGCGTCTACATTAACACGGGAAAATAATTCTTTTGCAATTGGTCCATATCCACCTTGATATAGCCAAGAAGATTTGAAATTCCCGCGACAAATATGAATAGTAATTGCCATATTTTCCGGTTTGTTGGCTACAGCTTCAACAGTAATATCAGCAAATTTTTTCACTAGCTCATCTGGGTCAAATCCTTGAGCCTTTATTTTATCTCGGAAAACATCACTGAATAATGCTCCCCAGCTTGTATCATCTAATTGTAAATAGCGACAACCCGCTTCGTAAAAAGCTTGAATGGCATCTTGATAGACTTTAATAATATCTTTAGCCACTTCATCAAGTGAAGGATAAGTAGGATTACTTAAATAAGGTTCGCTTCCAACTACACCAGAATAGAAAATCATATTAGGACCCGGGATTGTAATTTTTGCGACGTGGTCACCAGCAATGCTTTTCAAATATGCGAAATCCTCCAAAAATGGATGATCCTTCGGGAAGTTTAATTTTGAATCAACTGTATATGCTTCTGCTTTTTTCATCGCACCATTAAATGCACCAGTTAGGTCTATTTCATAAACACGTATTCCTTCAATAGCTCTAATGAAATCCAAATGCCACCATCTTCTTCTGAATTCACCATCTGTTACGGCCCTCAGACCTACTTCTTTTTGCTTTTCAACAATTCTAGCAATCTCAATATCCTCAATCGAACGTAGTTCTTTCTTTGTTATGTCACCTTTCTGATATTGTGCTCTTGCATCTTTTAGTGCTTGTGGACGCAAGAAGCTCCCTACGTGGTCTGATCTAAATGGTGCTTTCGTAATTGTGTTAATCAATTTGGACAACCCCTCTAAAGTTAAATTAGTATGTTTACGTTAGCTTTTCAGGGCACAAAAAAACCCTTCTTAAAAAGAAGAGATTCGTATCATGGATAATGACTCTTCTTATCTTCAAGCATAACGCTACTGGAATTAGCACAGTACAAAAATGTCTGTTGCTGAGATATCCTAGGGCCAGTCCCTCCATCTCTCTAAATAAGAAAGTTACATATTCTATTATTAATTACCAATGTACCTGTATATTCATCGAGTGTCAATGGTTGAGATATTAAATGTTAGAATTTTTTGTAGGTTTGGGAAGCGCATTTTCCAATTTTAATTTATATGTATATAACGACTTTCTCCTTAATAGTGAATATTTTATTCTATAAATAATAGTGATATACTATAATTAGGTGAAAATTGATACGGAAAAGGTATGAATAGGTTATGCCTTGTCTTGCTATGTTTTTAGACGGGTACACCCACACTTTTTCTGCAAATATTAGGGTATAAAGGGACGGTAAAGATGAGTAACAGACAAACGACTACAGATGTTATCTTAATTGGTGCCGGAATTATGAGTGCAACTTTAGGGACACTCTTGAAGGAATTAGTACCGGACTGGAAAATTACAGTTTTTGAGAAGCTTGAAAGCCCAGGAGAGGAAAGTTCGAACGAATGGAATAATGCGGGAACGGGTCATTCCGCACTATGCGAGCTTAACTATACCGTTGAAAAGCCAGATGGAACCTTAGATATTAGTAAAGCGATAACGATTAACGAACAATTTCAGCTTTCAAGACAGTTTTGGTCTTATCTTGTAAACAGTAATTTGATAAGTAATCCTCAGGATTTTATCATGCCATTGCCGCATATGAGTTTAGTACAAGGGGAGAATAATGTTTCGTTTTTGAAAAAGCGTTTTAAAGCCCTTTCAAATAATCCGTTATTTCAAGGAATGGAATTTTCCGAAGACCCGAATAAACTAATGGAATGGATTCCACTTATTATGGAAAACCGTACATCGAAGGAACCAATTGCGGCTACGAAAATTGACTCTGGAACAGATGTAAACTTTGGTGCATTAACACGAATATTGTTTGATCACTTAAAGAGTAAAGATGTTGATATTAGATACAAGCATCAGGTAGAGGATATTAAACGTACAGAAGACGGTTTATGGGAATTAAAAGTGTGGAATATGGAAACTGGCAGTATCGAACGCCATACTTCAAAATTTGTCTTTATCGGCGGTGGGGGAGGAAGTCTGCCTTTACTGCAAAAAACAGGTATTCCCGAAAGTAAGCATATTGGCGGATTCCCTGTAAGCGGATTATTCTTGGTATGCAACAATCAGGAGATTGTCGAGCAACATCATGCAAAAGTATACGGAAAAGCCGCAGTTGGCGCACCTCCAATGTCTGTACCGCATCTTGATACAAGATATATCGACAATAAAAAAAAGTCATTGTTATTTGGACCATTTGCAGGATTCTCACCAAAATTTTTAAAAACGGGTTCAAATATGGATTTAATCCTATCGGTTAAACCAAATAATGTGTTCACTATGTTAGCGGCGGGTGCAAAAAATATACCATTAACAAAATACCTAGTCCAACAACTAATGTTATCGAAGGAACAGCGTATTGAGGAATTGCGGGAATTTGTTCCAAATGCGAAAAGTGAAGATTGGGATATCGTCGTAGCGGGTCAACGTGTACAAGTTATAAAAGATACTGAAGCGGGTGGCAAAGGCACACTTCAATTTGGTACGGAAGTTATTACTGGAGCTAACGGAACAATCGCTGCATTGTTAGGTGCTTCTCCAGGTGCTTCTACTGCCGTTCATGTCATGCTTGATATAATTAAAAAGTGCTTCCCAGAGCATCAAAAAGAGTGGGAACCGAAAATAAAAGAAATGATTCCATCCTATGGTTTATCACTAGTGGAAAATCCAGAGCTTTTCAAAGAAGTTCATACTTCAACAGCGCAGGCTCTTGGCCTAAGTCATAGTGAAAAGGAAACAGTATCTAGCTAATTTTGCTAAAAGAGCATCTTTTAATAACTGCACCTCCGATGTTAGTTTAAATGCCTAACGTTTGGGGTTCAGTTCATTATAGGTGCTTTTTTTTATGAGGAGGTTCACGCAAAAGCATAAAAAGCGAGTACCTGCCACGAAAATCAACAACCTAATATAGGCATTTAGCGGAAACGTTAAAATAAAAGAAATGAGTGAAAAGTGGACATGGAGATTTTAAAAAACGATTGGGCTCCTATACTAGAAGGAGAGTTTAAAAAGCCATATTATCAACAATTAAGAAAATCACTGAAGCAAGAATATCAAACGAGAGTGATTTATCCAGACCAGAATGATATTTTTAATGCACTGCATTTTACTTCATTTAACGATACGAAGGTCGTTATTATTGGCCAAGATCCCTATCACGGCCCAGGACAAGCTCATGGGTTAAGCTTCTCCGTTAAACCAGAAGTGAAAATTCCCCCGTCATTGCAAAATATTTATAAGGAACTACATACTGATTTAGGCTGCTATATCCCGGATAATGGCTACCTTGTAAAATGGGCAAAGCAAGGTGTTTTAATGCTAAATGCCGTCTTAACCGTGAGAGCGGGAATTCCAAACTCACATAAAGGTTTAGGCTGGGAGATATTCACTGATAAAGTGATAGAAACTTTGAATCAAAGGGAGACACCGGTTGTATTTATTCTTTGGGGGAAATTTGCCCAGCAAAAACAACAATTAATTACCTCACCTAGGCATTTTATCATCAAGTCTCCTCATCCGAGCCCATTTTCCGCTAACAGAGGCTTCTTCGGTAGTAGCCCATTTTCTCGGACGAATGCAATTTTACGGGAAATTGGGAAGGAAGAGATTGATTGGCAAATACCAAATTTATAATTAATGGGACAAAAAAAGTCGCTTCCCTATTAATCTATAGAAAGCGACTTTCCAAAAAGGTATTAATTAATTTCTAATAAGATAGTCGAATGCCCCTAGAGCTGCAGTTGCTCCAGAGCCCATGGAAATAATAATTTGTTTATAAGGACTATTTGTACAATCACCAGCAGCAAATACTCCGGGAATGTTTGTAGCCCCGTGATTATCGACAACAATTTCTCCGGTTCTCGTACGTTCAACCGTTTCACCTAACCAATCGGTATTTGGAACAAGACCGATTTGAACAAACACACCTTGCAATTCAATGTGACGCTCTTCTTCCGTTTCACGGTCAATATAGGTAATACCGTTAACTTTGTCAGTTCCGGTAATTTCCTTTGTTTGTGCATTTTTAATAACCGTTACATTTGGAAGGCTATAAAGGCGATCTTGTAATACAGTATCGGCTTTTAGTTCTGCGGAGAATTCAAGAACGGTTACATGTTTCACGATTCCGGCAAGGTCAATAGCCGCTTCAATACCGGAATTACCGCCACCAATTACTGCTACATCCTTTCCTTCAAATAATGGACCGTCACAGTGTGGGCAGTAAGCTACACCTTTGTTCTTAAATTCTGCTTCACCAGGAACACCGATATTACGCCAGCGAGCACCTGTTGAAAGGATAACCGACTTGCTCTTAAGAACAGCGCCGTTTTCTAACTCAATTTCAACAAATTCGTTCTTTTCTAATCGTTTAGCACGCTGCGTATTCATAACATCAATGTTATATTCCTTTACATGCTCTTCAAGGCTAGCTGCAAGTTTTGGACCTTCAGTATACTTAACACTAATGAAGTTTTCTATGCCGAGCGTATCCATGATTTGACCGCCAAAGCGTTCTGCGACAATGCCTGTGCGAATGCCTTTGCGTGCTGCATAGATCGCTGCACTGGCACCAGATGGACCGCCGCCGACAACAAGAACATCAAATGGTTCTTTGTCGGAAAACTCAGAAGCATCAGCTGTGCTTCCCATTTTTGCAAGAATTTCTTCCAAAGTCATTCGACCACTGCCGAAGGATTCACCGTTTAGGAAAACCGTTGGCACAGCCATAATATTTTTGCTCTCTACTTCTTCTTTGAATGCTGCACCATCAATCATCGTATGAGTAATACCAGGATTTAGAACTGACATGATGTTTAATGCCTGAACTACATCAGGACAGTTATGGCATGTCAGGCTTACGTAAGTTTCAAAATGATATTCACCCTTAATGCCTTTCACACGATCGATTAAGCTTTGGTCAATTTTCGGTGCTCTTCCGCTTACTTGAAGAAGAGCTAATACGAATGAAGTAAACTCATGACCAAGAGGAATTCCTGCGAAAGCTACTCCAGTATCGTCTCCGATACGATTTACACTAAAGCTAGGTGTTCTCTCTAATGTTGTTTGTTCTACTTTAATTCTAGATGACATCGTTGCTAGCTCATCAGCAAGAGCTAGCATGTCATTTGATAACTTATCAGAACTTGCACTTACTTTAAGAAGTACATCGTTTTCTAATAGTTGTAAATACTGATTTAATTGTGCCTTAATATCTGATTCAAGTATCATTTATAGCACCCCTTAGATTTTACCAACAAGATCTAGGCTTGGTTTAAGTGTTTCAGCGCCTTCCTTCCATTTTGCTGGGCAAACTTCACCTGGATTGTTGCGAACATATTGTGCAGCTTTCACTTTATTAATAAGGGTGCTTGCATCACGTCCAATACCATCAGCATTGATTTCAATTGCTTGGATGATACCATCTGGATCAATAATGAAAGTACCGCGATCAGCTTGTCCTAATTCTTCGATGAATACATCAAAGTTGCGAGAAAGAACGTGTGCAGGATCACCAATCATTGTGTAAGTAATTTTACCAATTGCTTCTGATGTATCGTGCCATGCTTTATGTGTGAAATGAGAATCTCTTGAAACAGAGAATACTTCAACTCCTAATTCTTGTAGCGCAGGATATTGTTCTTGAAGGTCTTCAAGTTCAGTCGGGCAAACGAAAGTGAAGTCTGCAGGGTAGAAGCAAACGACACTCCAGTGACCTTTGAAATTTTGTTCAGAAACTTCCATGAAATCACCGTTTCTGTATGCTTGTGCAGTAAATGGTAGTACTTCTTTTCCTATTAGAGACATTATTAATTTCCTCCTATTTTGTGTTATATTGATTATAGATAACAGATTAAGTATTCCCATAATCCTTCAATTGTAAAATCTATAATCAATATTAATTTATATTAATTATTATATAGAAATAATTATTTGGGGTCAAATGAAAAGTACGCACTATTTATTTAATTTATGATCATTTCAAAAATTAGACACTAAATGCTATTTTTCGGAATAAATAAAGGGTCGTTCTTCTATATCCCACAGGGGTCAAGTGCCTTTTGCTCGTCCGTAATCGAGTAACCAGCAAAAGTAAAATAAGCGGGAATTTTCCGGTTAAATGCAGAATGGAGATCGCTTCGGGGGTATATAAGGGAAGATTTTCCGCCTATGCAAAGCAAAATCTCCTATTTTTGCATTTTTCGAGTCAATAGGCGGAATTTCTCCTTCTATTTAAGCTTTTTTTATTAATAAATACTACATAGGCGGAATCTTTCCGCCTATGTATCATCTCTGGGATTTAACCTAATCGCCAACTGAT
This sequence comes from Heyndrickxia vini, assembly GCF_016772275.1. Classification (NCBI taxonomy): domain Bacteria; kingdom Bacillati; phylum Bacillota; class Bacilli; order Caryophanales; family Bacillaceae; genus Heyndrickxia; species Heyndrickxia vini. The sequence goes on along the minus strand of NZ_CP065425.1, from coordinate 4,223,184 downwards.
AAGTGCGTCTCCTCCTGCACCTAGATGCGGGAATTAGTAGCTTTTCACAAATCAGATTATGAAAATCAATAAATTGGTACTCAAAACAGCACTTTGCAAATGACAGAAGTTTTAATCCTCTTTTTTAATTGTAGTTTTATGCTCTTTGTTTGCGTGTCAGTACATCGAAGATAACAGCTAAAGCTAATACACCACCACGGATGATGTATTGGTAGGAGATGCCGACGCCTAACAAATTCATGCCGTTAGATAAGGCGGCCATAACTACTGCACCAATAATTGCCCCAGTTATTTTTCCTACTCCACCGGCGGCGGATACACCACCTACATAGGCAGCAGCAATTGCATCTAATTCAAACAATGTTCCAGCAGTGGTTGTAGCGGATTGCAAACGGGAGGTGAATAATATACCCGAAAGCGCGGCTAACATGCCCATAGACCCGAAAACAATATACGTAATCTTTTTCACATTGATTCCACTAAGATGTGCAGCTTCCGGGTTGCTACCAACAGCATAGATATGTCTACCAAGCACGGTTTTTGTAGAAAGAAAGTGGTAGATCATCGTAACGACTAACATAATGACAACGGTCCAGGAAAATCCATTGTATCCTGCAAGAATCCAAGTGATATAAGCAATAATCGCTGAAACAAAGACTAATTTTAATATAAATATAGGAAAGGAAACAATTTCGAAATTGTACTTGAGCTTGTTTTTTCGTATCGATATTTCTCTATAAATATAAAACAATATTCCAATCGCACCAACAATCAATGAGAGGATATGCAATCCATTGATTGTAGCAATTGATGGGATAAACCCATTGCCAATAGAGTTAAAGTGATCATTGTTAATGATAATTGTTCCGGTTTTAGCCGTTACTTGAAGGAGTGCTCCTCTAAAAATTAGCATGCCTGCGAGAGTTGCGACAAAGGAAGGAATCCCTATCGTTGCTACGAGTAAGCCAATAAATAAACCTACAATAATTCCAAAGATTAAGATGACTGGAATAACAACAATAACAGGCATGCCTGCTTGAGTAAGGAGTATTGCGGCAATCGCACCTAAAAATCCTGCTCCAAATCCAACCGATAAATCAATATGCCGAATAACGATAACAAGCGTCATTCCGACAGCTAGAACGGCGATGTAGCCTGTTGCGTCAAGGAGATTACTTATATTACGTGACGACATAAAAAGTCCGTCGGTCATAATTGTGAACGTAATCAAAATGATCAACAGTGCAATATACATTCCGTACTCACGAATATTTACTTTCATTAACGTTTTAAATTCATTATAAAAATCCATTAGTGAACCTCCTATTGCGTAGCAAGTTGCATGATATTTTCTTGATTGGCCGCATCTATTGACAACTCGCCTTTGATTTCGCCTTGTGCCATAACATATATACGATCACTCATCCCTAACACTTCACCAAGCTCAGAAGAAATCATGATAATGCTCATTCCTTGGCTAATCAGCTTATTCATGATTGTATATATTTCAAATTTAGCCCCTACATCAATCCCGCGCGTTGGTTCATCTAAGATTAATAGCTTTGGACCAACAAAAAGCCACTTTCCTAATGAAACCTTCTGTTGATTACCACCGCTTAGATTGCCAACGATTTGTTCGATTGAAGAAGCTTTTATATAGAGCGAATTTTTATATTCATTGGCTACTTTCACTTCTTCATTTTCATTCATCATTCCGTTCGTGGAGATTCCTTGCAAATAGGCTGCAGTTACATTTCGCTTAATATCCTGAGCTAAAAAAAGGCCATCACCCTTACGATCCTCAGTGACATAGGCGATTCCCGCCTTGATTGCTTCACTTGTATGTTTAAATGATTTCGGTACTCCTTCAACTAGTAATTCACCGTGTAATTTATAAGATTTTGGGTTCCCAAATATGCTTAGTGCAAATTCAGTTCTACCCGATCCCATAAGACCTGCAATCCCAACAATTTCTCCTTTGTTTACGTGAATGTTAATATCTTTTGCAACATGTCGACCCAATTGGGAGTCAAAGGCAAACCAGCTTCTAACCTCGAGAACTTTCTCGCCAATTTTTTTGTCTGGTCTTTTTGGATAAATATCTTCAATTTCCCGCCCAACCATGTTTTTGATAATTCGTACTTCTGAAATTTCCTCTTTAGCTGCGTCTAATGTACAAATTGTTTTCCCGTCACGTAACACAGTCGCTTTATCAGCGATAGAAATAACCTCTTTTAATTTGTGTGAAATCATAATACAGGAAATACCTTGTCTTTTAAGTTCACGTAACAAATCTAAAAGATTTTCGCTATCATTTTCATTAAGGGCAGCAGTTGGTTCATCAAGAATTAGGAGTTTTACGTTCTTGCTTAATGCCTTTGCAATTTCCACTAGTTGTTGTTTTCCAACACTTAAATCCTTTACTAGCGTTTCAGGATTTATATTAAGCTTTACCTTTTGCAATAATTCTTTGGCTCTGCTAATCGTCTGATTTGAGTCGATAATTCCTCTACGTTTGATTTCATTCCCTATGAATATATTTTCGTAGACTGAAAGATCTGGAAAAAGGGCTAATTCCTGATAGATAATGACAATTCCAGTATCTACACTATCGTTAATTTTGTGGAACTGTTGTATATTGCCCTCAAAAACGATATCACCTTGATAGGAACCGTACGGATAAACACCGCTGAGCACTTTCATTAATGTTGATTTGCCTGCTCCATTTTCACCAACTAAACAGTGAATCTCGCCTTTCTCAACTTTAAAATTGACATTAGAGAGCGCTTTGACTCCCGTAAATTCCTTGGTGATTTGATTCATCTCTAGAATATAGTCGCTCATCCTTATGCCCTCCCAAAAAAACGTTAATAATTACGGAAAGTGATAGATATCTATCTATCACTAATCCGTTGTTAAATCTATTTTTGTATTACTTTATTCCTTTAAAGTCACTAGCTTTATAGTAATCAGAATCAATTAATTCCTTTTTCACGTTTTCTTTATCAACAACAATGACATTTGTTTGTTTTGCCTTAACATCGACTTTTTCGTTGTTGTAGGAACCGGTTGTTTCAGGTGTTTTTCCATCGAGAATAGAAACAGCCATACCCATTGCATCTTTTACTAAAGTACGAACATCTTTGAAAACGGTCATGGATTGCTTTCCGTCAATAATGTATTGAACCGAGGATTTTTCTGCATCCTGTCCCGTTACTACATAGTTTGTAACTGCACTATCTGAAGCAAAAACATCAGCAATGGCGCGAGCAGTTCCATCATTCGGTGCAAGGATTGCTACATCACCTTTCATGTCTGAAGCGGCACCAGTTAAATGAGTTTGTGCTTTGTTTTTGGCTTCGTTTGCATCCCAGTTTGTCGTTACCTGGTTAATGATTTTACTTAATTGATCACGGGAAAGTTCTTTTGTATCTTTTAAAGCAACTGCTTCACTTGAGTTTGCAATTTTAAATGTACCATCAGCAATTTTTGGTTGAAGGACATTCCATGCTCCTTGGAAGAATAGGAATGCATTATTGTCTGAAGCTGCTCCTGCATAAAGGTATAGTGGAACACCAGTCCCTTTCGCATGGTCAACAAGGTATTGTGCTTGGGCAGCACCTACAGCGACGCTGTCGAAAGTTACATAGTAATCGACCGCATCTGTATTCGTAATCAACCGATCATAAGAAATAACTTTAATTCCTTCCTTTTTCGCAGCTTCTACTGCGGCGGCAGCCGAAGCACCGTCTTGAGGAGTAATAATCAATACTTTGATTCCTTTGTTAATTAATGTTTCTACGTTTTCTTTTTCTTTAGCTGTAGATCCTTGGCTAAATAAAATTTCCGTTGAGTATTTGGAATCAGCTAGTGCATCTTTAAATCTTTGTTCGTCTTGTACCCATCTTGGCTCATCTTTTGTCGGCAGAACAATTCCGACGTCAACTTTGCTTTTACTGCCTCCAGTACTACTACTGCATCCCGCTGCAACAAAGATGAACATCATGACAACTAGTAAGGAAGCGACCAATTTTGATCCTTTTTTCATTTCTAATCCCCCTTAAATAATGATAAAACGTATTAATGGTTAAAATATATCATCGTCTTCTAGGGGTGAAAACGCTTTCCGATAGCAATTTTTTATTATTACCTATACTTTTTTATCCTGTGGTGTAACGGCCTTTTTTCTGTTGCACGATCAATAGAAAAACCGCCGAAGAAGCCTTCGACGGTCTGTAAAGTTATTTTTTATCTATGTGTTGATAAACTTCTCTTTTTGAATGAAATCCATCTGCAATAATTGTTTCGTCAATGTTGTCCTTACCAACAGCAATGGGTGTGAGCAGTACCGATGGGACTTCCATTTTCGAATTGTTCACTTTCCTAACTGTTTTTACCTTTTCACCTTTTGCCATCTTTATTGCTAATTTAGCAGCTTTTTCAGTAAGGATCTTTATCGGTTTATATACGGTCATTGTCTGTGTTCCTTTGATAATACGCTGGGAGGCTGCAAGATCTGCATCCTGACCAGCAACTAAAACTCTTCCGGCAAGGCCATGTTTCTTAAGTGCTTGTATAACCCCACCGGCTGTTGCGTCATTCGCGGCGATTACAGCATCTATCTTGTTGTGATTTGCTTTTAAGGCCATTTCCATATTGGCAAATGCGTTCGTTGGGACCCAGTCTTTCGTCCATTGGTCAAAAACGATTGTGATGTCTCCTCGATCAATGAATGGTTGAAGGACATTGAATACACCTTGTTTAAACAAATGTGCATTATTATCCGTATCCGCTCCACCAATGTAAACATACTTACCTTTAGGAACGAGCTTTGTGATTGCCTCTGCCTGTAGTTCCCCAACTTTTATATTGTCAAAGGAAACATATAGATCGACATATGAATTTTTAACTAGGCGATCATAGGAAAGAACTTTAATTCCGGCGGAATGAGCTTTATTGACAATGGCTGCCATAGCTTCGGCATTGTGTGGAACGACCACAAGAAGATCGATGCCTCTACTAATAAGGGTTTCTGCTTGGGATATTTGCAGAGCATCATCGCCGTTTGCCGCCGTAATCTCTACTTCTCCACCTAATTTTTCCACCGCTACTTTAAATAATTCCCTATCTTTTAGCCAACGTTCCTCTAATAAAGTGTCCATAGAGAAGCCAATTTTGATTTTATTTGTCGCTACCCGATTCTTTTCTGATTTGTTGTTGGTTGTTGAAGGACTTGAGGCGACCTCTGACACATGATTTTGGCTACGTTTAACACTTGATTCACATGCAGTAACAGAATATAAAATCGATATGATTAGAAACGTCAAAACAATCTGGAAAGACAAACGACTCATTAGGTTTGCTCCTATTCACTTAACTTTTCATTAAACGGAATGCCTTTATTACTGAAAAGCCTTTTCCGGTAATCAGTAGGGGAGAGATTGCACATTTTTTTAAAAACTTTACTGAAATAATTCGGATTGTGATAACCAACTTCAAATGTAATTTCCTTTAGGCTTTTATTTGGGTCGTTCATTAATGTCTTCGCCTTATCAATTCGGCATTGAGTTAGAAAGTTTATGTAATTTATACCTAGTTGTTCTTTGAAAATTTTACTAATGTAAATAGGACTTAATCCAACCTTTTTACCGATTGTTTCAAGAGAGATATCTTTGTGGGAATGTTCTATTATATATTGTTTGATCCGAAAGATGATGTCAGGTGCCAGATAAGTATGTTGTTCAATATAAGCAACTCTCATTCGGTCAATAAGTTCGTTCGCCTCGGCCCGTATTTGACGAAAATCACGAGCTTGAAAAGAAAATAGCGGCCGGTCCGTTTCAATTCCCATTTCGTTTAAGATTCTTGAAGCAACCCAAAGTAACTCAAGAACACTTTGTTGTGTCTGTACTAAATCAGCGCCTGCACTTTCATAACGATGAATGATATCCATAATATTATCGATTACTTTTTCCCATTGACCACTTTGAATTTGATCAAAAAACTGCTTTTCTCTTTGTTTTGTTTCATTTATATGATCTAAATTACTTAAAATTTGCACATCTGAATAAAAGCGATATTTAATAGGAAGGTTGGAATCCATTGTCGCTATTAATGATTCTTGATAGGACTGGCGAATCTTATCTAAAGATTGATAAACCTCTCCGATTCCGATGAAAAGCCCTTTTTGATTGTCCGTTTTGATCACTGACAAAATGTCTCTTGCTAAAGAAATAGCTTGAGAACGATAGGACATGTCCAAATTTCTGAACACAATGATTGGAAGTTGCCGTCCGTACAAAGCGCCTACCCATCCGCATTTCGTCTTTCTAATCCTTTCCTTAATAAATGGGTAGAAATTTTCCGAGCCGTGGGGGAGTAAGACACTTATGACAAACTTTTCATGTGTGGTACGAATATCTAATAATCCCACTAATTCATTTAAATGTACTTCGTGTACGTGATCAAATAATAATTGTGTAACAATATCTGTCTCGACCACTTGTAATGTCTTTTGGAGTGTATCCTGTTGAAACCTATTTGTTTCCAATGCCTTTTGTTCATCCACTATTTGTTTTAATACTTTACCAACCGTAAATACGATTTCGCTTGCTTTGCTTGGTTTAAGCAAATAATCTTTCACACCGAGCTTCAGTGCCTGACGTGCATATTCAAACATTTCATAAGCAGTCACCATAATGAATTTAACAGTTGGAGAGTTATAACTAATTTGTTCAATCGTTTCAAGTCCGTTCATTCCAGGCATTTTAATATCCATCAGTATCAAGTCCGGTTTGAATAGGGGAGTCAACTCGATAGCGGTTTTTCCGTTTTTTGCTTGTTTTATTATTAGGTCAGGGTAACTATTTTGTATTATGGCCTGCAGTCCTTCACGTTCAATTTGTTCGTCATCAACAATCAGGAGCTTGAGCATAGATATCTATTCTCCTTTTTCTTGGTATATTTAATACAACTGTCGTTCCACTACCCATTTTACTTTTAATATTTATGACATCGTGTTCTCCGTAGAAGAGTCGTAAACGCTTAACAACGTTGCTGAAGCCAATCCCAGTAGAGTGTCCTTCAAGGACAATAGGTTTTTCTTCAAGAATTTGTTTAATCTTATTCACTGGCATGCCTGGTCCGTTATCTTCCATCTCAATGATTACATGTTCGCCTTGGTTCTTTACCCGAAACCATAGAATCCCACCATCCTCCTTTGGCTCTATCGCATGAATCACAGCATTTTCAATAATTGGCTGTAATGTTAAGTGGGGGATGTGTACATCTAAGCAAGTTGTATCGATGTCCATATTTATCTGAAAACGGTCAGTAAACCGTGCCTTTTGTATATCTATATATTGTTGAAGAACATTTACTTCTTCACGAAGCGTAATTGATTTATTTAATTGCCTTAGGTTATATCGCAACATGCCAGCAACGCTCACAAGAAGGTCACTCGTTTCTTCCGATCCTTCTAAATAGGCTTTTTTTGAGAGTGTATCTAATGTATTGAATAAAAAATGTGGATTAATTTGGCTTTGTAGGCTTCGTAGTTGGCTTTCTTGTAACAGAAGTTTGTTTTGTTGTAATTCTTGCTCAAGTTGAGCTTTATGCTGAATTTCTGATATAAGGTTATTAATATTAATACGCATTCGATCAAACATCTTTGCCAAAAAAGAGATTTCGTCGTTTGATTCAACTTCAATTTTTAAATCAAATCTTCCTTTAGATAATGCGTTTGCAGCGTGTGTTAGCTTTTGTATAGGACGAGTAATACTTGACGAAAATAAATAAGTAAAAAGTAGAAGAAGGAAGGTGATTAAAAATAAAAGCCAGATTCCAAGTTTCTTAAGCTCTTTGGATTGATCTATGATACTTCGATAAAAACGATTGTACGTATTGAACTCTTTATCTATTAAGGTAAGCGACATTTCAGATATATATTTTGAAATACGTGTCGCTTCGGAAAACGCCGTCGATGAATCCTCAGATTCCTTTTCAGACTGAAACATTAGCGAGCGGTCTGTCGTTTCAATAAGACTATCGATTAAATTTACATAACTTGTTAATGCAAAAGTATTTTCTTCATTCCTGAGAGAGGTCATTTCTATTTTTGCCTTCTGAATTTTTTTCTTGTTCATGTTAAGCTTTTTTACATTTGTGTCTGTAGGGGAGAGTAGGTAATTATTTAGAGATGCTACTAACTGTTGGCTTGTGTTTGATACTTCGTTCATAATTAAGTATCGCTCTAAAATTTTATTATATTGATCTTGCATCTTTTGATTATAGTAGGTGAGTGATATCCATATTACCGCCATAATAAATAATACAATGATAGCGAGTGTCCATATTTTTTTCTGTATGCTAGTCATGGTCATTCATCGCCTTTACCATCCGAATATCTGTAAAATAACCGTTCTTATTTAGTGGAACAATCTCATTGTTTAGCCATTTCACCATTAAATTCACACTTGAACTTCCCATCGTTGCTGGTGATTGTTCGATCATTCCATCGAGTGTTCCTTGCTTTAATTGTGATTTTGACTCAGGACTATCATCAAATGAATAGATATAGAAAGGCTTAATCGGTGATCTTCTGCTAATTTCTTGAACCATCGCTTCAGTTATATTTGCATTAATTGCTACAAACGCATTTACATTTGGCATTTGGTTCATTACATCCTTTGTTGTGGCGATTATTTTATCCCTCGTATTATCCGTCGGTGCGTATTTAAGAGTGACTTTCGGATAGTCCTTCAATATTGCTTGAATCCCCTTGAGTCTATTCTTTTGATAATATTCTTGTTGGCTATCATACATCAAAATGACTATACCTGATGGTCCCATATCACTAATTAATTGCCTTGCAATCATCTTCCCTGCCAAATATTGATCAGAACCAACATAAGTTTTTCTTAAGCTTTCTCCCATTGGAACGTCGTTTGCAACAGTTATTATAGGAATACCGTGGGATGCAGCTTTAATTTTTGTTAAATTTTTGAATTCATCCGTATCTAACCCTTGTACGATAATGCCATCTACCTTTGAATCAATTGCGATTTCAATTTTTTTCAAAAAGTCCTCTTGGTTTTTTCCATAGCTTCCCCAAACTTCGAGGCTTACCCCATCCTTTTTGGCTTGATCACGTGCCCCTTTGCCAACTTTGTCCCAAAATGGAGTTTCTAACTCTTGTGTGACTAAGACAATGCGATATTGGCTTTGCTCATCTTTTATTTCTTTTGGCAATTGCCAAGAAGAGCGAAATACCTTTTCCGCCGAAGCAAAGGTAAAATAAAATAAGATAGCGCTTACAAATGTAAGTGCCACAAAGGTTATTTTCCTCAAATGGACGATCTCCTTTATCTCTAGTAGCCTACTATAAGTAATATCATACAAGGTTTCACTTACATTTTCATCAAAAAATTAGAGGGCAATCATGATTGTTTTTGAGATTGGAAGATGGGGAGTTTTTTTAAAAAAGGAAAATTGGCAGCATATCCCTCCCTTCATACTAGAGGCATGAGAGGGGGAATATACCGCCAAGGGAGTAAAGGACTCTTTAAGGATTAATTAACCGTAATTTATTTATACGACTAAACTTAATAATAAAATAAATCCTAATCCTGCTACTGAAATAATTGTTTCAAGCAATGTCCAGGTTGCGAATGTTTCTTTCATGCTTAAGCCAAAATATTCTTTAAACATCCAGAATCCAGCATCGTTAACGTGTGAAGCAATTAAACTACCTGCACCTGTTGCAAGAACGACTAAAGCAAGGTTGACGTCAGATTGTCCGAGCATAGGGATAACCAATCCGGCAGTTGTTAGTGCAGCTACTGTTGCTGATCCTAAGGAAATCCGTAGGATGGCAGCAATGATCCAAGCTAATAAGATTGGTGATAGGGAAGTACCTTTGAACAACTCGGCTACGTAATCACCGACACCGCCAGTTATTAATACTTGTTTGAAGGCACCGCCACCCCCGATAATTAAGAGCATCATCCCGATATGTGTAATCGCTGTAGTACATGAGTCCATCACTGTTTTGATCGGAATCTTTCTCGCTATACCCATTGTATAGACAGCAACGAGTAAGGAGATCAACATTGAGGTACCAGCATCACCAATAAAACGAATGACCGCTAGTAAACTATTATCCTCAAATCCAATTGTCTTTTGAAGAAGTGTAATAATAGTTGCAATTGACATTAAAATAACAGGAAGGATTGCAGTAAATACACTAATACCAAAACCAGGTGTGTTTTCAAGCTTAAATACTTTCTGTTCACCTAAAGAGGCAATGTTGCCCATTTTTGTAAAGGATTCAGGCACAACTTTTCTAGCAAACTTTGTAAAGATAGGTCCCGCGAGAATTACTGTAGGAATCGCAATGATGAAACCATAAAGCAATACCTCACCAATATTTGCACCATATTCTCCAGCAATAACAGTTGGTCCGGGATGAGGCGGTAAGAAACCATGAGTTACAGATAATGCCGCTGTCATCGGAATTCCGAGATATAGAATAGACACCTTTAATTCTTTTGAAATAGCAAATACGATAGGAATTAATAATACGAGACCAACTTCGAAAAATAAGGCGATACCGATGATAAAAGAGGCTACAACTACCGCCCATTGAATATTTTTCTCACCAAATTTATTTACAAGGGTCATGGCAATTCGCTGCGCTCCCCCTGAGTCTGCGATTAACTTGCCTAACATCGCTCCAAGTCCAAAAATTAAAGCTAAATGCCCAAGTGTTCCCCCTAATCCGGCTTCGATGGTTTTGACAATTTCCCCTAAAGGCATTCCAAGTGCTAAAGCAACACCGAATGATACAATGATTAATGAAATAAATGTGTTTAATTTAAATCCCATAATTAAGATTAATAAGGCTAAAATTCCAATTGCTACAATAATTAATGGCATTCGTTTTCCCCCTTTTGAGTAAGTAATCCCCTTTGATAGTTTGCAATTCTTGTATAATCTTCTGTTAAAACTCTAGATAAGTGAATGAAAATGGGCGACAATTTCCTGTATTCCTTAACAGCACCTCCTTTCGGTGTGTGTGTGTAAGTGCTTCCAATCATTTCAGAGGCAATTTCAAATGATTCAATTTTTCCTAATGCATAAAGCCCTAAAATACAGGCACCTAAGCACGAGCTTTCATAACTTTCGGGTACAACTACTTGAGATTCAAAAATATCTGACATCATTTGCCGCCATACATCCGATCTTGCAAAGCCCCCGGTAGCTTGAATTTTGGTTACAGGGCCATTCATGCATTCTGTTAATGCTAAAAATACGGTGTATAAATTGTAAATGACTCCTTCAAGGGCTGCTCGGATCATATGTTCTTTTTTATGTGACAGCGTTAAACCGAAAAATGAGCCACGTACGTCAGGATTCCATAATGGTGCACGTTCTCCTGCTAAGAATGGATGAAATAATAATCCGTCAGCACCTGGCTTTACGCCCGCGGCAATCTTCGTTAATACTTCGTATGGGTCAATTCCTAATCTTTTCGCCGTTTCTACTTCTGCTGAGGCGAGTTCGTCCCTAATCCATCGGAGAACCATTCCTCCATTGTTTACCGGTCCGCCAATGACCCAGTGTTTTTCTGTTAAGGCATAGCAAAATATTCTTCCCTTTTCATCTGTTTGTGGTTTGTCAATTATCGTTCGAATGGCACCGCTCGTTCCAATCGTAATGGCAATTTCGCCTTTCCTTATCGCATTTACACCTAAATTTGAAAGTACGCCATCACTGGCACCAATGACAAACGGGGTTTGTGGCTCGATGTCAATTAGTTTTGCGATGTCCGGGCGAAGGTTTTTAAATACGTTTGTTGTGGGCACGAGTTCAGATAATTGTTCTCGAGTAATCCCAGCGATATTTAATGCTTCTTCATCCCAATCCAATGTTTTGAGATTCATCATCCCCGTTGCAGAAGCAAGGGAATAATCCACAACATACTGATTGAAGAATTTTTTAAAAATATATTCTTTAATTCCGATGTATTTTTTCGTACGTTCAGCAATTTCAGGATAATCATTCACTAGCCAGGTTATTTTGGCCAATGGCGACATTGGGTGGATGGGTGTTCCTGTGCGCCTGTAAACTTCATGCCCGTTCAACTCATCCTTAATTTTGTGTGCCCATGCTTCACTACGATTATCTGCCCAAGTAATACATGGAGTTAGCGGCTGGTCATTTACATCCATAGCAATCACACTATGCATCGCACTACTGAATGAGATAAACATGGGCTTTTTATCTGAATGCTGTTTCGTAATAGCTGAGATTGCCTGTAAGACAGACTGAAATATTTCTTCAGGGTTTTGTTCTGCTGTTGATATATCAGGCGTGTAAAGAGGATAACCGATATTTTCCTGTTGAATAACTTTACCTTTTTCACTAAATAACACAGCTTTTGTACTTGTCGTACCGATATCTATCCCTAACATAAAGTTAGTCATTCTCTTGTATTACTCCTTTAGAAAGCAATTCTTGTGATCTCCACAGGTCTTCAACTTTACCTTGAACATCATCAAAATTTTGATGCAAAGATTTAATCATGAGTGACCGATCTTTCGTTTTGATCGCTTCAATATACAGTTCATGATTTTTTACAATCCTTTCAAAATCCTCGTATTTTTCCTTAAACCGCATCCGCATGGATAAAAGTATGAAGCTTTCCATAACTGGTTTTAAATTATTCCAAATCATTAGAATGTATGAATGATTTACAGCGCGAATAATCGTTTCATGGAAAAGGACATCTTGATAGGAAAATTCATCAGCATCATTGTATTTGATTGCAACTTTCATCATTTCCAAAATCTTGCTAAGTTCCTTTACTAAATCATTTACATCAATTCTTACAAGTCGTTCAAATACAAACGTTTCGATAAGCAGACGGACATCATAAATTTCTTCAATTTCTTTTTCTTTTAATCCGAGGACAATAGCCCCCATTCTTTCTAATTGAATAATGTTTTCGGAAGCAAGTATTTTTAACGCATCCCTAACAGGGGAACGACTTACCGCAAAATCTGCTGCTAATTTATTCTCCGATAGAACGGTACCGCTTTCAATTGCACCCGAAATGATTCGCATTCTAAGCTCGTATGCAATACGATCTCCAGTTGAAGCTTTAGAAAGCCACTTTTCCGGATATAAATGTTCTGTTGATTCAACCATAAATTGATCCTCCAATGTTACAAGTAGACTTGTATACAAGTATTATAATTTCAATTTTCCAAAATGTAAACGCTTTTTTATCTGATGTAAAAATTATTTTTATACTTTATTTGACATTTTAATAGGTTATAAAGTTTTAGTTATGTATATACATGCTTCATTGATAAAAAATGTTATTAATTGATATTTCTTAACATAAAATTCACATTTCTCACTTGTTTGTAACGAATGGTTGTTTTAATCTATTCATATGAAGTAAATTCCAACTAGATTAAGGGAGGTGCTTTTATGTTACCGATTGAAAGGCAAAGGCAAATTGTAGTTTGGTTAGAAGAAGAGGAAACGCTATCCATCGCAGAATTAAGCAGGCGTTTAAATGTATCTGAAATGACCGTCTATCGGGACATTAGGCCGCTACTAGAGGATAAAAAGATAAATAAAACTTCATGCGGTATTTCTCTTGCAACGATTGGGACTGTTCCCGCAAATTCATGTACGTATTGTTTAAAGGAATTAAATAATAGACATCCGGTACAAATTATCACCAATGATCAAAAGGTGGAACAATTGTGCTGCCCCCATTGTGGTTTATTAAGGTTTCGGGATATTGAAAAGAATGTCTCGCAAATAATCTGTAGGGATTTTTTACAAAATACTACGATTAGCGCGAAGTTAGCCTATTTTTTAATGGGTGCTGATTTTCATTTAAATTGCTGCCAACCACAGGTACTTACGTTTGATTCATTAAAATATGCTGAACAATTTCAAAAAGGCTTTGGCGGAGTAATTTTCCAATTTGAAGAAGCTGTTGATGAAATCGTGAAAAGAATGAATGGGAATCGAAGCAGTAAGTGTCATCAGTCGGGAGGTAGTGGCCGTGATAAGTAAAAAGAAAATTAATCTATTAATATCTCTTATTTGCCTTACTTTATTTTTATTCCCGACTTTTACTTCTGCCCATGCTTACATAGTCAAATCCAATCCTTCTGATAACGAGATTCTTAAACAATCTCCGAAGAAGATATTCATTCAATTTGATGAAACGATTCAATCTGTGAATAATTCAATTCAAGTTTATAATGACAAAGGTGAACGGGTTGATAAGAATAATGGGCGTGTAAATGCGAAAAACTCAACCATACTCGAATGTGGATTAAACTCTAAACTTCCAAATGGTACATACCGAATTCAATGGAAAGCTGTATCGAATGACGGGCATCCCGTTCAAGGTGTGATTCCATTTCAAATCGGTTCAGATAGTGCAGTCCAAGCTGGAACAGCGATAGAGGCAAAATCAGAGGGGTATACACCTCAAAGTGATCTTATCATTATTCGTTGGTTACAATACTTTAGCAATGCAAGCTATATTGGTGCTTTATTTTTTTTCCTACTGATACTTCAAAAGGATTTAGTTCAAAATGGATATGTTATAAAGGCGTTTAAAAAGATACTAAATTATTCTCTATTATTATTATCTTTGAGTATTATTGTCAGTTTGCCATTAATGGCATCTATTGAATTAACGACATCGTGGAAACATGTATTAAATATTGAAACGCTAAAGGATATGATCACTAATTCAAACTTTGGGGAAACTTGGTTAATCCAAATTGGTGGTTTGATATTATTAATGATTTTTACTTATCTAATACACGTTAAAAATAAATCATATCTTTACTGGATTTCTTTTATCATCGGAATAGGTTTGTTACTAACCAAAGCTCTAACAAGTCATGCTGCGTCAACGACAAATATATTATTAACGGTTGGAATGGATTTTCTCCATTTACTTTCGGCATCGATCTGGGTCGGGAGCTTAGTTGTTTTTGTTGCTTTACTTCCTTTAAGCAAGAAAGTGGATACGAAGAATCATTATCTTGAAATGATAAGAAAGTTTTCCAAGTGGGGAATCATCATCGTTCTAGTTTTAACTGCGACAGGTATTTTTGGAAGTCTATTATACATTCCTAATCTCCGTTCACTTATTACTACTGATTATGGACGGACATTATTAGGAAAAATTATTCTTCTGTTTATTATGATTATATTTGCAGCGGTGAATTTTATTAAAGGAAAGCGCAAAAGTGAAAAGGGAGTTTCTCCTTCTTTATGGGGTGAATTACTAACAGGAATAATTGTCCTGGTCCTTTCCGTTATCTTAACAAATTTACCAACGGCAATGGCATCACCGGGTCCGGTGAAGGAATCGAAAACAGTAAATCAAGGAAGCAAAATTACCTTTGAAGCGACCCCAAATGTCATCGGGAAAAATACATTTGCCATTGATTTAAAAGACCGAAATGGGCAACCAATGAAGAATATTGAACAAGTTATCCTTACATTTACTTGCCTAGAGATGGATATGGGTGAGGATACGAAAACATTATTGAAAGTCAAAGAAGGCAAATATGAAGGAATGGGTATGAATTTCAATATGGCAGGTCACTGGAATGTTCATGTCCATGTCCTCACGAAGGATTTAGAAACACTCGATACTGACTTTAAAGTGATGGTAGGTAGTCAATAATTTAGAATAAGAGGAGAATCGAAAATGAAAAAGACGATCAAAAAGATGTCAAAAGTACTTTTACCAACAGTTTTTGGATTATTTTTGTTTTCATGTGCGGCAAGTGCCCATGTGACAGTGAACCCAACAACTTCAACAACAGGTGCTTGGGAAACATATACAGTTAAAGTTCCAACAGAAAAAGAAATCCCTACAACTAAATTTACGATTAAAGCACCAGAGGGCGTAGAAATTGAGTCTTACCAGCCGATACCTGGGTGGAAATATTCCTCTGAAAAAGATGCCAATGGAAAAATAAAATCTTTTACTTTCGAGGCTACTAGTGAAGGAATCTTACCTGGTCAATTCCAACAGTTTACGTTTGTTGCGAAAAACCCTGATAAGGCCGCAAAAATTGCATGGGATGCTTTCCAATTTTATAAAGATGGCAGTATTGTAGAATGGACGAAAGATGAAGGGGGAGATACACCTCATTCAATTACGGATATCGTTGCAGGTGCCTCTACAGAGCAACATCATGATGATCAGGCTACAACCAATACAACAAAAAAAGAGGAAACAAAAACAGCGGATGTGGAAACATCAGACGCTGCTAAATCTACTTCACTTCCTTTAATCTTATCAATTGTAGCAGTTGTTCTTTCATTAGTTGCGCTTATCATGGCTTTTCGTAAAAAGTAATAAAAACAAAAAATGACTTATTCATCTGTTGAATAGGTCATTTTTGTTTTTAAAGGAACTTAGGATGCTATTGAGCATGAACCTCACTTATTAAAGCATGGGTATTTCCTTCGGTATCTGTAAAAAAGGTCATCCATGTCTCGGTTTGTCCCATTTTTGCTACAAGATGTGGCTCATCGATGAAGGCAACTCCATTACGACGGAATTTCTCATATGTATTTTTTATCTGTTCAACTTGAAAATAGATGACAGAGCTAGCATAAGCAAACTCGTCTTTTTCCGGCAGGCTAAGTAAAAGACGCAGGCCGTTACATTCAAAAAATGCCATAGTATCCGTATGAAATAATAAAGGAAGATTCAGTTGCTCTTTATAAAAGTGTATAGCCCTTTCTAAATCCTTAACAGGTACCCCAATTTGTCCTACCTTTTGAATAAAATTAGTATCCATAAAATTTTCCCCTTCCTTCGACAGTTTGTTATAAGCATTAAATGAAAAATTCCCCATCTCCATTTATAGGTGGAAAGAATTTTCCGACAATTTTATTATACATGATAAAAAGAGTCCTAAGTATGTAAAAGTAATTAGTTCCGTTTCGGTTGAGAAACATACCAATAGTATGCTAATTAAAGATAATCAAAATAAGCGGATATTTTCCGGTTAAACAGCAGAATAGAGCTCGGTTCGGGGATTTAAGCGGAGGTTTTCCGATTAAGCAAAGCAAAACTACTCATTTTCACGTTTTTCGAGTTAATAGTCGGAATTTTCCCGTCTATTTAAGGTGTTTTCAGTGCTATTTCTTAATTAGGGGAACTTTCTCCGCTTATTTATCAAACTCGATTAAGCATCTAATGAAAGCTTAATTAAAAAACATATTAAAGACAAAAGCTTGGGGGAAATTCCAAGCTTTTGTGTGCTAATTATATTGTTAATCCATATTGTGATTTTAGATTTTCTCCACGTTATTGGAACTACTTAATGTAAAAGCTCTTTCATATATCTTAAAGTTTGAATTGATCGTTATAGTGCATCCTTAATCACTTTTTTGTAATAAAGAACAGATAATATGCCGAAGATTGAATATAGGACTGTGTATAAAACCATAACAGCAATCATCGGTGTCCACAGTTCAGTACCAAACATGAACCAGCCTGATTTAACGGCGAAGTAACTATGGAGTAATCCAACGGCTAAAGGAATACCGAAATTAAAGAGTTGTTTTGCTTGAATACCCTTTAATAAATCCATTTGGGTAAAACCGAGTTTTCTCAAGATCGTGTAGTTTGGTTTTTCATCTTCACTTTCATCCATTTGTTTAAAATAAAGAATACAACCGGATGTAATCAAGAAAGTTAATCCGAGGAAACCGACGATAAACATGATCAGTCCCATCGATTGTTTCTGGCTGCTGCTCATCAAAAGGCGTGATAAATTCCCGGGATGGTCATCAAGATGAAGCTCTTGGAAAAGTCTGTCCGCCTCTTCTATATTAGCTTTATCATCTATATTGATACCAATATAAAGGGAATGATTAGTTTGGATTTTAGGATTGAGATCCTTCTTTAGTTGTTGGAAAACTGTGTCATCTACAATGGCAACAGGAAATCCACCATATGTGAAATTATAAGGAAGAATGAACTCTTCGTTTAGACCAACGTATTTCTGTGGAATTCTTTCCGTTTTTCCTTTTAAAACAAGAGTTCCTGAATCTTTGAAGGACAATACTTTTGACAGCATCCCTTCAAATCCGCTAAAGAGTGTCTCATCCTTTGAAAGATTAAGGTCTTTCACAGATTTGTCACTTATGACAGGAAAATCCATAGCAGTCAAATCACCATTAAATTGTTTTAAACTAGATTCAATTATTTTGCTTGTATCGATATCTACTTGGATGACATCGAATCTTTTTTCATTATAGGAGATCTTTTTTGCATTTAATTCCTTCTCAAATTTGGCAGCATCTTTATTATTTGTTATCGAGAAGTGAGTAGGTACATTCTGCTCTGCGGTTTTCTCTGCTGAGTAATAAGAGATATAGCATAGCGACAATAAACCGATGGCAAGTGCAGAAACGGTTGTAATAATCGTTAGTAACAAGGCGTTTGATTTCATTCGAAACATGATTGAAGAAAGAGATAATACTTCATTAATATTCAGGTATCCGCCTTTCTTTTTCCTAATAACATTCGTAATAAATGTGACAGATCCTTTATAAAAAAGATACGTTCCAATGATGACAGCGCCGAGAATGAAGATCATTGCCCCGAAAAGCCCATACATGGTTGAAAAGTCTCCATCAAATAATTTTGATGAAACATAATAACCTGAAATAATTAATACAATGCCAATAATTCCAATCAATACTTCAAAAACACTTATTTTTTTCACTTTTCCTTCTGCAGAAGATATCACTCTAAATAAGGATAAAATTGTTTGTCTTTTAATAAATACATAGTTCATTAACAGGATAACAAGGTAGATGAGCGTAAAGACAATAATTGTTTGTATTAAAGCTTCCACAGAAAACTGAAGAGTTGCGTTTGTTTCTACGTCCGTAATTTTAAATAATATCATCATAATCAACTTAGAACAGGAAAATCCGATAAAGATACCGATTAGTAAAGAACCATAATAAAGGATTAAGTTCTCAACACTCATAAGACGGAAGATGCCGTTCTTTGTCATTCCAATCAATTGAAATAAACCAATTTCTTTACTGCGACGCTTCATAAAGAGCTTATTCGCATATAAAAGAAAGATCGCAACAATTGCAATGAGGAGGATGGATGCCGTTTTCAACGCAGCGGCACCTTTAATCGTTCCTTTTGCTTCAGTCATGGATGGGTCATACTGTAACGTAACAAACGCGAAATAAAGAGCGACACTAAAGATTAAAGCAAAAACATAGAGATAGTAATTTTTAATATTCTTTTTCAGGTTGCGGAGAATGAGGCGATTAATGCTCATTTTGCACACCACCTAATACTGCTTGTGTTTTCATAATATCGTTAAAAAAGGCTTGTCTCGTTTCTTCTCCTTTGTTTAACTGCGTATAGATTTTTCCATCCTTTATAAAAATAACTCTATTGCAATAGCTTGCTGCGACTGGGTCATGAGTGACCATTACAATGGTTGCGTTAAGCTTCGCATTTAAATCGTTAAGCTTATTTAATAGGTCGGAAGCCGATTTTGAATCAAGGGCACCCGTTGGTTCGTCGGCAAAAATAATATTTGGATGGTGGATAAACGACCTAGCGGCAGAGGTACGTTGTTTTTGTCCTCCGGAAATTTCATTCGGATACTTATCTTTCAATTCGTAAATACCAAGTTCAGTTGCCACTTCCTTAAATTTTTGTTCTGCTTCTTTTTTTGGCACTTTGGTAATCGATAATGGCAATAGGATATTTTCTTTAACAGTCAATGTATCCAGTAGATTATAGTCTTGAAAGATAAAACCTAAATGGCTTTTGCGAAATTCAGCTAACTGCTTTTCCTTCATCCGGGTCATATCTTTCCCATCAATTTGGATGGTTCCGTTGCTTACCCTGTCGATAGAGGAAAGGACATTAAGCAAGGTTGTTTTACCAGAACCTGAAGGCCCCATGATGCTGACAAATTCTCCTTTTTCAACACTTATATCAATGCCTTTTAATACTTCTTGTTTATTAAACTTATTTCCATATATTTTATAAATATTATTTGCATCTAATATTTTCATTTTTGAATCGCTCCTTCATTTAATAATCTTATTATAACGAGCCAAAATTTCATTATCCTTCGATTAAGCGAACAAAAAATAAAAGCATGTGACATTTTTGTCACACGCCCGTAATTTGATGAAACTCATTTCTCTTTGGAAATGTTAATGTAAAGGTTGTCCCTTTTCCCAAAGTGGATTGCACATCAATAGTTATCAACAAGGATTTGGCACTTCTTTTGGCTAAGTAGAGCCCCATTCCTGTTGCTGCATGATCTTGATGTTCGGCAGTAGAGGTGAACCCTTTATCGAATATTCGCGGCAAATCCTTGGGATCGATCCCTCGTCCGGAATCTTTGACTTCTAGGACTGTTTGTCCATTTTGCTCATAGGTTCTAATCAAAATATCTGATCCTTCACTATATTTAACGGCATTTGTTAAAAGCTGTCTGATGATGAAGGCAACCCATTTTCCATCACTAACCACTTCTGTCACTTCTACTTCCATATTAAACCCAATGCCCTTTTGCATACACCATGATTGTAAAGTTTTAATTTCTTTTACAATGAGCGATTGGAGGTTTACTTTTTCCATGAATAAATCATTTTCCATAAATGGAATCCGCTTTTGATGAAGCTGGGTGTCAAGCAGCAGATGGATTCGCAGCCATTCATGGGTTAATTGTGCTTTCATCTTTTCATCTTCTAAACGATCAATCATTAAGCTCATTGCTGTTAATGGTGTTTTCACTTCATGAATCCAGGATAATAGTTCATCTTTCTCCTTTTCTAATGACATTAGATTAAGTGAAGAATTCTTTTTCAGCATCTCTGTTTGATTCGTTATACAATCTTCAATAATATGTTCAAAAGGACTTTCCGCATTGGTGATTCTTGTTACATCAAGACTGTTTTCCCATTCTTCGAGGCTACGGTAGAATTTTGTTTCCTTTTGATAACGAATGATGACAAAAAAGATAAAGATGATAAAGGATAAAAAGACAATATAAAGAATAGACGAAAGCGGGATGGCCGTATCAATAATTGCAATAAAGACAAACAAGAGTTGCAGAAATAAAAATAGGAAGATCCAACTAAATCTTTCGATTAAAAATTTTTTAATCATATTAAAATGCCTCTTCTACTGCGATATAGCCTTGTCCTACTTTTGTTTCGATAAATTGCCCCAAACCGATTTCGTCTAATTTTTTTCGTAATCGGTTTACATTGACAGTTAATGTATTATCGCTCACGAAACGCTCATCTTCCCATAAGCTGTTAATTAATGATTCCCGACTAACGATTTTATTTTTTTGTTCAATTAACTGTTTTAAAATAAAAATTTCATTTTTTGTCAGTTCAATGGAGCCTATTTCATTGGAGACCATGTTTTTTTCGTAATCAATCGTTGCCGCACACCATGTTTTGAGAACAGTTTCTTCCGTATTATAGTTATATACGCGGCGGAGAATTGCCTGGATTTTTGCAATTAGCACATCAAAATGAAATGGCTTTTGCATAAAATCATCTGCACCTAGCTGCATGGACATCACCATGTCGGTAGGATGATCGCGAGACGAAAGAAAGATGATGGGAACATTTGAATGCGCGCGAATCATTCGGCACCAGTGGAATCCATCGAATTTCGGCAATTGGATATCAATAATAACTAAATCTGGTTTAATAGATGTAAAATCTTGCATTACATGATTAAAATCTGTAACACCATATACGTCATAAGACCAACTCGATAATCGATCTTTAATTTCATGGTAAAGAGTAGTATCATCTTCAATTAATAAAAGTTTAAACAATACAATCACCCGATCTGATTTCTTAAAAATATTGTATAGTAAATCCATTTTGCATGCTATATGGTGATGGGCAGAATTTCTTTGAATGATGAAAAGCGAACAACACTGTATAGTTGTTCGCTATCCTTTTAGACGATTGTACGATGATTATGGAAGGATATTACCCGCGGCACGATAGATGCTATACCATTCTTCACGTGTTAAATAAATCTCGCTTGCCGTGCAACAATCCTTTAGTCTATTAACATTCATTGTGCCAATGATAGGTTGCATTTTTGCAGGGTGGCGTAAAAGCCATGCGATGGCAATGGTTGTGTTGCTAACATTATATTTTTCAGCGATTTCATTAATTTTCTGATTTAGTTCAGGAAACTTGTTATTTCCAAGAAAGACACCTTCAAAGAATCCATATTGAAAAGGTGACCAAGGTTGAATGGTAATATCATTTAGTCTGCAATAATCAAGAACACTGCCGTCACGATTTACAGCTGAATCATTTTCCATATTTACATTTATTCCATTAGAAATCATAGTGGCATTAGTGATACTTAGCTGAAGCTGGTTTGCAACAAGCGGTTGCTTGACGTACTTTTTTAGTAATTCAATTTGCATTGGTTTTTGGTTGGAGATACCGAAATGTCGCACCTTTCCGGAACTTTCAAGAATATCAAAGGCTTCGGCTACTTCTTCGGGTTCTATAAGTGCATCTGGACGGTGCAGAAGCAAAACATCAAGATAGTCGGTTTTCAGCCGTTTTAAAATGCCGTCTACTGATTCTAAAATATGCTCCTTTGAAAAATCAAACATACCTTTGCGAATGCCGCATTTTGATTGTAAAATAAGGTTCTCACGGATATCTGCATTCATGTTGATGGCATCTGCAAAAATTTCTTCGCATGTTCCACTCCCGTAAATGTCTGCATGGTCGAAGAAATTTGCACCTTCTTCTAAAGCGGTTTGAACAAAACGTTCAGCTTCCGTTTTATCTAACGAGTTGATTCTCATACAACCGACAGCTACAACCGGTACATCTAACATACTGCTTCCTAATTTCATTGTTTTCATTTTTGATCCCCTCCAATTTTACAAATATATTTATTTTGATTTTGACACATTAGTGAAGTAGTTACAATATTGGTGTGACAATGGACAAGTCAATTTGCCCCAATATCAAAAAAGGGATGTCCAAATAATGGACACCCTTTTTGCATTTATTAAAAGCTATTTTTAATATTTTCCGTACTAGATGCTGTCTCTTGGATATAAGTTGCGATTGAATGGCTGTCAGATGTCATGTTCTCAACGGATGCACTAATTTGTTGTAAGCTGGCCGTTGCCTGTTCGATAATAGCAGCAAATTCAGTTGTAGATGATTCTACATTTTCACTGTTTTTCCCAACCTCATTAGAAAACTTTTCGAATTCTATGAATTGGTTTTTTAGCTTTTTAAGCATTTCATCGAGTTGGCTGAATCTACTAGTCACTTCCTTAGTCGATTCAACGCTTTGATTTAAACTTACACTACTTGTTTGCATATTTTCTTGTGCAAGTTGATTTGTATTATTTACTTCACTTAAGTTTTCTGTGATTTTTATTGTAATATCCTTTGTTAAATCGGCTAGTTTTCTTATTTCCTCAGCTACTACTGAGAATCCTTTCCCAGCCTCGCCGGCACGAGCAGCCTCGATGGAAGCATTTAGAGCCAAAAGATTGGTTTGTTCTGTTATTTGCTTAATATTATTAGCAAATTGATTGGTTTCTTCAATTTTTTTGGTTAAAGTAGTAAAGTTTTCACTAAGTTTATGAATGACATTTTGGAGATGGTCCATTTCTTTTGTAAGATGATTGGCCTTCTCTTGACCTTCGCCTGCAAGGGCACTAGTTTTAGTTGAATCCTCGATCAATTCCGCTGAAATTTTATTCATCTCATGAATCGCTTGTAAATTTTTATGGGCATTTTCAGCAATTTCAGAAATCTGTTCGCTTTGTACTTGGCTACCAGCGGAAACTTCATTCATTGCAAGTTTCATTTCTTCCTGAGAACCAAGACTATATTGTACCTTTTCACTAATCTTTCCGATACTTTCGGCAATGGTGAGCATTTCCTTCTCAAGACGATTTTTTTGTTCTTCCTTGAATCGTGTATCTGCCTCTGTTAAGTTTATATATTCTTCTAGTTTCTTATATTGTTTTTGGTTTAATACGATTAACATCCCTAAAAGAACGCCGGAAAATAAATAAATAATAATAAAAGAGCTTAATTCCCCTTGGATATATGAATAGTTTTTTGTAGGAAAAAGATTATTTAATATAAGTGTGACAAATCCAAGTAAATATCCGATTCCAAAAATTGTTTTATTAAATTGTACTGCAGAAAAAACAGAAAAGAAGAAAATAGATAGTGCCGTTGATAATGAACCACCATTTAACATGACTAAACCCAAATTAAATAAATTCATGAAAACAACAATGACATAAGGAAATATATAGTCCTTTTTATATTTCTTTGCTAGAAAAAATACAATAGGGTAAAAAAGGATTTGAAAAACATAGGAAAAAGTTGTCCAAAAATCCGATTTTAAAGCCAGTAAACTAGCTAATCCCAAAATGGTTGACGCTAAATAGGTAATGAGCATCAATTTGTTTTTATTTTTCATATCCATCAGTTTTAACTCTTCAAACGCACTCAATGTTGTCCCTCCAGTTGAAATATTCACTTTATCTTATATATCGGCGAAAAAGGGAATTATTCAATAGTTAGTTAGGATGATTCTGTCTAAAAAAAGAGGAAAATAGAGAAGAGGGGGAAATTTATTAGTAGTGGTTTCTGTTATGGACAGGAGTCACTTTTTTTATTGTTGCATTAACCATTTGTATTTTAGAAGGTTACTCATTTGTGATATGAGAATAGTATATGAGTGAACTTTATTTTATTAACAAAAGGCTCTGTTATACTGGATTGTTGATTTCCACTCCAATCAGCATGGTGTCAATATCAGCACTGAACTTTAACAAAGCCTAACATAAAAAGGTAGACGATATTCAGAACTTGGGAGGGGAGTTAGGTGAAAGTTGATCCCGCATCTGAGCAATCCGGTATGGAAATAGGAGTGTATACATTCGGAGAAATAGCTCCTAATCCACATTCGGGACAAAAAATTAGTCCAAAGCAGCGTTTAGAGGAAATTATTGGGGCGGCGAAAATTGCTGATGAGGCCGGACTAGATGTTTTTGGTGTTGGTGAACACCATCGTTTGGACTACGCAGTTTCAACACCTCCAGTCATTTTATCAGCGATTTCACAAGTCACAAAAAGAATTAAATTAACAAGCGCTACAACGGTATTAAATACAATAGATCCTGTGCGGCTATTCGAAGATTTTGCAACACTTGATCTTTTGTCCAATGGCCGCGCAGAAATAATAGCAGGGCGTGGAGCCTTTATTGAACCTTTTCTCCTTTTTGGATATGATTTGGAAAAATATGATGAGTTATTTGAAGAAAACATCGAGTTGTTTCAGAAGCTGAATGCGTGTGATAAAGTTTCCTGGTCAGGACAATATCGTTCAGCACTATACAATGCAGAAATTTCACCGCGTCCTTATCAGGAAGGTATCCCTATTTGGGTTGGTGTCGGGGGAAATCCAAATAGTGCAGCACGAGCAGGAAGGTTAGGCACAGGTTTAGCAATAGTGATTCTTGAAGGTGATCCAGCACGATTTAAACCAATTGTCGAGAAGTATCGTGAAACGGCTTATAATACTGGATTTTCTCCTCAAGATTTAAAGGTTGCTGTAACCGGACATGTTTATATTTCAGACACATCGCAACAGGCAAGGGATGAATTTTACCCCTATCATTCAAATTATTGGGGGAATCCGAATCAACCTCCAAAAGGGAATACACGTTTATCTAGGGAAGACTTTGAAAAGATGACCGGTCCAGAATCTGCTTTATTTGTTGGAAGTCCCCAGGAAATCATCGAAAAAATTCTACGGCAACACGAGCTGTTTGGCCATCAGCGCTTCCTTGCACAAATGGATATAGGTGGCATGCCTTTTAAAGAAGTGGCCAAAAACATAGAAAAATTGGCAACAAAGGTAGCTCCTGCTGTTAGAAAGGAAACAAAAAAATAATGGGACAGTGGTTTGGGTCCACCG
This sequence comes from Heyndrickxia vini, assembly GCF_016772275.1. Lineage (NCBI taxonomy): Bacteria > Bacillati > Bacillota > Bacilli > Caryophanales > Bacillaceae > Heyndrickxia > Heyndrickxia vini. The sequence goes on along the minus strand of NZ_CP065425.1, from coordinate 4,197,098 downwards.
TCCCGACTTTTTTCGGATTAAGGAGATAGTACGAGCTTGTTTCCCTTTTTGGTGTTAAGTTTTGTTGCATGATAAGTTCCTTCTGTCCATGCTTTGAGTTGATTGTGGTACCATTCACTTTTTATATGTCCTGATTGGCCAGGACCGACTATATGATAACCGGTATTCATATCATTGGTATCAATAACAAACCGCCATGAGGCTCCGTGATCAACTGTTCCATCTTCTTTATTAGCAGCTGCTTGAACGGTGACACTTGAACCGCCTACAGGAATTTTACCATCACTATTAAATAAATAGTTTAATGGTTTCACGCTAGAAAGTGGGTGGGCGAAATAGAGTTGATGGTATTTGCCCCATTCCCATTTCTTCACATTATCACCTTGTTTTTTTTCTATTTCTAGTACCGTTAGTTTTAATGAATCTTGTAATACCTTTTCCAATCCGCCATACTCACTTATCCACGGACCTGGTTTCCCTTCTGCAGCATGTCTAATTAATTCATCGACTGCTTGTTTTTGTCCGCCAAATTTTCCGAGCATTTCTTTTGAAATTTCTTTATTAAAAAGAATTTCAGGGATATTCCTCATCCACATATTAAAAATGAGTGGTGCAGCGGAATCTTTGTCATCGATAAAGTTCCAATTTTGTAAGGATACTAGAGCTTCCTTTTCAATTTTATTCTGTATTCCTCCCACATGCTTAAGAAAAATAGGAACAAATTCTTTTGCTTGTAAATTTAATTTATCCATTTGCAAATCTTGCATATCTTTTGCTGTTATTTGATCTTTTGATTTTAAAACTTCTTGGATTCGCATTTGACGATACGGCTGTGCCCAATTATGACTAATATGGTATGGATAATCGTCAGAAATGACTTTATTATTAGCTGTCGAAATAAATCCTTCCTTCGGATTTACGGTTTTCGGCAGTTCGTTAAAAGGGATGTAACCCGTCCATTCGTATTCATCCGTCCAACCAGGGACTGGGAGCAGGCCATCTCCTTTTTTTCGAATCGGTATTTTGCCATTTGCTTTATAAGCGATTGTTCCGTCCTTCGAAGAGAAGACAAAGTTTTGGGTTGGAGTTTCAAAGTTTTCTAGTGCCTTTTCAAATTCATCCCAATTTCCCGCTTTATTCATTTGTAAGACGGCCTCCAATTCATTTGAAGGCTGTAGAGCCGTCCATTGTAATGAAAGAACAGTGTCCTTGCCGCTATCTGCAGCAAATTCGGAAATTACCGGACCATGTCTGGTGATAGTCACTTCATAATCAATCGTTTTTTGATCTTTAACCTTTATTGGTTCTTTAACAACCTCCGCATTCTCCCATTTTTTATTATAAAGAAATTGGTTTTTCTCTTTTGGATTTCTTTTTTCAATATATAAATCTTGAACGTCTGGTCCTGTATTTGTTACCCCCCAGGCAATTTCCTCGTTATGTCCTAAAATAATTCCCGGTATCCCGGCAAAAATGACGCCGCTTACATTCACTGTCGGTGCCTTCAACTGCATTTGATACCATATGGATGGTGTACCAAGTGATAAGTGTGGATCATCAGCTAATATTGGTTTCCCTGATTTTGTTTTTTGTCCGCTTACGACCCAATCGTTACTTCCATTAAATTCAGGAGGTGTAACGACAGAAGCAAAGCTTTTTTCAAGGTTTAATGTATCTTTGCTTATAATGTATGGTGCATCTTTTGGATAGGATGGAAATAAATCATACGCTTTATCTTTAGGGAACTTTTGCAATAAATAATAACGAAATGCTTGATCCTCCCAATGCCCTCCAAGGTCAAATGCCATATATTTGCCGATTGTGAGTGAATCAATCGGTGTCCATTCTCTCGGTTTATAGCCGAGGATTGTAAATTCAATCGGCCATTTGCCGTTGTCTTTTAATTCCTTCATATAAGCATTTACTCCGTCAGCAAACCATTGTAACGTTTCTTGCGCTTGGGTTGAGTATTCATCATAGGATGCGGTGGCTGCTCTTCTTAATCCAAGTGTACGAAAGTATTTATCCCTATTGATGGCAGATTCGCCGACAACTTCACTTAATTCACCGGAAGCTTGGCGCCGACTTAGATCCATTTGAAATAAACGGTCCTGTGCCTGAATATACCCTTGCGCCATATATAAATCATGCTCATTTTCCGCATCTATATGTGGCACCCCATCTTTGTCCTTTATTACATTTACTTTAGCATTTAATCCGGACAATTTTATTTCCCCTTCTGTTTTTGGTAAAGAGCGAGAGATGTACATATTCGCTGCAAAATACGCAACAAGTACTAGCACAATGATGATTGATATCGTCCAGATTGATATCTTTTTCCAGTTTATTTTCCTTTTCTTTTGATTTTGTAAAACAGACTCCAAATTACATTCCCCCTTTTGTAATTATTATTCGCGCACAATAGATAGAATCCTTTTAAAAAAGTTCTTAAAGAACTTCTTTTTGTGGGATATGCCGGGTTGTTGATATAATGAATGAAGCAGATACAATACTAGATAAATCTAGCCAGCTTACTAGTTTTTGAAATTTCTGCAATAAAGGATGAGAATTGTTGGAAAGTAAAAATTATAAGCCAATATCTTATGTTTATACATATGCCTATCGCGATGAGGAACAATCGCTTTGTGAATTGGAGCTACGCACGCTATTTGACATAAACAATATAAATAACGACTTTCGTATAATCGAAAGTTCAGTGAAAATTAATCCTAGCAGAAGTCCGTTTATAAAAGAACGAATCGATGTCATTTATACAGGAAATGATCTTCAGGATATTCTACAAAAAGTAAAAGAGCTAAAGGTAGGAGCATGCACGTTTAAAGTTATTTATGTGAAAAGTGCCGATTTCAATCAGGCTAAAAAGATGAGCTTTGAAGACCGCAGAAAAATTGAACGCGAAATTGGATTGCATATCGATGGCGAACCGGATTTAATCGGCCCAAATCGACTATTTGGTATTTTACGTATCGATGAGAAGTGGGTATTTGGTGAGTATACTAAGAATGATGCAAGTTGGTTAAGGCATCAAAGGAAACCAAATAGTTATTCAACGGCACTCAGTACACGTGTGGCAAGGTCAGTGGTAAATATTGCCGTTCCTAATCCAGTTGGAACTAAAGCCATAGACCCCTGTTGTGGAATTGGAACAGTATTAGTGGAGGCTTTGTCGATGGGGATAGATATCGTTGGAAGCGACAGAAATTATCTTATTGTTCCAGGGGTAAGAGAAAACCTTGCTTATTTTGGACTTGAAGGTGAAGTAACTGTTAGGGATATGAATAAGATAACAGAAAAGTATGATGTAGCAATCATCGATATGCCGTATAATTTATGTTCTGTTTTACCGGATGCTGATAAATTGAACATGTTACAAAGTGCGCGGAGATTTTCTAGTAAATTGGTCGTAATAACAATTGAAGAAATTGATGACATTCTACTAGAAGCGGGATTTATCATTACTGACCGTGCTATTGCAAAAAAGGGCACATTTTCCCGTCATGTCATTGTTTGTGAGTAAGTAGGAGAGTCTCGTAAGTCTATGAGACTCTCTATTCTTTAAAACTAATTGCAAGTAATGGATTCTTCTATTATCAAGTGTCTATTTGTTGCGTCTACACGTGCTTTTACACCAAGTGGCAAGGTCAATTTCGTTTTACAATGTCCAGCAAATACGTTATAAATAATGGGTTTATTGGTTGGAATTAGTATATTTTTAAACACATCCATCAATGTATAACCATTTGGATCCGTTTTACTTTCGCAATTTGTCCATGACCCAAGGATAATACCAGCAGCATCCGTTAATTTTCCCGCTAACTTTAATTGGGTTAACATTCGGTCAACCTTATATGGCTCTTCATCAATATCCTCTAAAAACAATAGTTTTCCTTTCGTATCTAGTTCATAGGGTGTTCCTAATAATGCACAAATTAGCGAGAGATTTCCACCAACAATTTCGCCGGTTGCTTCACCATCTACCATACTGCACATATTTTCCTTATTCGGATTCATAAGTTTTCCAAGAGGATGATGGTCCATCACTGTCCTTAATAAGGCTTGTTTTGTAAAATCATCCGCATCGATTAAATCAGAGGCGGCCATCGGACCATGTATAGTTGCCAAATGGCTTTTTTGCATCAATGCAATATGAAGTGCTGTAATATCACTATAACCAATAAATAGTTTAGGATTTTCAGCAATCATCTCATAGTCTACGTATGTCAATAGTTGGGGAGTACCGTATCCTCCTCGTATACATAAAATAGCATCTACTCTGTCATTCTTAAACATTGAATTCAAATCCGTAGCGCGGCTCTTTGGAGTACCCGCTAAATAACCGCCTAATTCTTGAAAACAGCTATTGCCTGCTATTACATGAAATCCAAGACGTTCAATTGTTTCAATTGCCTTGAGAGTCCGGTCCCTTTTTGTGGGACTAGCAGGGGCAATTAAGCCAATCGTGTCTCCAAACTTTAGTGTTTTGCCTTTTTGCACATGACTCCCTCCTCTTTTTTATTACTATTCAATATGACAGAAGTAAATGAGAAAGAAATTAGTAAATGTTATTTCAATATAGCTTGATAAAAGTAAATGAATGACAATTTTCGTTTTGTATTCCAGTATAATGAATTTTCAAAAAAGTGTTTTTTACTTTTCACTATCTTTTATTGAGTTATAATAAGAAAGTTCGTATTACTAAATACTTTATTCTAGGAGGTTTTTTATATGAAAAAGACATGGGTTTCCTTTGGAATCAATATTGTTCTTTTGGTGTGTTTAGTATTTGTATTGTTTATATACAAGGGACCTCAATCTTCGCAAACAGCAAGTACTAGTGAACATGCATCAGCTAATACGACTGCTAATGCAGAGGCAATAGTGAAGAAAAATTGTATTACTTGCCATGGAGATACATTACAAGGTGGTGCGGGTCCGGCCTTGAATAAAATTGGTTCAAAATATGATCAAGGTGAGATAGAAAATATTATTAATAACGGAAAAAACGGAAAAATGCCTGCCGGTCTTATTTCAAAAGACGAGGCGAAAAGTGTCGCTGAATGGTTATCACAGAAAAAATAAGGGTAATAAAAAGAGAACCTGACCCAAAAAACTGGGGTTCAGGTTCTCTTTTTGAAAAACTGAGCAAGGCGCTTTCACTTTTCTTACAAACTTAGAAAAAGGATGTCCAATTAAATACAACTGACCATACAATCGTATTTAGTACCAATCCGGTAATTAAAAGAGACCAACTATTCTTTTTCTGCTCCCAACATGCAATGATCACTGCAAGTCCAATTGGAATACCAATAAAGGATAACCAAGGAAATGTGTCATTGAATTTAAAAAGAAAGATTGCTAGGCACGCGGTTAATAGTACTGATAAAAGAACCTCACTGAAAAGAGATAGTTCCGCTTTATTGTGAGTAGTCATTGTTTTTCTCCTTATGAAAAAATTTTTTTAATTCCTAATCATTTTTCAAAAAAATTTTTAAAGTTTTAGTGATTTTTCAATTTTTTGGGCGTATAATGGTTTTTGTTATTTCGTTTTCCTAAATATAAGTATACTATTATTTTATCCGTTTAAAAAGGGGTGAGCTCTAATTTAATATGGAACAGGCAAATCATCAAAACGATCAAGAACATGTACTTGTTTCGCATTTAACCGAATTAAGAAAACGGATGATTATCGTTATTGTATTTTTTATACTTTCTTTAATTTTAGGATTTTTCGTATCTTCTACGATTTTAAACTTTATTAAAAATCAACCTTCAGCTGTGGATATAGAGTGGAATGTTTTTGGATTCGGAGATGGAATTACCATCTATTTAAAATGTGCCCTTATTGTTTCGGTATTAATCACCTTACCCGTTGCTTTATATCAAACGTGGAAGTTTGTGAAGCCAGGATTAACTGAACAGGAGAAAAAAGGTACATTTATTTTTATTCCTATTTCATTTTTCTTATTCATTTTAGGCGTAGTCTTTAGTTATTTTGTTTTGTTCCCGATGATGCTTCAATTTTTAACTAAAATCAATCAAACAATCGGAGCAACGGAAACATACGGAATTAATCAGTATTTTAAACTGATGTTTGGAATCATATTTCCAATTAGTATTATGTTCGAGTTGCCTGTAATCGTCATATTCCTTACGAAGGTTGGTATTGTAAATCCGCAGTTATTACGAAAAATTAGAAAAGTGGCGTATATGGTATTAGTCGTTATAGCTGCAGCTATTACTCCGCCGGATTTTGTATCTGAAATATTAGTCAGCATACCTCTACTTCTTTTGTTTGAGATTAGTATTATTTGCTCAAGTTCTATTTATAAGAAAAAAGGGTAAGAGATTCATAGTTTCATCAATATTATTTTTTAGGAGTGAATATTTATGTTTAGTTCAATCGGAATTCCAGGTCTAATTATTATACTAGTTCTCGCTTTAATTTTATTCGGGCCCGCTAAATTGCCACAACTAGGTAAAGCGGTTGGTGATACACTTCGAGAATTCAAAAAATCAACAAAAGAGGTTGTTGATGATGTAACAGAACCTTTTGAGTCAGAAGAAAAAAAGGATACTAAAAATTAATTTTATGCAGGTATTTAGTATTTCATTTGTATGATGATGAAATGCTAACTTCATAGTCCCAACAAATAATATCTTAACCTAGTATTGAAAAGGGTTAAGATTATTCTTTTGTTAAATCACATTATTTAGTAATGATAATTGGGGGTTTTTTGTGTGTCAGATAAAAAAAATCAAAATGGTGTACAAGATAATTCAAGACGTGTTTTCTTGAAAAATTCCGGATTGACTGTCGGTGGACTTATTGTCGGTGGTGCATTAGGTGGTTTGATTGGAAAAAAACCTGGTTCTTCGAAACCAGCATCAACGGAACCCGGTGGTCATCAAATGTCTAACTCATCCAATCCGTCAAGAGCGTTGATGTATTTCACGAATCAAGAGGATTTTTCAACAATTGAAGCTGCGGCAGAACAAATTTTTCCTAAAACAGATGTAGGTCCTGGAGCAAAAGACTTAGATGTAGCGTATTATATTGACCACCAATTAGCTGGTAATTGGGGATTAAACACAAAGGAATACATGTCCGGTCCTTTTTCTCTTGCTGATTCTGTTCCAGAGCTAGGATATCAAACCCATCTAAAAAGACATGAAATATTTGATTTGGGAATTCAAGCTTTAAATAGTACTGCACAAAAGAAACATAAGAAGAAATTCCATGAGCTTGAAGGCGATCAACAAGTTGCTATTTTAAAAGATTTTGAGGCAGATAAAGTAAAACTAAATGGTGCAACTTCAGCGAGTAACTTTTTTGGATTATTAAGAAAGGCAACGATTGAGGGAGTTTATGCTGATCCAATGTACGGTGGAAATAAAGATATGGCTGGATGGAAAATGAAAAACTTCCCAGGACATCAAATGTCTTATAAAGATATTATCGAAAAAGATTCGTTTGTGAAAATGGATCCGAAAAGCTTAAGTTCAATGTGATAAATTCTCTAATAGAAGGTGACTAGTTATGGCAAAGAAATTACCAAAGACTGATATAGTAACAGTTGGTGTAGGCTGGGTTGGTGGTATAATTGCTTCTGAGCTTACTAAAAAAGGATATAAAGTAGTAGGTCTAGAACGAGGAAAAAGCCGTTCTACACAAGATTATTTAAAAGTACATGATGAATTGCGCTATGCACAACGATATGAATTAATGCAAGATTTATCGAGAGAAACGGTAACAATTCGTCATAATCTAAAGCAAAAAGCATTACCATATCGCGAATGGGGTTCATTCCTGTTTGGTGATGGATTAGGTGGTTCTGGGGTTCATTGGAACGGACAAACTTATTTGTTTTTACCATACGATTTTGAAATTTATTCTAAAACCGTTGAGCATTACGGCAAAAATAAAATTCCTAAAGGTATGACGATTCAAGATTGGGGAATTACTCATGATGAATTATTGCCATATTACAATCAATTCTTAAAAATGTCAGGTATATCAGGAGAGCCGAACCCATTAAAAGGTTCACCACAATACAAATATCCGACAAAGCCAATGCTTGAAAGCTCAGAAATGAAATTATTCAAAGATGCAGCTAGTAAACTTGGATATCATCCATATAGTATGCCATCAGCCAATCTATCAGAGAACTACACAAATCCAGACAATATTAGTCGTGGAGCTTGTCAATATTGTGGTTTCTGTGAAAGATTCGGTTGTGAGTATGGAGCTAAGGCAGACCCTGTGGTGACTGTTCTTCCAGTCGCTGAGAAGACTGGTAAATATGAACTGCGTACACATTCTGTAGTTCGTAAAGTGTTACATAGTGGTGGAAAAGCAACAGGTGTGCTTTATGTTGATACACGTACGGGTGAAGAATATATTCAAGAAGCTGAAGTAGTTGTTCTTTCTGCTTATCAAATGAATAATGTAAAGATCATGTTAAATTCAAAATTAGGTAAGCCATATGATCCAAAAACAGGACAAGGTGTAATTGGTAAAAACTATGCATATCAAGTTAACTTTGGTGGATCTACTGGATTCTTCGATAAAGAATACAATGTATTTGCCGGAGCTGGAGCATTAGGAGCTAATCTTGATGATTTTAACGGAGACTTCTTTGATCACTCTGATTTAAACTTTATCCACGGTGCAAATGTTCGAATTGGTAAATCAGGAAATCGTCCAATTCAAAATAATGCGGTACCTGCAGGAACACCATCTTGGGGTAAAGAATTTAAAGATGCATCAATAAAATACGCAAATCGCACAATTTCAGTTGGTGCACAAGGGGCATCCATGCCATGGGCAGATAATTACTTAGATTTAGATCCAACTTATAAAGATGCCTTTGGTGATCCTCTTGTTCGTATGACGTTTAACTGGAAAGACCAAGATAAGCAATTAGGTAAATATCTCGGTGAAAAAACTGCGGGAATTTTAAAAGAAATGGGCGCATCAAAAGTCAATCAAGGTGGCCAAAAAGTAGGCGACTATGATATTCGAAACTATCAATCTACACATAATACTGGTGGTTCAATTATGGGAGCAGATCCTGAGACAAGCGCTCTAAATAATTATTTACAAATGTGGGATTGTGAAAATGTATTCTCCGCCGGTGCAAATGCTTTTGGTCATAATTCTGGCTACAATCCAACAGGAACAGTAGGAGCATTAGCATATCGCGCTGCAGAAGGTATTGAAAAGTATCTTAAAAAAGGCGGTTCACTCGCTTAACCACTAGTTTCCTATAAAATTAGGTTAAACCAAATATGAAAATATAAATAGAAAAGGCTGCCTGATCAGAAAAATATCAGGCAGCCCTTTTCGTTTTCATAGGCTTTTGAAAATGTAATTTACTATTTGTTTAGGTGCCCCGCTCTTTTCTTAATGAACACCTTTCATAAAGCTTTGAATCTTTGGAGAGAGAATAAATAAAATAATACTTAGAACAATTGATGCCCCTCCTATGATTCCAAAGTAGACCATTTCGGTTGCAGGTGTATAGAATTTTACTATTTGTGCGTTAATTGCTTGTGCAGCTGCATTAGATAAGAACCATAAGCTCATTGTTTGTGCTGAGAATGCAGCAGGTGCTAGTTTTGTAGTTGCTGATAGTCCAACAGGGGACAAACATAATTCGCCAATTACGACTATAAAGTAACTAAGAACAAGCCATAGTGGGTTAACCAATGAATTAGAGCCGCCGAAGTATGCTGGTAAAAGAATAACTAAAAATGAAATACCGGCAAATAATAATCCAAATGAAAACTTCTTAGGAATAGATGGCTGGCGTTTTCCTAACTTCATCCAAAGCCATGCAAACACTGGTGCAAACACAATAATAAATAATGGGTTTAATGACTGGAACCAAGCAGGTGAAATATGAATTCCAGCAAAATCTAATTGTGTCCGTTTGTCGGCATAAGTTGCTAGGATGGTTGATCCTTGCTCCTGTATTGCCCAGAACATAACCGAAGCAATAAACAATGGAATATAGGCAATTATACGTGACCGTTCTACCTTTGATGTTTTAGGGCTGCGATACATTACAATAAAGTACATAGTCGGAATCAAAATTCCTAATATACCGATTAAGCCGATAAAAGTCTTAAAATTAAGGATTCCCATCGGAATAGCAATCGCACATAAAATCGCAATAATAACAATAGCTAACCCAATTATAGTGAATACCTTTTTCTTTTCAGTTGGAGATAATGGATTGGCAACAAAGGTTCCAGCAAGACCAAGATTTTTCTTCTTCGTTGCAAGAAAGACAACTAGTCCGATAAACATACCAACCGCTGCGCAGGCAAAGCCTAGGTGGAACCCATAATTTGATTGGACAGCCCCAACAACTAGAGGAGATACAAATCCACCAAGATTGATTCCCATATAAAAGATACTAAAACCGGAATCACGACGACTATCCTCTTCGCTATAAATTTCACCGACCACACTAGAAACGTTTGGCTTTAATAACCCCGTACCGAGGACGATTAATACCATAGACACGAAGAAAAATGAAATATTCCCCGGTATGGCTAAGGCGATATGACCGAGCATGATAAGTATCCCACCGAAAAATACCGCCCTGGATGTACCAAAAATACGGTCAGCTAGCCAACCACCGATAATTCCCGACATATAAACTAATGATCCATAAATAGATACAATAGCAAGGGCAGTTGATTGATCAAGTCCTAAACCGCCTTTTGAGACCTCATAATACATATAGTAAACTAAAATTGCTTTCATTCCATAGTATGAGAAACGTTCCCAGAATTCCGTAAAGAACAGGGTGAATAATCCTTTCGGGTGTCCGAAAAAGCCCTTTTGAGGAACACTAGACACAATTTTCTGTCTATTGATTTCTGACATTAAATTTACCTCCCTTGTTATTATAATATAATACTTGTAATTTTAGTTATTGTCAAAATAATTGTTATATTAGTATTTGCGTTTTTATATTCTCCGTTATTATTAATAATAAATTTTCTGGAAATAACTTTATTCCAAAAAAAAGACAGAGAATCATGAACAATGCTCATTGATTATCTGTCTTTAGTATGGCGTTCTTTACCGTTATTTTATTCCTACCCAATTCTTTTGACTGAAGAAGAAGTTGATCTGCGTATACATATCCTTTACCAATTGATACATCATCATTTAACTTGAGGAAATAAAGCCCAAACGAGGCGGTGTAAGAGATAGGAATGGACTCTGAATGATGTTCAACAGTTACCATATTACTCATAACATCCTGTGAAATTGTTTCGATTAAGGCGACACTCGTTTCAAACGATCGATTTCTTAGAAACAGTGTGAATTCCTCGCCGCCACTTCTAAATAAATAATCATCATAGTTTAAGCGGCTTTTTAATATAGTTGAAAAATGCTGGATGACGCGGTCTCCGACGGCATGATTGTAGTTATCATTAATTCTTTTAAATTTATCGATATCTGCAACAACGATGGCAATTGTTTCATTTGATTGATTAAGTTCAGCCATTTTTTTATCCATGTATGCTCTGTTTGCAATCCCGGTAAGAAAGTCCGTGTATGCCATTTGTTCAAATTTATCTCTTTCGATTTTGTTTTGTATGCTATGGGATTTGAAAACAAAGGATCGGTTAACAAGATAGTTAAGAATAAACAGGCTGATAATCATCTCCCATTTTCCCTCTTCTAAAAGAAGGAGTAATAGTCCGTTCGTAAAGGCGACTTTCCCAATATCCATAAAGCTTCTTGTTTTAAAAATAAATTCGATGGTTTCTGACCTTGATTTTATATCCCCCGAAATATAAAGGACAATAGCTAAAAAAGTTCCTGTAAGAAAGGAGCTTACACATACTAGGAAAATCATTAATATCCAAAATCCAAAAGGAATATGTTGAAAGCCGGGATGCAAAAGCGTGAATAAATAATAGGAAATAGAGTTACTTAGGACAAATGAACCGATATTATAAAATACATCTAAAAGTTCACCGGGATCCGCTGTATTTTTCCACCTTTTCGTTAGATAGACCGTAAAACGATAGATTGTTTCAAAAAGCAATAAGCCTAATGTTCCGGTGAAAATAGCAAATGAAAGGCTATAGCTAATTCCATAATCAAAACTAGTATTGTTTTTTTTGCTGATTATTCGTAATTGGTAATAAAGACTAGAAAATACCCAATACAAAAGTAATGCGATTACAAATGTAGTGGGGTCAATTGTAAAATGACCTAAACTAAATGCTACTGCTAATGAAGTGAAAAATAGTAAAAAATCGAATAACCGTGCTTTTAGCGTCACTGAAGAATTCTCCTCTAAATACTTTATAATTCATTTTACCTAAAAAGTTCCCAGAATGCATTACTATTTTCTGACTTATTAGACATAACAGCTAGCAAATAGGGACTAAAGATTAGTAAAGCGCTTTAAAAAGTTTTAGCAAAATATGTTATACTATTCTGAAAAGGAGGGGTAGTAATGGAAGAACAAAGTGTAAAGGCGATTCAAGATGATTATCCAGATAGTTTTGCTTGGTGTTACGGCTGTGGACGATTAAATGAGGAGGGGCACCACTTTCGAACAGTCTGGCAAGGGGAAAATACAGTAACTGTTTATACACCGTCAAAGGATCATTTGGCACTTCCAGGTTTTGTTTATGGTGGAGTAATCGCATCATTAATTGATTGTCATGGTACAGGTTCAGCCGCATTAGCATTACATAGAAAAAACGGTCACGAACCGGGAGATGGTTCAGAACCACCTCGTTTTGTTACAGCATCTCTAAAGGTCGACTTTCTTAAACCTACACCACATGGTGTTCCGTTAAAAGCGATTGGGACAGTAGAGGAAATTCACCCTAAAAAGTGGAAAGTTGCTACGGAAGTATTTGCAAATGATGAGCTTTGTGTTCGCGGTGAAGTAGTAGCTGTCGTAATGCCAAGTACGTTTTTGAAAAAGGAATGATGATGGGAGTCTAGGAGGGTAACATAATGGACGAACAAACATTTGAGTATTCACTGGATTATGCTCTCCAATTGGATGCCGAAGATTCGTTAGCTAAATATCAGGCCGAATTTTATAAAAAAAAGGGGATCATCTATCTTGATGGGAATTCGCTAGGGTTATTATCTAAACGAGCGGAGAAGTCATTATTGGAATTGCTAGATTCATGGAGAAACTTTGGGATTGATGGATGGACAGAAGGGGAGTATCCATGGTTTGACCTATCTGAACGACTTGGAAAAATGATTGCTCCACTAATTGGTGCTTTGGACGATGAGGTAATCGTAAGCGGTTCCACAACGACTAATCTTCACCAATTAGTTGCGACCTTTTTTGAACCGAACGGGAGAAGAAACAAAATTCTTGCAGATGAATTAAATTTCCCTTCGGATATTTATACCCTTCAAAGCCAGCTTAAGCTTAGAGGTTTTGATCCTGGGATACATTTATTACGAGTGAAAAGTCGAGATGGCCGATTGATAGAGGAAGATGATATTATTGCTGCAATGACAGAGGAAGTGGCAATAATACTTTTGCCAAGCGTGTTATATCGGAGCGGGCAAATTTTAGATATGAAACGACTCACAAATGAAGCACACAAACGTGGAATTATCATCGGCTTTGATCTATGCCATTCCATCGGCGCAATAAAGCATTGGCTCGATGAATGGGATGTGGATTTTGCTGTTTGGTGTAATTACAAATATTTAAATAGTGGACCTGGTGCGGTAGGTGGATTGTATGTTAATAAGCGACACTTCGGACGTTTACCCGGTCTTGCAGGGTGGTTTAGTTCACAAAAGGATAAACAATTCGATATGGAGCATATCTTAACCGCCGCGGAACATGCCGGAGCTTATCAAATTGGGACTCCACATATATTAAGTATGGCACCGTTAATCGGTTCCCTTGAAATGTTTGAAGAAGCGGGGATGGATCATCTGCGCAATAAATCTTTGCAAATCACTCGATATATGATGAATCTTATCACATATGAGTTAAATGATATGGGGTTTACTATAGGGAATCCATTGGATGATCATCGCCGAGGTGGACATATTTATTTGGAGCATAAAGAAGCAGCAAGAATTTGTAAGGCATTGAAAGCGAACGGTGTTATCCCTGATTTCCGCGCACCAAATGGGATAAGGCTTGCACCTATTGCACTTTATACTACGTATGAAGAGGTTTGGAATTCTGTTCAGCTATTGAAAAAAATTATGGAGGATGAACAGTACAAGCAATTTGAAAATAAGCGTGGCGTAGTGGCGTAGGTTTTGAACAAATTTAGTGGGGATGAATAGATACTTCATCCCCACTAAATCTTTAGTTTGAATCTCCAACATATTGAATTCCTATTTCTTCACTTTCAAGTATTTTTAGGTCTTTCGGGACGCGTAAATAGAGAATTTGGAAACCGAAGCTACTGTTGAAATCATCATCCCTTACAGATGTTTCCTCTGTAAATTGTTTGAGTGTCATATCTTTATGAAATAATGCAAAATTAAGTTTTACTGGTTTAGGCGGAATCAAGGTAAGTGTATTGTTTGACCATTTTAATTGGTCGGATGGAACTTTTTCGGTAACATCGATGCTATCAACATACGATTTAGTTTTATAAAAAATTCCTTCTATTAGTTGATCATTCGTAGCTTTTCTTTCGACTACAATAGTGGGAGTTATGTCGTCAGGTTCAGGAGCGACAATCTTCAATTGCTTCCCCGTATATTTCTTTTCCCACTTACCGCTAATAAAGGAGGAGTCAATTTGTTCAATATTACCAGTATTTATCGCATCGTATAGATGGTTGCTTATCTTATCGTATTCCTCGTCATCAATATAAACCTTAGCAGGTGTATGCTTTTGAGGGATAAAAGCATAAATGCCAGCAGAAAGGATGAGTATAATCATATAACCACTGACCATCCAGAGAATCCTTTTGTTAGATAAATAGAAGCGTTGTTTTTTATGCTTTTGAGTCAACTGATTTTTATTTTTACTTTGTATAATGTAAAAGATTCCCCAAATAATTAAGAAAATAAATATTATGGGGATGAAGGCTCCTACAGCATTCATTGTTTAACCTCCATTCGATTGGATATTGCGATGGCGAAGGCAAAAAGCATTCCGGCAGTTATTATCACTTTGATACCAAATAATATAATAGATTGTTCAGTTGTAAAAAACTCCGTAATATTCTTTAAAATACGTACAAATCGATTATTATCTCCCCAAATAATTAACCCGATATAAAGTCCGGGCAGTAATAAAATAAATCCTTTGTGAAGCTGAACGAGTGTTCCTGTTACATACCCAAGCGCACAAAATAGTAATACATAAAGGACTGAAGAAGTGATGCCAATTAAAAAGTCCAACGGTACATATCCTTCCCCGGTATATACTAGGCGATTTACGAAGAAATAAATGATTAGTTTTAATAGAAATCCTGATAAAAAGAATGAGAGTCCTCCTAAAATACTAGCCGTTAACAGAATTAAGAAATTAGATAAATGACTGCAAACTCTAGTTGTTATGAGTGAAAAATCATCAAATCTATTGGCTTTTGTTGTCAGTAAAATCGCCGAAATAAAGGCCCACAAAAAAGTAAAAAACATTACAGTAGTAGAAGAATAATATGAAACTTTATACTCAATATTATTGCTACCGCCACCACCGCCGCCGGTTCCACCTAGCGAAAAAAGAATACCTACAATTTGCAGGACAACCATTGAACTGAAGATTCGATTATATGATTTAAGCTTAAATAAATACTGCTTTTTTACAATCTCAGGAAGATTCACTTCAATTAAAGACATCATCAATCCCTCCTTTAAACGTACTTGTTAAATAGACACACACATCACTTGCTGTAACAGGAGTAATTTCTATTCCAGCCAGCCGAATATTATCTATATCAAAAGAAGTAAAATCATTCTTAATGACGGCATACAGGGAGTTATTTCCGACTTCTTGCACATGGAGGACATCATTATTTTCAATCCATTGTTCAATAAGTGATTTTGGTCCTTTGAGTCCGATTGCCCATTCTTTAAATTCGGATATTGGACGATGTAATAAAACTTTTCCATCTTTAATAAGTAGTACATCTTCCAATAGATCCTCAATTTCATCTAAATGATGACTGGACAAAAGAATTGTTCTAGGGTGTGCAATATAATCCTTTAATAAAGCTCGGTAAAAATCCTTACGAACTGCTGCATCCATACCTGTTGTCGGTTCATCGAAAATGGTTAATGCACAGTGAGATGACAATCCTATAATCATATTAAACGTATTTCTCATCCCTCTAGATAAATTGCTATAGTATTGATTAGGATGAAGAGAAAAATAGTCAAATAGACGAAGCGCAAGTTGATGATCCCAATTTTTATAGAAGCGACGACCCTCTTCTAAAATTTCAATTAGTTGTAAGGAAGCGGGTAGATTCATTTGATCATCGATATAAATGGTATTTGCGGACACGAAAAGATTATTAAAAGGTTTTTTTGAAAATACTTTGATTTCACCAGAGGTTTCGCGGAAAAATCCAGCTATAATTTTCAAAAGTGTCGTTTTTCCGGCACCATTTCTTCCAATAATCCCAGTAATCGTGTTTGGCTCAATTGTAAAAGTGATATTTTTCAATACCTGCGCATTTGCATATGATTTTGCTAAATTGTTACAATAAACGGCATTCATTTCCCAACCCCCTTAATTTCCATAATTGCGTTTTTAATCATTTGTACCAATTCAACTTCCGAAACATTTAGTGTATTAGCCTCATGCACTGTCTCGAAAACAAGTCTTTTTAATGTTTGGCTTTTTCTTTTGGAAAGGATGATTTCTTGCGCATGTTCTGTGACAAACATGCCAAGTCCACGCTTTTTATAAAGGATATTATCATCAGCCAATATATTTAATCCCTTTGCTGCAGTTGCTGGATTGATTGTAAACATTTCAGCAAGTTGATATTGTGAATAAACTTTTTGGTCCTTTTCCAAACTTCCGTTGATAATTTCATTTTCCAGCCACTCTGAAATTTGTACATAAATAGGCTTTAATCCATCCGGATTTAATTTCAAGTTTTGTCCTCCTCTCGAGGATTAGTGCATTAGTGTTGTAATGTAGTATACTGAGTTTTAAGGAAAAATACAATAGGCTTTTGAAAGAAGTTAATTTTAATATTTTTGCAAGAAAAAGAGCCATGATCATGTCATGGCTCCGGTAAAAAGGAATTATTTATTTGTCCCATGTTGTTTTGTAGGTAAGACTTTATTTGGGCTACCGTGTCCGTGTTTTTTGTTCTTTTCTTGTTTTTCCTGATCATCATGTAATTTTTTCACAAAATCATGTGTGTCCATACAATGAATCCTCCTAACATAAATGTCATTGTTACTATAACCTTATTTGAAATAAAGAATTCGTTAGGAAAGAAAATAATCATAAATATGTTAAGTACACAATTATGAATACAAGTATACGAAAATGTTTACTATTGTAAACAATAATGTATACATGTAAACAAAACGTACACATCCATAAATAAAAGGGTTTTGCTTCTCTCGGAATGTTTACAAAGTTGTATACAAAATTACAAAAATATTTCTATTAATAAATATTCGTGTTACTTATATATGTTATATTGACGGTCTAGTGTTGTTTCTATAACCTTTTACACAAAGTTGTTTTCATCGTACATTTTTGAAAATAGCTTTTCCTAATATAAATCGAAAGGGATGATAAGTATGACTCACTCTCGAATTGCAGCAATTGATGTAGGTAATGACTCATTAAAAGGTATATTTGGAGAGCTGGAAACAGAAATAAATATTCCTAATGTTATCGCAAGAGATATAGCAGATCGTCCAATCATAGGTTTAGAGGAGTTAGATCAACAAAACCCTATTGAAGGTATACATATTCGTGTCCACTCCCCCACTCTTAAAGATAACAATGCCATTTATCGGGTCGGACACCTCGCGACAAAAAGTGACAATTCTACAGAACTAGATCCGGGCAGCAGTAAATCGGAAGAAGATCAAACACTTGTTATGTTATTTGCAAGCTTAGCTTTAGACGCTGTAAGTGAAGAAAATAGCCAAAAATTTAAGCAATCAAATCATGTTATTGAAGCTAATTATACTTTGGGTACTGGATTACCTCTTAGGGAAGTAAAAGAAGGAAAAGATGTTGGCTTTCGTTCACGTCTACTCGGATCGGTCCATCAAGTTGAATTTCTAGTTACTCCTAAATATCAAGGGAAAAAGGTAAATATTCGATTTGATGAAGTGAAAGTGTATCCGGAAGGTTTTGCTGCTTTTATTAATTTAGTAATGGATAATCATTTAAATATAATTAATAAGGAATTGATTGATAAGCGAATTCTTATTCAGGATATTGGTGGTCTATCTACGGATATTGCTGTGATTAAAAATCGCAAAGTAGATGACGATAAAGCGCAAGGATATAACTTAGGCGTTTCTGAGTCGCTAGAATCTATAAGAGAAGAAATACGGTCTAAACATGGTGTTGAATTGGATAGTCGACGAGACGTCGTAGAAATTATCACTAAGAAGAATGACCGAAATCATATAATGGTTAAAGGTAGTCGGACAAGCGTTCATGATATTGTCGACAGAATATTATTTGACTTGGCCAAAAAGCAATACAGAATATTAAGGAATACGTGGCAAAAAAATTCACAAACGGAAATTTGTTATTTTATCGGCGGCGGATCGATTATTTTAAAGGATTATCTAAAAACGATGAATAACAGTCTTGATGGATATAATATCGACTTTTTTGAGGATGAAAGAGAAAGCATTTGGATGATGGCGAATGCTTACTATAAATTAATTAAAGATTTTTCTCGCAAAAATAAACCAGTTGAACAAAAAGAAGAAAAGAAATTAGCCAAAACTCAATAAGGTGATTAGATGAAAGATATTCAGATGAAGAGGGGGCAGCCCATCACATTCCGTCTTCCCTCCGATACCCCTGATCATATTTTAAGACATTTGGAACTGATGAAAGAAACGGAAAGAAGAAATTTTTCAAGTAAAATTGCGGAATTGGTTTTGGCTGGGGTTGGACAATCTTTATCTAAGCACCAAGAAACATTAACGATTCCATTACCTAAGGGCCTTAATAAAGCTCAACGAAGCTGGTTAAAGCATGAACAGTCCCAGGCATTGCTAGGCAGTATCGTTTATCAATTATTAACAGACCCAGTAAAGACCGCTTCCCTAATAGCATCAGTAAACCAAGGATCAGTTGAGGAAGTCACCAACCCGTTTTATATTGAAGAATCACCAATTCCAGATGATATGGAAATCAATGCTGAGATAAAGCATGAAAGCCGGAAATCTGATTCATTAGCACCTAATTTAGAAGACGATTTGGATAACTTTGATTGGCAAAATGCTAAGCAAGAAACAGCATACACAAGAGAAAACGAACAACAAGAAGAATCCGAAGACATACAAGACCTCCTTGGAGACTTCCTAGCACAAATGAATAAATAAAAACTTCAATTTTTGAAAAAGGTGCCAGGCACCGTCAATGGACATTTGTCCATAAGCGGTGCCTGGCACCCTTTTACCATTAATTGGTTTAAGTATTTCGGGTTGACAATATACCCGTGTGGGTATACAATCAAACTTGTAAATGATTTACCATAGTAAAAATAAATGAATAACAAAATGGCATATATATAATTCTAATTTAAAGAAAGGAGGAAGAGCGATGGATTACAATGATCAAATGAAAAATAGAGTGAAGAGAATTGAAGGACAATTAAGAGGAATTCTGAACATGATGGAAGAGAATAAAGATTGTAAAGAAGTAATAACCCAGCTTTCAGCTACAAGGAGTGCGATTGATCGCACAATTGGTGTTATTGTTAGTTCAAACCTAGTGGAATGCGTTAGGGCGGCCAATGAAAGCGGGGAAAAGGATCCTGAACAATTGGTAAAAGAGGCAGTGAACCTATTAGTGAAAAGCAGATGAGTAAAAAAGGGTGAAGACCCTCTTTTATTTTAAACAATAATATACCCATAGGGGTAGGAGTAAACACAAGGAGGATACTATATGTCTGAAAAGAAAAGAACGACAATCGTGTTATTTAGCGGAGATTATGATAAAGCAATGGCAGCTTATATTATTGCTAATGGTGCAGCTGCATATGACCATGAAGTGACCATTTTCCATACATTTTGGGGACTAAATGCGTTAAGAAAAGATGAGAAGTTGATGATTAAAAAAGGATTCCTTGAAAAAATGTTTGGAAAAATGATGCCTAAAGGCGCTGATAAGATGGGACTATCTAAAATGAACTTCGCAGGATTTGGACCTAAAATGATTAAAAATGTTATTAAAAAGCATAATGCAATGACACTTCCACAACTTATTGAAATGGCAGAGGAACAAGATATTAAGCTTGTTGCATGCACAATGACGATGGATCTTCTAGGACTTATACAAGAAGAGTTATTGGATAACATTGAATATGCTGGTGTTGCAGCGTATTTGGGTGATGCGGAAGATGGAAATGTAAATTTATTTATTTAACATAAGAAGTAAGGGGAGATAAAAATGAAACAATTAACTGCAAAAGAAGTAGAAAATTTACTGTGTCAGGGAAAGCAATTAAATATTATAGATGTTCGAGAATTGGATGAGGTAAAAGAAGGGAAAATTAATGCAGCGATGAATATACCACTTGGTTTAATAGAGGCGCGTATGTCTGAACTAGATAAATCTAAAGAATATATTATCGTTTGCCGCTCAGGTGGTAGAAGTGGTCGTGCATGTCAATTTCTTGAAAGCAGAGGCTTTAATGTGATTAATATGGTCGGGGGAATGCTCGATTGGGAAGGTGAAATGGTATAATTTTTTACACACTTTTTTATACCCTATAGGGTAAAATGAGGAGGAAAAAGTATGGAACGAATTAAAACAGACTATGTGCTAAATGCGAAGGGTTTAGCCTGTCCAATGCCAATCGTAAAAACGAAAAAATTAATGAAAGAGTTAAAGGCAGGTCAAGTTATAGAGATACAAGCAACTGATAAAGGCTCTAAGGCTGATCTTAAAGCGTGGGCAGAAAGTGGTGGCCATCAATATTTAGGTACAATTGAAGAGGGAGAAGTATTAAAGCATTATCTTCGTAAGGCAAGTGAGGAAGAAATAGAGGAAAAAAATCACCCCAATGTTATAAATAACGAGGGATTAGAAAATGTCCTTTATTCAAAATCAAACGTTCTTCTCCTAGATGTTCGAGAAGCTGCAGAATATGCATTTGACCATATACCCGGGGCTGTATCAATTCCTCTTGGAGAACTTAATGAAAAAATACAAGAACTTGATCGAGAGAAAGAGATATATGTCATATGCAGAACAGGTAGACGCAGTGATCTAGCAGCACAGAAGTTAACAGAAAACGGGTTTAAGAATGTAGTGAATGTCATACCAGGAATGAGTCAATGGTCAGGAAAAACGGAGAAAAGCTATTAATTTTTTACAATAAATATACCATAGGGGGTAAATTTGAATGGCAGTAAAATTAATGACTTCTAAAGAAGTGACAAAAAAAGTAATAAAAAAAGAAGAACTTTTTATATTGGATGTTCGTAATCAAAATGATTTTAACGATTGGAAGATTGAAGGAGAGAAGTTTGAGTATTTAAATATTCCCTATTTCGAATTGCTTGACGGTGTAGAAGGAATTTTAAATCAACTACCAAATGATAAAGAAATATTGGTTGTCTGTGCAAAAGAGGGGTCATCTGTAATGGTGGCCGAAATGTTATCGGAGTATGGGGTGTCCGTGTCATATCTACAAGGTGGGATGAAAGCGTGGAGTGAGTATTTAGAACCGATTAAAGTGGGTGACTTAGTAAATGGCGGTGAGCTCTATCAATTTGTCCGAATCGGTAAAGGCTGCCTGTCCTATATGTTAGTATCAAATGGTGAAGCAGCCATTATTGATGCGACACGGATGACTGATGTGTATATCGATTTTGCGAGAGATATTAACGCAAAAATTGTTCATATATTCGATACACATTTACACGCAGATCATATTTCTGGGGGTAGAAAAATTGCAGAATTAACGGGTGCGACTTATTGGCTGCCTCCAAAAGATGCGACTGAAGTAACTTTTAGCTACAATCCACTAGAAAATAATAATCAAATTATGATTGGAAACACAACACTGTCTATTCAAGCGTTGTATTCTCCGGGGCATACAATTGGATCAACTTCTTTTATTGTGGATGAACAGTATTTACTATCGGGTGATATTTTGTTTATTGACTCAATTGGAAGACCAGATTTAGCAGGATTAGCCGAAGATTGGGTGGGTGATTTAAGAGAAACCCTTTACCGACGTTATAAAGAATTGTCACATGAGCTAATAGTACTGCCTGCACATTTTATGGTTATTTCTGAACTGAACGAAGATGGCAGTGTTTCTGAAAAATTAGGAACATTATTTGAAAATAATCATGGCTTAAATCTTTCAAATGAATATGAGTTCAATAAATTAGTAACAGAAAATTTACCGCCACAGCCTAATTCTTATCAAGAGATTCGTGAGACAAATATGGGAAAAGTGACACCTGATATTGAAAAACAACGGGAAATGGAAATTGGTCCAAACCGTTGTGCGGTACGATAAATAAATGGAGGTAAGATAATGATGAATATAGCAAAATTTTTAGATGCAAAAGGTTTAGCATGCCCAATGCCAATCGTTAGAACGAAAAAGGCAATGACTGAATTACAAGTGGGAGAAATACTTGAAATACATGTAACAGATAAAGGGGCAAAAAATGACTTGGCTGCATGGTCCAAGTCCGGTGGTCATGAGTTGTTAAAAGTTGAAGAAGAAAATGATCTATTGAAGTTTTGGATTAAAAAGGGATAATAGGAAGGGAACCATGTTAGGTTCCCTTTTGGAGGAGGTGCTACATGGATTTTAGTTTTATTATAACAATTTTTATTATTGGTTTTGTAGGTTCCTTTATATCTGGAATGCTAGGTATCGGTGGAGCAATTATTAATTATCCAATGTTATTATATATACCGACGATGCTTGGGGTGGCTCATTTCAGTGCTCACGGTGTGTCGAGTATAACTGCTATTCAAGTGTTTTTTGGGACATTAAGCGGTGTTTGGGCTTATCGAAAGGGTGGCTATTTAAATAAAACATTGATTGCCTATATGGGGATTAGTGTTTTAATTGGGAGTTTTATAGGTGGATTTGCAACTAAGTCTTTTACTGAGAGTGGGATTAATTTAGTTTATGGAATCCTGGCCATAATTGCTGTAATTATGATGTTTGTACCTAGAAGGAATATTGATGATAAGCCTCTTGGCGAGGTAAAGTTTAATAAATGGTTTGCTGCAATACTTGCATTTGTAGTTGGTTTAGGTGCGGGGATAGTTGGTGCAGGTGGAGCATTTTTATTAGTACCGATTATGCTCGTCGTATTAAAAATTCCAACGAGAATGACCATTGCTTCATCATTAGCTATAACATTTATTTCATCTATAGGGTCAGTCACGGGCAAGTTATCTACCGGTCAAGTAGAAATAATTCCTTCTATTATTATTGTAATAGCAAGTTTAATTGCCTCTCCAATAGGCGTTACTCTTGGCAAGAAAGTAAATACAAAAATGCTTCAAATCATTCTTGGCATCATGATATTAGCCACAGCCATAAAAATTTGGTTCGATATCCTAAAGTAAAAAATACCCAAAAAGGTGTCAGGCACCTCTTGTGGACAAATGTACACAGATGGTGCCTGACACCTTTTTATAGAGTTATGCCTTTTCTTCAAACATTTTAGTGATTTCAACGATTACTTCTGTTGCTTTAATCATGTTGTCCACCGAGATGAATTCGAATTTACCGTGGAAGTTTTCCCCACCCGTAAATATATTTGGTGTTGGAAGCCCCATGTAGGATAATTGAGAGCCGTCTGTACCACCACGAATAGGTGAAACAATGGGCTCGATATCTAAGCGTTTCATTGCATCATATGCGATATCGACAATATGCTTAACGGGTTCAATTTTATCTTTCATATTATAATATTGATCATTCATTTCTAGAGTGACGTTCTTTTCTCCATATTTCTTTTGAAGGTCATGAACGATTCGTTCTAAATTAGCCTTTTTTGCATTGAACTTTTCTCTATCATGATCCCTAATGATATAGTTCATCTTTGTTAGTTCTACATCGCCAGTCATAGAAAGTAAATGATAAAAGCCATCATATCCTTCTGTATGTTCAGGTGCCTCCTCTTGTGGAAGCATATCTTGTAACTCCATGGCAATTTTAAGAGAGTTAATCATTTTGTCTTTAGCAGATCCAGGATGAATATTGTTTCCGTGTATTGTAACTTTTGCCCCCGCAGCATTAAAGCTTTCATATTCTAGTTCTCCTAACGGTCCTCCATCTACGGTATACGCATAACTTGCATTGAATGCGGGCACATCAAATTTATGTGGCCCTCTTCCAATCTCTTCATCTGGTGTAAAGGCTACTCGCACTTTTCCATGTTTGATTTCTGGGTGTTGAATTAAATAAGCCATTGCTGTCATTATTTCAGCAACTCCTGCTTTATTATCCGCACCGAGAAGGGTGGTGCCATCAGTTGTAATTAGTGTATGCCCTTTGTAATTAGCTAGATTAGGAAAATTATTAGGAGATAAGACAATATGTAATGAATCGTTTAAAACAATATCCTCCCCATTGTAATTTCCAACTAACCCGGGCTTTACATTTTTACCAGTAAAATCCGTTGCTGTATCCACATGTGCTAAAAATCCAATCGTAGGAACTTGCTTTTCCGTGTTAGAAGGAAGAGTTGCCATTACATAGCCATTTTCATCAATCGTTACTTCTTCCATTCCGATCTCTTTTAGTTCTTCAACGAGCATATGAAGAAGTGTCCATTGTCCAGATGTAGAAGGACATGTTTCACTTTCTTCGTTTGATTGTGTATCTACTTTTACATATGAAGTAAATCTTTTAATGATCTCGTCTTTCATCTTTCTTCAACTCCCTATTATCATAATATTTTTATTTTAGCATGAACCAATATATAAGGTACAATTCCAGTTTTTTCGCAAATGCAAGAAGGAAAATATCAATTTTTAAATGTACAAAAAATTAAGATATTGTAATTATAGGTAATCTAGTCTATATTTATAGTAAAATAGTTACTTTTTTCCTATTGGTGAAATAATTAATCGTTTAAGATAAAAAAATTCAGTAAGCGTTTTCATTACATGTTCAAGGGGAGAATGGAATGTCGCTGTTGCAGTATATTATTCGAACATTAATAGTTGTAATACCAGGTGTGTTTTTAATTGTTCTTGGGGTATGTCTCTTTAATCATCTTTCCTTTGATGCCAGCCTTATGACGATGATAGGAGCTGTTATATGTGGAATAATTCTTGGGACGTTATCTGCCTTTCTTAATCATAAAAGGTTCATTGCCCCTATTAAAATAATTGTTGAACACATCCATCAGCTAACGAATGGCCAATTGGATTCCAGAACGGAGCTTTCTAAAGCGGGAATGTTAAAGGGAATTGCCCAGTCACTCAATGAAATGACTGAAACATGGGAATCAATTATTAAGAAGGTAAATGAAACGGCCTTCCAGGTGGCATCTTTATCGGAAGAATTATCTACAAAAGCCGGGCAAACTACAACGGCAACAAAACAGGTATCAATAACTATACAAGAAGTAGCTGCTGGATCGGAAAAGCAAGTACAAAGTGTAGAGGAAAGCTCTGAAATTGTCGCAAAAATGTCTGCAGGTGCAGAACAGATTACATCAAATGCTCAAAGTGTTTCTTCTTCAGTTATTGAGACATTGAATGTGGCAGGTCGGGGAAACGAAAAAATTCAAAATGCAGTAACCCAGATGAACTCTATTCACGAAACAGTTAATGGACTTTCGGATGTCATTCAAGAATTAGGAGAGCGTTCCGAGGAGATTGGTCAAATCGTAAAGGTGATTACAGGAATTGCTGATCAAACAAATCTTCTCGCCCTTAACGCAGCAATTGAAGCGGCTCGAGCAGGTGAACACGGAAAAGGATTTGCCGTGGTAGCGGATGAGGTGCGAAAATTGGCGGAACAATCAGCGTTATCGTCCAAGCAGATAACAGATCTTATTCAAACAATCCAAATAGAAACTTCAAAGGCAGTTACATCAATGGAAAGGGCGACAAAAGAAGTATCTGATGGAATTAATGTTGTCCATTTTGCCGGGGAAGCTTTTCATATGATTCAAGAATCGGTACAAACAGTCACTAAACAGATTCAAGAAGTGTCGGTTGCTTCTGAACAGATGACAACGGGGGTTACTCATGTGGTACGTTCGATTGAACAGATCACCAGTGTTTCTGAAACAAATGCAGCAGGAACGCAAACCGTGTCTGCTGCTACTGAACAGCAATTAGCTTCAATGGAGGAAATTACTTCATCCACTTTCGCCTTGGCTAAAATGGCTGAAGAATTACAGAAACTAACAAAAAAATTTAATGTGTAAAAAAAAGTTTAAGAAAGGAGTCCTTTCTTAAACTTTTGCTGTTTTAATGCTGTAAAGGTACTAGTAAACTCGTTTATTATGACGAAGCTTTTGCCATTTCCGTACGAATCTTTAATGCCTTCCGTTCCCAAGGCTTAGTCATCCATCTTCTTAAGGCGAAACTTCCCCTAAACCATTCGTCTGCCCCTTGCGCAATCCAAATACCTAATAGGCCAAGCTCGAAATGCACTCCAAGTAAGTAGCTTAGTACAACGGCCACTCCCCACATAGAAATGATTCCGATAATAACAGGAAAACGAACATCCCCGGCAGATTTCAATGAATTCATTAGAACGATATTCATTGCTCTTCCAGGCTCAACAACGACAATCGCCCATAGTACAGGAAGTCCGATTGCGATTATTTCCTGATTGTCGGTAAAGAGCTTCAATACTGGCGAACCAACTAGTGCTAATAGAAGGGAAGCAATAAAGGATGCACACATCGCCACTTTTAACGTTTTAATGCCTCTTCGAAGCGCACGTTCATACTGCTTGCCACCAATATAACGGGCAACCAATAACTGTGTCCCTTGCGCGATAGCTAATGTAAACAAATAACAGATCATAGAAAGATTTAATAAATAGATTCGCGAAGCAAGAGCCGAAGTTCCAATAGCAACGACAAACCCGGTAATAACTAACTGTGATAATTGATAAGACAAATTTTCTCCCGCGGAGGGTATTCCTATTGCAAGAAGGCCCTTTACGTCTTCTTTCTTTGCATGAAATACATCATTCACCGTCAATTTTAATGAAAGTCTTTTATAAACAAAATAAATAAGTGCCACAACGGCGAAAATTCGTGCGGCAACCATTGCCCAAGAGACCCCGATTACACCTGTAATTGGAAGTCCTAATATTCCGGTAGTGGCGAGAATATTGCCTCCAATACTAATTAAATCCATAATTACAGTGACGATCATAGATTCCTTTGTATATCCATGGCTTCGAAGTACTGCACTTAAAGCTAGGGACAATGATTCAAGAAAAAGCGATGCCCCACATATTCGAACAAAAATAAGTCCGTAATCAAATACTTTTCCGTGAATATCAAAAAGTCGAAGTAAATGATCCCCAAATAAAAATACAATAACGGCGATAATTAATCCGAACCAAAAATTTAAACCAAAAACGGAGCGAGAAAGCTGTCTTGCTTTTTTAAATTGCTTTGCACCAATATTTTGACTGATTAAAACTGTAGCTCCAATTGATGTAACGGTGAATACTAATATAAATATATTTAGTAATTGGTTAGCCACCCCGACACCAGATGCAGCATCATCAGAATAGTGACTAAGCATCAATGTAGCCATAATCCCCATTCCCATGTGCAACGTCAGTTCGATTAAAAGTGGCCAAGATATATTAAAAAGGCTCTGCTCTTGAAATTCCTTTTTTTCAGCATTCAATGGGATTCTCCTACTCTAAAATAATTTACAAAGTCCATTGTAACTCTATACATATATTAGGGAAATAGAAAAATATGATAATTCATAAAAAAGGATGAATAATTGTTGCTGTTCATCATACGATCAGGTTAAATCAAATAAAGTAACTTATTGAAAACAGTAAAGGCGCCTATTTAGGCGCCTTTACTGTTTTCAATTATAGATTTTGTATAAGTACATATTCACCAGGTCCAATCATAGCTACGCCAATTACAACCGCAATCAATACGAAATTATATTCAAAACCGTTATTCGTCAACCAATATCCATTTCGTCCATGTACAGACAGAATTGCATCAATCATGATGATGACAATGAGTCCGGCACCGATTGGTGTAAATACACCCGCAGCAAAAAGTATTCCTCCGACTAACTCAAACAGCCCCGCTAAAATAGCCCAAATGGTGCCGCCGGGTTTGATTCCAATTGATTCGAGCCATTCACCGGTTTTACTAATTCCTGTTCCGCCAAACCAGCCAAATAATTTTTGTGTGCCATGACCAACAAAAGTTAATCCAATAACAAGACGAATGATAAGTAATCCGATATCAGCCATACATGTCCCTCTTTCATATCCTTATTTATGCGTAAATAAGTCAAATTTTTTTATGGTTATTAGTCAAAATAAGTGCAATCTATTTTTGGGAAAAGAAACCTTTTGACTAGGAAATCAATTAGGACTATTTCCCCTCTTATTCCCAGAATCTTTTCTAATTACAGTATGAACGGGGAAGTGTTTTTTATTCATCTTCAAAGGTATGTAAGGAAACGCATATTTTTGCATAAGTGAGTAAAGAGTAAATAGCACTTAAAACAAATCCCCGTTCACGAAAATATCCTTAATAGTTAATCCAAATTTACCCTGTATAGGATGTCTTTTGTATAAAAGTTTTAGAAAGAATGAAAAATAGGTCTTAGGAATGAAATGAAGGAAGGATCATACATGAAAAAGAATGATAGGCCAATTTTTGAAAATAAATCACTTGTCATTTGGAAAATGGCAATTGCCTCGGCTTTGTCATGGGAGATGGCAAAGATAACGGGTTCATACCACCCCTATCTAGCCCCTTTAACGGTAATCCTATGTTTGAAACCATTACTTGATCAAACCGTTTTTTTTGCCTTTTATCGTTTTATTGGAACCGTGTTCGGAATTGTTCTCGTTATTCTAGTGGCTTCCACTATTCCGATAAATGGATTCACTTTAGGAATACTAATTTTAAGTGGGGGGTTTATTGCAAAGTGGTTTAAGTTAGATATGGCAGCTATCGAGCAAGTGGCCTTAACAATTTTGCTTGTATTTGTATTTGAGCAGAAGTCTCAGCATTATGCCTTGGATCGAATCAAAGATATGTTAATCGGTGCAGTAATAGCAATAATAGTAAATGTATATATATTCCCTTCAATTTTTGTGAAGAGGGCTACCTCTGCATTTAACGAGTACAGCATTCAATTGTCTTCCGTGTATTCTGAACTTTCCCTATGGATTTTAGGTGGATGTGATCCTGTCAAAGGTAACGAGTATGAAAAACAATTAAAGAAATCTTTACAGGAGATACAACAAATGAAAAAGGACTTAAAAAAGACGTCTAATACTTTTGGTTACTTTCCTTTCTGTGTGAAGAAAAAGACAAATTTAAAAGAAATTTATCAAAAAACAAAGCAAATAAGCAAGTGCTATATCTATCTATTAGAAGTAGCAGAAACATTTAAAGATTGGGGTTCCTCGGGAACGATGAAAGAAAATGATAAAGTGATGTGGTCGGATCAGATGAAACGATTCAGTAAGAAAGTAGCTGACTTGGAAAAAAGGCATTCTTTTTCAAAGGATCCTCTTCTTCGAATCTCTTTATCAACAGAACAGCAATTACATCGTTATCATGTTACTTTATTTCAGTTGACAGAACAGTTTATACATAAATCAAATTCTAATCCTGAAAAGACCTATCAGATCCTTTAACCAAAGCATCTGTCTAATGAACTTAGCAAGACTATTGAGAATTCTCTATTTCAATAGAGTATATCAAAATAAGAGAAAGGAAACCCTAAAATGGATAAACCGTCGGTCAAATCTTATTGTTTATATTTAATTAAAATAAGGGAGAATGAAGTAAGCCCGAAATATAAAAAAATAGCGCACCTTTACGGTACGCACAACGAATAGCCAGCCATCTGATATTTTTTTCGGATAGTTGGCTATTTTGCACATGTGGCTTGGATATTTTCTGACCAAGGCATGTAGTTATGTAAAAGATCCGACTGCTGGTGAATTGGTAAAGTTGGCAGCTCTGTTAGTAGCTTGACTAAATATTGATAAAAATCGATACCATTTGCTTTTACTGTTTCAGCTAAACTTAGACAAATAGCGTTCGCTTTTGCACCTGCTTCGCTTACAGAGAACAGCCAATTTTTGCGACCGATTACGTTGGGACGAATCGCATTTTCAGCAAGATTATTATCGATTTCTAAATGGTATCATCAAGAAATGCTTTTAATCCTTCTGCTCGGCTCAACGTATATTCAGCTGCTTTCGCCAACGCATTTTTACCGAAGAACGGTGAGCGATCAATCCAAGCGAAAAATTCATCTACGATGGGCTTCGATTTTTCTTGTCTTATTTGTTGGCGCTCTTCTGGCGAAAGGTGTTTAATTTTACGCTCAATCTGATACAACCGGTCGCAGTAATCGACGCCTATTCGCCCGTTTTTACTATCAGCTTTTAACCAATAACGCCTCGTGTGCGCCCAGCAGTTGGCGAACTGCACGTCAGGTAAATGACCGTAAGCTGAATAGCCATCGCAAATCACCGTTCCTTTGAACCCGGCTATCAAATCTTCTAATACAGCTCGACTTCTAGATAAGGCGCTTTTGAAAAGGACAATGATAGGACCTTGACTTGGTACGCTACGACATACCCAGTTATAAGCGTTCGATTGACCGGATTTTCCGTCGGAACGATTAATGATTTGCGCATAGGTTTCGTCCACATGGAGCACTGACTTGGCTGTTAGTACTTGCTTCATCAAATCATAAATTGGTTGAAGCCAATCTTCGGCAGCGCGAATAACCCAGTTAGATAGGTTCTTATCATTTGTAAGTAGACCATATCGTTCCCATTCTTTCACCTGGCGGTAAAGAGGCAAGTACTGAATAAACTTATCGTAGATAAGTTTAGCCAAAACAGTTGGTCCTGCAATGCTACGTTGAATGGCAGTTTGCGGTGCTTTCCCACGCTTGATTTGTTTTTGAGTGGTATCTTTTTGCACACCGTGCACTCATAGGCATGCTCGATATGTTGCACACGCTTCATTGTAGCTGGAATGAATTTTGCTTCTTCACGTGCTATTGTTGTACCTACTTCTGTCATTTGATGAAGACAACAATCACATAGCGTATTAGCTGGATGATGGTGAATTTCTTCTATCTCAATATTGTTGCTAAATGAATCGTTTCTCTTTTTCTTTGATACTTTACGGACAACGGTATAGCTAACTGTTTCTGTGCTTTGTTCTTCTGTCTGCTCAGAATCGTTAAAAGACGGATCGTCTTCAAATAAAGAGCCTTGACCGTCTGGTACTTGATACTTTGATTTTTCTGATTTAGAACCATATAAAGCTTTGGTTAATTGACGAATTTGTTCGGTTAATGCCTCGTTCTGTTTTAAGGCCTTATCGAGTTTTTCCGAAAGCCTATTGTTTTGTTGATTGGAATTGGTCAATTGCGTTTCAAGAAGCTGAATTAATTTTTCATATTGTGCCCCATTATTTGAAGAAACATTAACCATTCGTCTCACCACTTTTCGCCCGTTTTCGTTACTTATAGTATACCATTTGGGACAAAAAAATGAAGCTAAAAACGGCTGTAAATCAATGTTTTGATAGATTTAGAACGCCCCTTTCAGTGATGATTTTATTGCTTTTGGCTGCTGAATGGATAATCCTTCTAGAAGCCAGCGAACCTCCTTTTGTGAAAGATTGCGTACTTCGTTTTCATCCTTGGGCCATTGTAGTTTGCCGTTATCCAAACGCTTATAAAGCATGGCGAAGCCATCACCATCAAAGTATAAACATTTGTAACGATCTTTACTCCATCCAGAGAATAAGAAAATGGAATCGCCGTATGGATCCAGTTTGAATGTATCTTGAATCAGTGTGGCAAGGCCATCAATTCCTTTACGCATATCGGTTTTTCCACAAATAATGTAAATGTTTTTGACATTTGTATAATCGTGCTTCACGTATGTTTCAACTCCCTCATAATGGTTCGAATTACGTACTCATCTACGCCGCTATGAAGGGAGATTTCAACGTTTGCCATTTTGATTGTGCAAATGCTAGTTAAAGATTCTTTTGGAGAAGTGGGTGGTAAATCCTTTTTACTTTCGGTATGAAGTGTGACGGGGACGATGGTTAATTTTTGTTGTGGCATAGAAAAAGCACCTCCTTTGATTGATATAAGTATCATACCAAGTGGTGCCATATGTTTGAAATGCGTGGTTTGAATGGGGGCTTACAGAATGAATGACATTGGTAGGTAGTATAGAATATGTAAAATCGAATTCAATTACTGAGGCGGTGCAAGCGTATGGCAGTTTTTCTTCTCAAGGGAAAACTCCCACCTATTACGCTGGTGGAACAGAAATTAATAGTTTATTGCGTTTAAATAAGATGCAAACAAATGCCCTAATTGATATTAAGGGAATCCCCGAATGCAGTGTTCTAGAGTACAAAAATCAGAAGCTTATTATTGGTTCGGCTGTCACTTTATCACAACTTGTTGAGTGGGAGATCTTTCCCTTGCTATCAAAAACCTTACGACATTTAGCCGATCATACTTCACGCAATCAAATCACAATCGGTGGCAGTATTTGCAGCCAAATGATCTATCGCGAGGCGATATTGCCTGTGTTGTTGACGAATAGCAAAGTAGTTATAGCAGGGAAAAGTGGTTTCCAAATGAAGCCTATTCACGAGGTTTTTCATTCAAAGTTACAGCTGGAAGATGGGGAATTTCTTGTGCAAATAATTATTGATGGTTCCTATTTGCATAGTCCATATGTTCATTTTAAAAGGACAAGGCAGGGAAAAATAGACTATCCACTAATCACTGTCACAGCCTTGAAAAGGGAGGAACAATTACGGTTTGCCTTTAGTGGACTTTGTGACGCCCCTCTTCGTTCTCTCCCTGTTGAAGAAGCAATGAATAATAAGAAAGTATGTTATGAAGAAAGAGTAAATATGGCAATGAACCAAATTTCTAGTCTTGTATTAAATGATTTTCAAGGATCAGCTGAATTTCGACAGTTTGTATTGAAAGGTTTATTAATGCGTACTTTGGAAGAATTAGAAGGAGCTGGTTAAATTGCTCGATAAAATGGCCATTTCATTTCAAATCAATGGTGAAGAAAAAAATGTATACATTAGACCAGCGGAGCTCCTTTTAGATATGTTACGTGAACAGTTAGGACTTACAGGTGCAAAGCCGGGTTGTAAAAATGGAGACTGTGATACGTGTACCGTTTTGATAAATGGAAAACCGATAAAATCATGCTTGAAACTAGCCATTGAAGCTAAAGGGCAAGCAATTACAACGATTGAAGGTTTAAAAAATGAGCCGATTCAAAAGGCATTTGTTGAAAAATTTGCAGTTCAGTGTGGTTACTGTACCTCTGGGTTCATATTGAATTGCCATGCGTTATTGCAAATACACCCAAATGCGACTGATGAAATAATAGAGGATTGGTTGGGATCGAATCTATGCAGATGTATGGGATATCAAGAAATCAAAGAGGCAGTTAAATCATTAATTGAGGACAATTCAAGCGCATAGGAAAACAAAATGCATTTAAAAAATCCTAGTCGGCAAAAAAGAACCAGTTCAAAAAAGAACTGGTATTCCATCAAGATAATAAACTCGTTTCTGTTGAGATCTCCTTCGGAAGAGTGGGCTCCGGTCCAAATTGTTTTTGAAAGTTTTTACGTAAATCTTGGATGATTTGGTGCAGTTCGAATAATTGCTGAGAAGAATCTAGTTTTCGTTGATGCAATGCGTTTAGAGATTCTGAAAATAATGCTTGTTTATTTGCTAGTTGTAGCTGCTTTTGGGCACTGATTTGTTGATCAAAATAAACTTGAGAAGTAATTTGCATCATTTGTTGAATCCAAGCATTCGCTTGTTTAGCAAAACGTTGTTTAGACATGATTTCCTCCTATTTTCACTTTTAAAGTGGATAAAACCTATTTTAGTTTAACCAATCATCAAAAAAAGAATCTTGATCGCTTATTTTTTCAAAAAGAAATTAACGCGTTTTGGAGGTACATATGGAAAACTACCAATCGATAGGGCAAAATTACCATCGGAAAGATGCGTATGATAAAGTGTGTGGGATAGTGAAATATACAGCTGATTACACGGTACCTGGGTTATTATATGCTAAATTGCTAACTAGCCCGTTTGCGCATGCAAAAATCAATTCCATAGATATCACTGAAGCATTGAAACTTCCTGGAGTGAAGGCCGTTTTAACGGGCGAACATTATCCCTTTTTAACAGGATCATTACTTAAAGATCGCCCAGTCATGGCCGTTAAGAAAGTTCGTTATATGGGAGAACCCATTGCGGTAGTTGTTGCTGAAAGTGAGCTTATAGCGAGTGAGGCAGTAAAAGTGATTCATGTGGATTATGAAATGCTTCCGGTTGTCAATTCAGTTGCAGATGCATTAAAAGAAGGAGCTACTTTAATTCATGAACATTTGAGTTCATATGCAAGGGTAAAGGAAGCCAATTTTAAACCAATGACCAACATTGCAAACCATGTAAAAATTCGTAAAGGGAATATGGATAAAGGGTGGAATTCTAGTGAGATTATTGTTGAAGAAACCTTTTCTTATCCAAGATGTGATCATGCCGCTTTAGAGACAAGATGTGTAAGATCCAGTATTTTCCCGGACGGCCAGGTCAATATTTATTCAACGTCTCAATCACCTTTTGTTATAAAAAAATTGATCCACCGATATTTTAATGTTGATCCCGGAAAAATTATTGTCCATACACCTTTTGTTGGGGGCTCATTTGGAGGGAAGGCTGCAGTACAAATGGAATTTCTCGCCTTTATGGCCTCAAAAGACGTTGGTGGCAAAGAAGTGAAATTAGAACTTTCTAGAGAAGAAGATATGCTATCAGCTCCGGGACATATAGGACTTGAGGCGAAAGTGAAGTTTGGCTGCACTAAAGAGGGAATTTTACAAGCAGCAGAGATTACTTTTTTATTTGATACTGGTGCTTATTCTGACCAAGGATTAGCAATGACTAAAGCTGCAGCTGCAAATTGTACGGGACCATACAACATTGAAAATGTTTTTTGCGATTCTTATTGTGTGTACACGAACCATCCATATGCAACTTCCTTTAGAGGTTTTGGCCATTCGGAGTTTACATTTGCAATTGAACGGTTGATGGATATTCTCGCAAAAAAACTTAACATGGATCCTTTAGAGTTTCGTTTAAAAAATACCATTCGGCCCAAAAATACGACACCTACTCAAACGGTTCTAAATGATAATAATATTGGGGATCTCTCTAAATGTATTTTACGTTTAAAGGAATTACTGAAGGAAAACGAAGGAAAAAGGTTGGAAGTGAATAGCCGGAAAGTGAGAGCTACAGGAGTAGCTGTTTTTTGGAAATCCCCTACTAGTCCGCCAAATGCTACGTCATCCGCAATTGTAACATTTAATCATGATGGCAGTGTAAATTTAAATATCGGGGCAGTCGAACTTGGGCAGGGGGTCAAAACGATACTTGCACAAATTTTAGCTGAACGTTTAAAGGTCGAAATCAATCAGGTAAATGTAACAAATGAAGTGAACACACAAACCAACCCGGAACATTGGAAAACTGTCGCCAGCACAGCCACATTTATGGTTGGGAACGCGGTTATTGAAGCGGCGGATGATGCCATTAACCAAATTAGGGAAATCGCTTCTATTTTGCTGCGTTGTTCTCCCGCTGAACTTGATGTGGCCAAAGGAAAAGTATTTTTGGAACGGAATCCAAACGTTTATGTTGATGTAAAAGATGTTGCATCTGGATTAAAGTATTCGAACGGAAACGCTATTGGTGGACATGTTATCGGCAGTGGAACTTACATTATGCGCAATCTAACTTTATTAGACCCAAATACTGGGAAAGGAACAGTTGCCCCCACATGGACAGTCGGAGCACAAGCTGTTGAAGTTGAATTTGACACCTCGGACTATTCTTATCAAATCGTAAGAGCATATTCTGTAATGGATGCAGGGAAAGTAATTAATTATAAAACCGCACAAGGTGTGACGATGGGTGGCATGTGTATGGGCCTAGGAATTGCGAGCAGGGAAGGATTTTCATTTTCGGAATCAGGGATAGTCGAAAACCCCAATTTGAGGTCTTATAAACTGATGCGTTTCGGAGATGCACCCGAATATTTAGTCGATTTTGTAGAAACTCCCCAAACCGATGGACCGTTTGGAGCGAGAGGATTGGGGGAACACGGGGTAATCGGAATGCCTGCCGCACTAGCAAATAGTTTATCGATTGCCGCTGAGGTAGAACTTAATCATTTGCCGCTGCTTCCTGAAACCATTTGGAAGGAGAAAAATAAAGTAGGGGAGAGTTAACATGTGTGTCCTAAAACGGTAGATCGTAACTTTTCTGGCGAAGTCATAAAGGAGGAACTATGATTAATCCATTTGCTAAACAAACGAATGATCAATTAAATCAAATTTTACACATCATTAACCAACTATATAATAACGGGCAATCCGATATGGGACAGCTCAAAAGCTTACGGAAAAAAGGAAACCAAGATCAGTCATCTCTTAATGAACTATTGCAAACGGAACATTTCAATTCAGAACAATTTCTACAAATTCAACAAATTGCTCAACAAATACAACAACAATTACAGCAGGAGTATGATCCCGAAAATGCCGTTTCAAAATGGAACTAACATTGAAAAATAAATAATATTTTAGGAGGCATCATTATGCAATTGGCTGGACATGAAATACATCAATTAAGTGAGTTAACGATGAGTTGTTTTAATTCTATTACTAATATGGCATATTTTATCAACCAGGCACAAGATCCAAAACTCAAGTCAATCATTCAGAAACATTTACCTCTACACATCCAAGATTACAATACTAAGGTTGAATATTTAAGCAAGGCTGATGGGCCTACTACGATATTTCAGCCACCATTATTACAACCTACATTAGAATCATTTACCCAATCACCCGTTTCACCTTTGCCTCCCGCCACGCCAAGAGTTGTCTTGCAAAACATGAAGGATCGCGAAATAGCCACTGCCTACCTATTAACATTGAAACGGGCAGGTCGGGAATATGCATGGTCAACAATGGAAACGGCAAATCCGGATTTACGCCAATTTTTAGAAAAGGCATTTTTAATGAGTAGCCATCATGCATATGATGTGTGGCAATACATGGTTGAAAAAGGCTATTATCCGTTAGAACCAGCACCACAAGATACAAGAGCGACATTGTCATTCTTTTTTCAGACAATTTTGCAAAACCCGGAAAATCAACAATTACAATAAACATAAGTATAGGGAAATATCAATTTGAAATTTCTAATTCTTTATAGTTACTTATATGTATATATATATAGTAGTTCGAAGGTGGTGTGAAGATATGGAGGATATATTTCAAATCTTAACAAAGCTCCCTTTCATTAAAGGAAAGTGTGTATTGGCAACAATTATCCATGTTGAAGGTTCAGCGTATAAAAAGGAAGGTTCTTGTATGTTGATAGAAGAAGATGGTCAACAAATTGGCATGTTAAGTGCAGGTTGTCTTGAAGAGGATTTAACGTGGAAAGCAAAACAAGTAATGATAGATGGGGATGCGAAAATCTTCACGTATGATATGAAAGAAGAAACAGACATGTCTTGGGGTCAAGGCGCCGGGTGTAATGGAATCTTGCATATTTTGTTAGAACCTATGAATGAAAAGTTAAAAAAATGTTTGCTACAATTAGCATCCCATTTGGATGATGGCCATTCCGTACTACATATTAAACAGTTTGATCATAATGATCAACTAATCGCAACTTGCTATTTACCTGAAAAGGGAGAGCCATTCGCTGATGACCTACCATATACACAAAAATATAAAGAACCGTTAAAAAGCGGTTTGTACGATTCGAACCAATATATCCATTTATATAAGCCGAAGCCGCGACTATATGTATTCGGGGCGGGACATGATGCCCGACCATTCGTGGAACTAGCCGCGAATACGGGCTTTTCTGTTACGGTATGCGATTGGCGTCCAGCTTTATGTGACAAAAGGCATTTTCCAAAAGCAAGTAAGATTATAATCGGTTTCCCTAATGAAATAGTAAAGGAAGTTACTTTTACACGAAATGATTTCGTTGTTATTATGACCCACCATTTTCAAAGGGATAAGGAACTTTTAGCGACAATAACATCCAAGGATCTTGCTTTTCTTGGAATATTAGGTCCGCAAAAAAGAACGGCTCGGTTATTAGAACAAGATGATATTCCTCCTGGGATTTCTTCTCCGATCGGTATGGAAATTGGTGCAATAGGGGCAGAAGAAATTGCTGTTAGCATTGTGGCGGAAATGATTTACGCTTTAAGAAAACGGGCAACAGTGATGGTTACATGATCGTCGGAATTTATCTTGCCGCCGGTCAAGGTCGAAGAATGGGGAGAAATAAGCTTGCTATGTCTTTAGGAAATGAATATGTAGGTAGCATTGCTCTAAAAATAATTCTTCAATCCCGCCTGGATTTTACCATTGTTGTTACAAATCCGTCTGATGAACTTATTTGGCTGCCACCGTCAGTAGCGGATAATGGAAGATATTCCACCTTTCCATGTTTTGATGCTCAATATGGTCAATCTTATTCCTTGAAATTTGGTGTAAAAAAAGCAATGGAGATTGGGGCGGAGGCAATAATTATTTTTCTTGCTGATCAGCCATTTATTTCGACTAAGTTGATTAATGAACTCATTTCACATTACAAAAAAGGTGCGAATGTAAATGTTGTGGCATCCTCCTTCAATCATATACCTAGACCACCTGTTCTTTTTTCCGAAAAATCCTTTGCGGAAATATTGAATTTGCAAGGCGACCAAGGGGCAAGAAAATTAATACGTCGAAAAAAAACAGGAGAACAGATAATAATCGAGTTCGCAGACTGTATGCCCTTTATTGATATTGATAATGAAGAGGATTTTTTGCGGGTTAGACAATTACTAGATGAAAAAGGGTGAGGAGGGAAAAGGATTGGACATAATCGGAAAAAGTGTTATTCGGAAAGATGCACTTGATAAAGTAACAGGTAAAGCAAAATATATAAATGATTTCTCAACGCAAGGAATGTTGCATGCAGTCCCTGTTATTAGTCCATTAGGACATGCGATAATTAAAATGATAGATACGACAGAGGCCCGGAAAATGACAGGTGTTAGAGCGGTGATTGCTGGTGAAAGATTTCCTTTAACGGGTGAGGAAATGCGCGATCGTCCACCAATAGCCGTTGATAAGGTTCGCTACCATGGAGAAGTTGTCGCGGTAGTTATCGCAGATACATTATTCCTGGCTAAGAAGGCCGCAAACCTAATTAATATTCAATATGACCCCCTTCCAGTTGTCAATTCACCATCACAAGCATTCAGTGAAAATGCCCCAATCATACACGAAAACCTAGGGAAGTACGAAAAAATCCCTTCCGTTTATCCAGTTCCGGGAACAAATATAGCCAGTTTACAAAAAATACGCAAAGGTAAAATTGAACAAGGATGGAATGAGAGCGATGTAACAGTCGAAGCGAACTTCTCCTTTAAACCATCGGACCATGCAGCAATGGAAACACGGTGTGCAACTGCAGAAATCAAACCTGATGGAACGATTCTTATATCAACGACTTCCCAAGCACCTTTTATGGTAAAGAGACTAATTAGCCAATATTTTCAGGAAGATGTCGGCAAAATTATTGTTAACACACCGCTTGTCGGGGGGGCATATGGCGGAAAGGCATCTGTACAAACAGAAATTCTTGCTTATCTTGCATCGAAAGCGGTTGGAGGACGTCCTGTTAAAATGGCCTATTCAAGAGAAGAAGATATGCTTACCGCACCATGTCATATCGGACTTGATGCAACAATTAAATTAGGATGTACAAAAGAAGGAATAGTGAAAGTCGCGGAAATCACCTTTTTATTTGATGGAGGTGCCTACTCAGATAAATCAATCGATCTCAGTAGGGCAGCATCTGTTGACTGTACAGGACCCTATTACATCGAAAATATATGGTGTAATTCGTATTGTATGTATACAAACCATCCTTATGCAGCTCCTTATCGCGGGTTCAGTCATTCTGAGCTTTTATTTGCATTTGAAAGGACGATGGATCTTTTAGCAGAAAAATTACAAATAGATCCATTCGATCTGCGCTTTCGAAATGCAATTCTCCCCGGACAAACAACACCAACTCAAGTCGTTCTTGATCGGAGTATGGTCGGGGATTTACGAAAATGCATTGATCGGGTAAAGCAATTGGCGAATTGGGATGAAGGTCAAGTAACGGAAGTAAATGACCGAATTGTTCGCGTAAAAGGGGCTAGCTGTGGGTGGAAAACATCAACAATTGACCTTAATTCGAGTTCGGGCGTGATATTGACGTTTAATATAGATGGAAGCATCAATTTAATGTCGGGAGTCATTGAAATTGGTACGGGAACAAAAACGGTCCTTGCACAAATGCTTGCCGAGCGTTTAAAAATGGATGTGAATCAGATTCATGTTCGAATGGAAGTGAATACGCAAACAACGCCTGAACATTGGAAAACTGTAGCAAGCCGGGGAACATTTTTAGCCGGTAAAGCATTGATGGAAGCGGCAGATGATGTTGAGCGCCAATTAAAGGAAATTGCATCGTGTATTTTAAGAGTTTCACCGGGGGATTTAGTCGTTGCAAATTCACGCGTGTTTTTAAGGGATAATCCAGCAGTCGGACTGGACTTTCCTGAAATTGTGTATGGCTACATGTACCCAAACGGTAACTCAATTGGTGGGCAAATTATCGGTAGAGGTAATTATATTTTAAGAAGATTAACAAATATTGATAGCGAAACAGGTGCCGGGAAACCCGGTCCCGAATGGACGGTATGTGCTTCTGTCGTAGAAGTAGAATTTGACCGAAGGGATTATACTTATAAAATAATTCGAGCAAGTACAGTTGTGGATATTGGAAGGGTTTTAAATGAAAAGACTGCAAAAGGGCAAGTGATGGGGGCGATGAGTATGGGGCTTGCTTATGGTGGAAGAGAAACGTTTATTTTTGATGAGTTAGGTAGAATGCTAAATCCTCAACTACGAACCTATCGTCCAATACATTATGGGGAGAATCCCAAGTATTTAGTAGATTTTATTGAAACACCCATGTTAGATGCTCCGTTCGGATTACGAGGTGTCGGGGAACATGGAATATTAGGAATGCCTGCCGCATTAGGGAACAGTTTATCGAAGGCGGCAGGAGTATCGTTGCATCACCTTCCTCTTATTCCGGAGCTGATATGGAGGACAAAGGAGGGAACCGTACGTGATTCCCTATGATTTCGACTATTATCAACCGACAACCATAGAACAAGCAACATCTTTGTACCATTCATTAAGACTTGATGGGAGAAGGCCGAAGTTTTTTTCAGGCGGGACAGAAATCATTACCCTTGGGAGATTAAACAAAGTTTATACTGATGCCGTCATTGATTTAAAAAAAATCCCCGAATATAACGTTGTGTATTC
Organism: Heyndrickxia vini; assembly: GCF_016772275.1. Taxonomy (NCBI): domain Bacteria; kingdom Bacillati; phylum Bacillota; class Bacilli; order Caryophanales; family Bacillaceae; genus Heyndrickxia; species Heyndrickxia vini. Next base: position 4,155,160 of record NZ_CP065425.1, on the reverse strand, counting down.
TAGTGAAGATCGCTTAATCATTGGTGGAGGGCTTTCACTGGTGCAAATTGAAGAAATGAATCCCTTTCCGCTATTAGCTAAAACGGTAAGTGAAATTGCTGATCATACTGCCCGTACAAAAATTACAGTAGCTGGAAACATTTGCGCTCAAATCTTTTACCGTGAAGCGGTATTGCCCTTTTTATTAGCTGATAGTCTAATAGTAGTTGCTGAGTATAATGGCATTAAATTTTATCCGATCCATCAAGTTTTTAAGGAATGCCTCTGTTTAAACGAAGGGGCATTTCTCCTCCAAGTTAGTACAGACCAAAAATTGATTAGTGCCCCCTTTAGAACGATAAAAAAGAGAAAACAATGGAATACGGGTTACCCTCTTATTACTATTGCGGCATTAAAAGTGGAGAATCAGATAAGAATAGCTATAAGTGGATTATTCCCTTTTCCGTTCCGTGCTTTTGAAATGGAGAAGTATCTAAATAACAATCAACTTTCTATGGAGGAAAAGGTTAATCAAGCAATGGAGAAGATTCCTTCTTCGGTCTTAGATGATGTAGAAGGTTCTTCGGAGTATCGTTTATTCGTATTAAAAAATACATTGGTTGATATTTTAGTAGAATTGGAGAAGGAGTGAGGCTTGGTTATGTCTTCATTAGTTTCCGTTATATTACACGTCAATGGGGAACAAAGGACGGTAAATGTAAGGCCGGCAGAGACCTTGCTCAGTGTATTACGAAATAATCTTGGACTAACTGGAGCGAAGCCCGGGTGTTTAAATGGGGATTGTGGTGCCTGTACCGTAAACATTGATGGATGGCCGATGAAATCCTGTCTCATGTTAGCAGTTGAGGCAGTCGATAAACGGATTACTACGATAGAAGGATTGGAAGGGGCTCCTATTCAACAAGCATTCGTCGAAACGTTTGCCTTTCAGTGTGGTTACTGTACCCCGGGATTTATCATGAATTGCCATTCTCTCATTCAGCAGCATCCGGACGCATCAAACGAAGTTATTCAAGAATGGCTTGAATCGAATATTTGTCGATGTACAGGGTACCAGGAAATTGAGCAGGCAATCAAGTCGGTGCTTAGAATGAGAGAATCCACGGAATAGTTGGTAGGCGCACTTGATGTTTATGTTTAATGATTGTTGTTTGTGAGTGTGGATATTTACCCTTTAAAACGGGAGTATCAAAATCTCCTATATGAATTAATATTAAAATAATTGTGTCAAATCATTTGCTTCCATTCATGATAAAATTTATAATCGCTAAGATGAATAGAAATAGATGGGGGATGCATCATGATACGCAGGTTTTTTTCATATTATACACCGCATAAAAAGTTATTTATGATTGACTTTTTCAGTGCGGTAGTTGTTGCATTATTAGAATTAGGATTTCCGCTTGCTGTACAGTGGTTTATCGATCGCCTTTTACCAGATGGAAACTGGTCCACGATTGTATCAGTGGGCTGCGGGTTGCTGGCACTTTATGTGATGAGTACGTTTTTGCAATATATTGTCAACTATTGGGGGCATAAGCTCGGAATCAATATTGAAACAGATATGAGACAGCAGTTATTCCAGCATGTTCAAAAGCAATCGTTTCGTTTTTTTGATAATACGAAAACAGGACATATTATGAGCCGAATTACGAATGATTTATTTGATATAGGTGAACTTGCCCATCATGGGCCGGAAGATATGTTTATTGCTGTTATGACATTTGTTGGCGCATTTTGGATTATGCTAACGATTAATGTTCAATTGGCATTAGTAACGATTATTATCGTTCCCTTTTTAATTTGGTTAATTACGGTTTGTAATATAAAAATGAATAAAGCATGGAAACAAATGTATAGTGATATAGCAGACGTTAATGCCCGTGTGGAAGATAGCGTTTCGGGGGTGCGTGTTGTTCAATCGTTTACAAATGAAAACTATGAAATTACAAGATTCACAAAAAATAATCGTCGTTTTAGAAAGGCGAAGCTTAGCGGATATAAGGTGATGTCGTTCAGTAATTCGGGAATCTATATGATGACTCGATTTATTATTTTAGCAGTATTGATCTATGGTGCTTGGCTTAGCTTCAATAACCATTTATCATATGGTGAGCTCGTTTCTTTTATCTTATATGTGAACGTACTTTTTAAACCAGTTGATAAAATTAGTGCGATTATGGAGCTCTATCCGAAGGGGATGGCCGGTTTTAAACGTTTTATTGAATTAATTGATCAAGACCCAGAAGTCGTGGATCAAAAAGGTGCAACTGAAATTACTTATCTTCATGGGGATATTGAGTTTGAGGATGTGTCTTTTAGTTATGATGAACATAAGCCTGTTTTGGAACGCATTGATTTATCAATACAAGCTGGAGAGACAATCGCCTTTGTTGGACCATCCGGTGCAGGGAAAACGACCATATGCTCGTTAATTCCGAGATTCTACGATGTAAATGAAGGAAGAATTTTAATTGACGGAATCGATATTCGTGAGATGACAAAACAATCATTAAGATCACAAATTGGAATTGTTCAACAGGATGTTTTTCTCTTTACTGGAACGCTACGTGAAAACATTGCTTATGGAAAATTGGATGCAACAGAAGAAGAAATTGTGGAGGCTGCAAGACGTGCCCATTTAGAGGAGTTTATTCATTCGCTTCCATTTGGATATGAAACGCAAATTGGTGAGCGAGGATTGAAGCTGTCAGGCGGACAAAAGCAACGAATTGCAATTGCGCGTATGTTTTTGAAAAACCCGCCAATATTAATTTTGGATGAAGCAACATCCGCCCTAGATACCGAAACAGAACGGATCATCCAACAAGCGTTAAATGAACTAGCAATGAACAGAACCACCTTAATCATTGCTCACCGTCTAGCAACCATTCAAAATGCCGACCGAATCGTCGTCGTCACTGAAGATGGTATTGCTGAAGAAGGAACACACAACGAACTCATCCAAAAAGGCGGCATCTTCGCTAAACTACACCAAGTCCAATACGAACAGCAGGGAGTATAATTCCTGCTGTTTTTTTGAATGGGAGCAAACCCTAAGGTGAAAGTTAACATATTCCAATAGAAGAATCAGCGGTAAGTTACCACAGGGTTCCATTTAACCTCTGTGGGAGTTTGGGCTTTTAAAAGTTACAAATACGTTTTGAAATTTGACACATTTCTTTAAATTTATGCCTATGCAACAAAGGAATTAGATGCTTAGTTATAGAATATAAAAAAATGAGGACAAAGGACCCAATCCTATATCCCGAAATACTGGAAAAGTAAGTAGGTAAGCCATTTGCATTGTGGATGATTTCGAATATTTTCTAATAAGCCTTTGACAATAGCGGGGCTATAAACAGGCTTTACTATATGTTCTTTTAAGAGGATTAAAGACTCCATTTCTATCGATTCTTCTATCTCCTTTATCTTTTTGTCAATCTTCTTAATCATCTTTTCTTTTGTTAGTCCCTCAGGAATTGCATTATTGCACAGCTCTGCCAGTTCCTCAGAGATAAAGGGAATGGTTGTATGTTTGGCCAGGAGATTGGTTTTCTCCTCGAGTGACTTTGACAGGGCCTCTAGGTCAATGGGAAAGTTATAAAAGAAAAACAAATGAGAATAGGTCCCCATAAAGCCTCGAATACAATACATAAGGTCATATTTAATTGCAGCGACATTCTTTCCATATAAACGTTCAATCATAAATAGAATTGTTTGATCGAGTATTTGATCATAATAACGCAACTTAGAAATTAATTCTTTATTGAGCGAATAATTTGATTGCTCGTTCATCATTACTTTTGCAAAATCGGATTTCTGATGAAATGCGTGAAAAATAGCATAATAAAATTTATATAGTAGTTTATCATTAGTTACTGAGTTTTTGACTATATGGTCAATATCAGCTGTTATTTGCATCATAAAGTGGTCAATTATAGACAAAATTAATTCATCTTTTGATTTGAAGGATAAGTAGAAAGCACCCTTCGAGATCCCGCAACGCTCTGTTATTTGTTGAACGGAGGTGGATTCAAACCCTTGCTCGGCAAATAATTCTAAAGCTTTTTCCATTATTAGTTGTTTTTTTTGCATCTTATTTGCTCACTCCTGGGGTCTTTTGTTGACAATTGACTAATCAGTCATTAGTATAAGTAATTGAGTTCAACATGTCAAATAAGGGTAGGTGTAAAGGTGAAAGGTTTAGTTAATTTTGTTTTGGGAAATAAACTTGCAGTTTGGTTATTAACCATTATTATTACCGTTTCAGGGATTTACTCTGGCACAAGAATGAAAATGGAAACAATCCCGGATATTTCAATCCCGTATTTGATGGTGTCAGATGTTTATCCTGGGGCAACACCTGAGAAGGTAATGAATGATATTTCTATGCCGATTGAACAGGCAGTCGAGGGACTTGACCATGTGAAATCTGTTTATTCTAATTCGTATTCAAATATGGCAAGCATACAAGTGGAGTACGAATACGGTATTGATATGGATGAAGCAAAAAGAGAATTGAAATCTGTCTTAGATTCACTTGAATTACCAGAAGGAGCAGAAAAACCAACAACATCTGCGATTAGTATGAATATGATGCCTGTTATGGCTCTTAGTGTAAGTAGTTCAAAAGAAGATATTGTTGAACTAACGTCAACCGTAGAAGATGCTCTACTTCCAAAAATTGAAAAGATTGATGGTGTAGCTTCAGCAACGATTAGTGGACAGCATATTGAGGAAGTTGATCTTACTTACAAAAAAGATAAAATGGATAAATTAGGTTTAACCACAGATAAAGTTAAAGAAATAATCCAAGCAAGCAATATGTCCGTTTCACTAGGGCTTTATGAGTTTAAAGAAGGTGAACAAGCTGTTTCGGTAGATGGTAAGTTCATGACTGTGAAGGAATTACAAAATATGTTGATTCCTGTAACACCATCTGCAACGAACCCATCTCCATTTGTAAAGCTTAAGGATATTGCAACGATTAAAACAGTTGGAAAAGTCGAGTCCGTTTCTCGTACAAATGGTAAAAATGCGATTGCAATTCAAATTGTAAAAGATCAGCAAGCAAACACAGTAGACGTAGTTAATAAGGTGAAAGATCTGGTAAAAGATGAAAAGAAAAAATACGATGGTCTTGTCATTAATACCACTCTTGACCAAGGGAAGCCGATTGAAGATTCAGTCTCAACCATGGTTGAAAAAGCAATTTTTGGTGGCTTAATTGCTGTATTGATCATTCTTCTTTTCCTACGTGATTTCAAATCGACAATTATCTCAATTGTTTCAATTCCAGTTTCTATTTTTATGGCATTTTTGCTATTGAACTGGATGGATATCACCTTAAATATTATGACGCTCGGGGCTGTTACGGTTGCCATCGGTAGGGTTATTGATGACTCGATTGTTGTAGTAGAAAACATTTATCGTCGCTTACACTTAAAGGATGAAAAATTAACAGGCCGTGCCCTAGTACGGGAAGCAACAATTGAGATGTTCAAACCAATTATGTCATCTACTTTAGTAACAGTTGCTGTATTTGCACCATTAGTTTTTGTTAGCGGCATGGTTGGTGAGTTGTTCACGCCCTTTGCCTTAACGATGGCCTTTGCATTAGGTGCTTCATTACTAGTGGCGATTACGATTGTTCCCGCTCTATCGCATTTTCTATTTAAGAAAAAGTTATATGGGGAAAGAACTGAAAAGAGTCATAAAGAAGCCGGTAAGCTTGCCAATTGGTATAAAGGGTTCTTAGAAAAAGCACTTAGCCATAAATGGATTTCTTCTATCATTGCCATTGTTTTGTTGGCTGGTAGCTTAGCATTAACGCCATTAATCGGCTTTAGTTTTCTGGGTAGTGATGAAGAAAAAGTTATGTATTTAACATACACACCAAAAGCGGGAGAACTTCATGATGAAACATTAAAACATGTTAAAGAAGTAGAAGAGAAAATGTTAAAGCGTAACGATATTGATACCGTTCAAGTATCTGTTACAGAGCCTGGTGATACACAAGCAGCAATGATGGGCACTGGATCAGGTGGTGCTCTAATGTACTTGATTTTCGATCCAGATATGAAAGACTTCCCGAAAGTGAAGGAAAAAATCGAGCACTACGTCAAGAATGTCGATCAACCAGGTACATGGAAAAGCCAAAACTTCTCAGCATCTTCAATGGCTTCAAATGAAGTAAGTTATACTTTCTATAGTGAAAATTTGGATAAACTAAACCAAACGATTACAAAAGTAGAAGACCTATTAAATAAAAATGACGACCTTAAAGATGTTTCTTCAAGTTCAGAAGAAGCATATGTAGAGTATCAATTCCGTGTAGAACAAGATAACTTGATGAAATACGGATTAACAACTGGCCAGATTGTTGGAATGTTAAGTCCACAACAAACAAAAAACGTATTAACAACAGTAGAAAAAGACGGAGATTCATTGGACGTCATCGTTCAACAAGAACAATCAGCTCAACCTGAATCTATCGATGATATTTTAGACAAACAAATACCTACTGCATTAGGGAAATCAATGCCGCTTTCGGAACTAGTAAAAGTGAAGAAAGGAACCACGTTAAATACACTTTCACGAAGTAAAGGTGAATATTACGCAACGGTTTCAGGTGAAATTAAAAGCAAAGATGTTTCAAAAGTTACTGCTGCAGTGGATAAAGATATTGAAAAATTAGATTTACCTAAAGGTGTTAGCTCTGAAGTTGGTGGTGTTCAGGCTGATATGGCAGATGCCTTTACACAACTTGGTGTTGCAATGGCAGCTGCTATTGCCATTGTGTACTTTATCCTTGTTGTTACATTCCGTGAAGGAGTTGCACCGTTTGCCGTTCTATTTTCATTACCTTTTGCTGTAATCGGTTCGTTTGTCGGTTTATTCCTTACTGGAGAAACAATTTCCGTTCCGGTTATGATGGGTCTACTCATGCTCATTGGTATTGTTGTGACAAATGCAATCGTCCTTGTCGATCGAATTATTCATATGGAACGTGATGGAATGACTATGCGTAAAGCCGTGTTGGAAGCAGGAGCAACACGTCTTCGTCCAATTCTTATGACAGCCATTGCCACAGTCGGTGCATTAATTCCATTAGCACTTGGTGAAGGCGGCGGGGGATTAATCTCTAAAGGCCTTGCCATAACTGTAATTGGTGGTTTAATAAGTTCAACATTATTAACACTAGTAGTTGTTCCAATTGTCTACGAAGTATTGTCAAAACTATTCAAGAAAAATCGTAAAGAAATCGAAGAAAACTAGTTGGAACAAGGGGACAGTTCCGTTGTCCACAAACGATTTTTCACAACAAACAAAAAAGAGGCTAACCATCTTGATCAAGGGGTAAGCCTCTTTTTGTGTGTACCTGTTAGTGTCTTTACACTGGTGTCAGGTACCGAATATGGACAGTGTCCATGGATGGTGGACACTTTTGTGGAAATTGGAATTCCAAACCAGGTTAATGGCTATGCTGCATTTTCTTTGTTCTTTTTCAGTTCAACGTCATGTTCTTTCGCTAATTTTTTTATGTCTTCTTGATAATCGCGGAACATTTTTCGGGCGTCAGCAAGCATCCCATTCGCTTCCTCGATGATTGTGATGTCCTGTTTTTGGAGTGCGCTTAGTATTTTTACAAATGCATCATATTGAAGATTAGCAGCCTCAATATACTTTTCATGTATTTTTTTGACTTCATCGGTTTCTATGCTAATGGCCTCCAACTTCTTTAAGAAGTCTTGATAGGTAGGAAGTATTTCACCCAATAACGCATCATATAATGTTTGATCATTTGTATAATTGACACCTGTTACACTTTCATATTTTGAAACCGCCTTGTTTTCCAAATCAGCTACAACATCTATCTCTTTATTAATGTAATTAAGAAGGTCATCTTGAACGGGGTCGTTAGAACAGCCTGTGAGTAAGATTGCAAATAGAAATAAAGGGACAAATATGAGTTTTTTCAACAATTTCACCTCCATAACTTCTATACTATGTTGTTCGGCAAGTTCGGTAACACACAATATTGTGCTGATAAGATTTACAAAATTAAATGGATGTTAAAAAGATAAAAACTCCACATCAATAGGGCGGGATAGATCAGCCCTACTAACGTGGAGTTTTATATTTACGCTTATTTTCTTATAGTCTTGAAAACCCTTCTTCATCTAAATATTCCGCTGCTTCTGCATAAGAGTTAAATGTTCCATCCAAATTCAGTCCTGCGTACACATTCCACATATCATCTTCGTTCACAAGGATCAATGTAAAATGATCTTGATTGATCCACTTTTCTTCGAATTGATCTCCCACAATGGACGATTCCACAGTTGTCTTAGGAGCGAGTGAGAGGATTGATTTTTGAATAATTGTACGAAGTTCTTCCTCCGAAAAGTCACGGATGTTCGTCATCCCTTTATCATTCACATCATATCCGTTCAATAATTCAGCATAGACAAAACCATTCCCGTTTGGGTGCAAATGATAGACAACATTTTTTTTATCTAACATACTTTCTTCATAATGAAAGTTAATTCTTCCTAAAGAAACATTTTTTCTTTGTAGTTCTGGAAACGATTCAATAATCGCTAGTTTTTCTTCAAAAGTAAGCATAGAGCCTCCATAAAATCTTCATTTAATTGCATGATTATATCATACTTAGTAGTCAACAAAAAATCTAGAGGGGAAAATTCCTCTAGATTAGGATGACACCTTTTCTTTACTGAACGCCTTTTTAAGCCAATTCTTTCCTTCGACAAGTCTGCTAACCATCATGGCACAAACTGTGTTACCAGTAGAATTTAATAATGTAGCAGGTACATCGATAATCGTACTAATGACTGCAATAATCGGCAGCACTTCTGGTGGAAATCCGAACACACTAAGAATAAGCATTTCTCCGATCATTCCGCCACCCGGAATCGCACCCATTACAGCACCAACTAAAAAGGAAACGGCAATAATGCTGAAAATTCCTGTTACGCTTGTCATATCTTTACCAAATAAACTAAAGAGAAAGACAATTTTTAAAACCCCACCGAAAACGGAACCATCTTTATGGGTGTTTGCCCCAAGAGGAACAATCGTTTCTGCAATATCTTTTGGAACCCCCATTTTTTTAACAGACTCCAGATTAACAGGTATACAAGCAGCGCTTGAACAAGTAGCAATCGCTGTAGCGGAGGGAGTTATAGCATTTTTCCAAAATACCTTTACGCCCTCTTTGCCACCAGCGAAAAAGGCATATAACGTAAAGAAGCCAAAATAATAAATAATAGCAAGAACTAGATATAATACAAACGCACGAACATAGCCTTCCAAAATTTGCGGACCAAGCTCACCAATCACTGTGGCAAAATAACATCCAAGCCCAATAGGTGCGTAGTACATGATAAACTTTACAAGTTTCATCATAATGGCAGAACCTGATGATAATAGATTCGCAATTGGTTTACCTTTTTCGCCAACCATCGCTGTAGCTAATCCGAATAAAATCGAAAACACAATCAATTGAAGCATATTACTTTTCGAAAATAACTCTGAAAAATCTTCAACAGTAAACGTATTTACAAGCTGTCCAAGAAAAGTGACATCATCCGCTTTTTGTTCAGCACCTGAAGATGACATAATGCTTTTAATAGAAGAAATATCTGTATTTTTTAACGGATCAACGATAATTGCACCAATATAACCTAAAATAGCCGAAACAAGGGCAGTTATAATAAAAACTAAAAAAATACTTCCCATAATCTTTCCAAGTCTTTTCATTCCATTCATATTTGCAATCGCTGAAGCAATGCTAAAAAAGACTAACGGAACAATAATGGTGAACATTAAATTAAGAAATAAATCTCCAAAAGGCTTTACTATTGTTGCCTTCGAACCGAAGATAATCCCCGCTATTCCGCCTATAATAATAGAAAGGAGTAGTAGAATGGTCGATTTATAATTTGCCAGAAACTTTCCCAAGATGTTCAACACCTTTCTGTATTTTCTATACTATCCTAAAATATTATTATCAACGGAAATGGATGATTTGACAATGACTCATTTTAAAATGGTGTGATTCTTTTTTTTACGATAATCGTCTATTAAATAAAGGGGGGAAAGCGATGTATAGTAATGATTTTGAAGAAATCTACAATCAATATAGTGACAAGGTTTATAGTTATCTGTTTCTACTCGTAAAAAATAAAGAATTAGCTGAAGACTTAACACAAGAAACCTTTTATAAAGCATATAAGAAGAGGAATACATTCAAAAGTGAATCGAACATTAGCACATGGTTAATAAAAATAGGACGAAATTTAACTTATGATTTCTTTCGAAGGAAAAAACTATTAAAATTTTTACCCATTGAAAAGTATCAAGAGAAAAGCATATATAATGAAACACCTCCGGAAATTCTTATTAAAGGTGAAGAAGTGGAAATGGTCTATAGGGCAATCAATAGCTTAAAACTGGAATACCAAGAGGTTATTATTTTACGGAAAATAAAGGAATTCTCCATAAAAGAAACTTCTACTATTTTAGGTTGGAGTGAAGTAAGGGTGAAAAATACAACTGTAAGAGCAATAGCCGCATTAAGAAAAAATCTTTCTGAAAAGGGGGCGGCTTTCGATGAAAACTTTATCGAAATTGGATGAATTATTTAATCAATTAAATGAGATTGAACGGTCGAATGAAAGGAAAAAGGCTACCTTTTCAGCTATTGAAAAAAGATTATCTAAAAGGGTAAGAAAATTTGTTCCTATAATAATTGGCGCTGGTGCACTAGCTATTTCATTGGTATTTACACTATTAACAATGACAAATGGAATCCAACCAACTTCCACTCAATTATCAAATAGTAGTAACCCATATGCGAAAATGCTTAATGATAGAAATATTACTCGATCTTACGTATCAAAATCAGTCTCAGCCTATTCCTTTTCGCCAGGTCAAATAAATCGTAGCTCAAATCCGGTGGCCATAATCGATGATGATAAACGTTGGAATGAATCCTTGAAAGACATACTGCTTCAAATGAAGGAGATCAAACATCAACCTTCCAAAGAGCCAGGATATGATTTAATGATCTACCTAAACGATGAAATAACAATTAAGTTCAAAATTTGGATAAATGATCAATCAATCATTTTTAAGGATTTTACAACAAATACCTTCTATACGATTAAAAGTAAAGAGGCAAAGGGATTTGGGTATATTTTGAATCATATGACAATGATTCGGTGAGAAGCAGTAGCTGGAGCCCCGAAGCTGTTGATAAAGTACATTGTTGTAAAAAAGGAAGTCAAGTCCTTAATATTGTGTAAAATCCTATACAATGTTTTCAACCTGTTATGATATTTGGGGTTAATCCTTCCCCTTTACATTTTTTTAGCGAAACTTCCATGGGTCTTTTACTCCATATCCAGTCAAGGGTGTCAAAGGTGGTTTTCCTTTGATAGCCTTGACTGGATATGGAATAATCCAAGAATGGAAGTTACCTTAAAAATGAAACATAGCTATCTCTTAATAGATTTTTGTTTTGAATATACGGTCTCTTGATAATGCATTAAAACAGCTCCAACTAAACGAAAAGCAGACTGTGTATTTGGAAAGATACGGATAACTCTTTCTCTTCGACGTACTTCTTGGTTTAAACGTTCAAGAGAATTTGTACTACGAATGTGACATCGTATATCTTCCGGGTACTCCATGTATTGAATGGTATCTTCGAACCCTTCATCTAAAATAGAGAGTGCCTGTTTATACTTAGAATTTTCACCAAACTGATCCATCAGCTCCTCTTTACATTTCCGGGTGTCTTCGATAGTGACCGCTTCAAAAATACGCTTTATCATCATTCGAATATCGGCGGAGTCTTTTTAGGTAGTCTTTCAATGATATTTCGTTTAAAATGTACGTTACACCTTTGCCAGCTAGTTCCAATGAATTCTCGTTGAATGGCTTTTTGTAGTCCTTGATGAGCATCTGAAATCACTAACTTTGGAGATTGAAGACCTCGTGATTTAAGTTGTTTAAAAAAATGGCTCCAACTCTCAAAACTTTCAGCGTGATCTACACTTAGACCAAGTATTTCACGCTTTTTGTGATCTGTAATAGCTGTGGCAATATAAACAGCTTTAGAGACTACACGGTTATGTTCTCTTACTTTTATATACATTGCATCCAAAAAAACAAATGGATAGTATGTTATATTTAAAGGCCGTTTGGCCCAATCATTGACGATAGGATCAAGCTTCTGAGTAAGGGAAGAAACGAATGACTTCGAGATATTTTCGCCACAAAGTTGTTCTACTATGTGCGTAACCTTACGGGTAGAAACCCCGTTGATAACCATCTCCAGCATAGAGAGAACTAAAGCCTGGTCGCACCGAGAATATTTTTCAAAAACGGAAGATGAAAACTCCCCATTTCGAGTTCTAGGCACTCTTAGTTTTATTTTACCGATACTCATGGTTAGTTCTCTTTCATAGTAGCCATTGCGGTAATCTAGACGTTCAGGAGAGCGTTCATAAGCGTCCGCATGTAAATAATCATCTCTTTCCTTTTCCATGTACTCATTTAAAACTAAAACAATCGCTGATTTAATAACTGCGTCAATATTGGAATTCAAAACAGATTCTTTTAAAAGATCCATATCTAGGTTAAACTGTAATTGGGTCATTTTATATTCCTCTTTTCATTGTTTATCGTCGTTGAAAACATTGTTTCCAAGAGGGATTAAAATGACTCTTTTCTTTTTACACAATTATATGGACTTAATCAAAAAGGATGTGAGATGTGCCTCCAAAGGGCGATATGAGGCACATTCCGGTCAACTTGGTGCAGGAAATATCCCATAAAGAGGGCATGAAGTACATCATGGGCAAAAAAATGAAAGGAAATGGCGCCAACGACTAATATGAGGCACATCATGATTGGGAAAGCGCAAGTATGTACCTCAAAAAGAGAGTATGAAGAACATCATGATTAAAAGGATGAAAGGAAGTACCTCCAAAGAGTGTCATGAGTCACATCATGCTTGAAAAAGCGGAAGTAAATACCTCAAAAAGAGAGTATGAAGAACATCATGATCAAAAGGATGAAGGGAAGTACCTCCAAAGAGTGTCATGAGCCACATCATGCTTGGGAAAGCGGAAGGAAGTACCTCAAAAAGAGAGTATGAAGAACATCATGATCAAAAGGATGAAAGGAAGTACCTCCAAAGAGTGTCATGAGCCACATCATGCTTGGGAAAGCGGAAGGAAGTACCTCAAAAAGAGAGTATGAAGAACATCATGATCAAAAGGATGAAAGGAAGTACCTCCAAAGAGTGTCATGAGTCACATCATTCTTGAGAAAGCGGAAGTAAATACCTCAAAAAGAGAGTATGAAGAACATCATGATCAAAAAGATGAAAGGAAGTACCTCCAAAGAGTGTCATGAGCCACATCATGCTTGAGAAAGCTGAAAGAAGTACCTCAAAAAGAGAGTATGAAGAACATCATGATCAAAAGGATGAAGGGAAGTACCTCCAAAAAGTGTCATGAGTCACATCATGCTTGAGAAAGCGGAAGTAAATACCTCAAAAAGAGAGTATGAAGAACATCATGATCAAAAGGATGAAGGGAAGTACCTCCAAAGAGTATCATGAGCCACATCATGCTTGAGAAAGCTGAAAGAAGTACCTCAAAAAGAGAGTATGAAGAACATCATGATCAAAAGGATGAAGGGAAGTACCTCCAAAGAGTGTTATGAGTCACATCATGATCAAGAAAACAAAAATAAGTATCTCAAATGAAGAAAAGGAGGAAGCTAACCCCCTTCAGGAAATTTCAGTATCCTCAAGAATACAGTTAAAGTACCTATTGCATCACAAAAGTTGATTGAAATTTACCATTTGTCCAAAGAGTGATTCGAGTCTCGGCGTAAATAATATGAATATCTACCGTGCCCAAAAATTTTGAAGTTTTTTGAGAGAACTTTGTAAATGGTCTTTTTCGGTATTATTTCACACCACTCATACATGGCATTTGCGGTAAGTTTTCTCTCAGGAAAAAGAAAAAGATACTCTTCTATGCTTCGTAAAACTGCAGATGTTACTTTTTCTTTATAACCACATGAATCGCAAATCAATTCATTTTTATGGAATTCAGCAATAAATGAGTGGCACTGTACACAGGTGATTCCCTTTTTTAAATCATCAAAATTATAATCAATTGTCCGTTTGTAAGGAGATGTGTGAATATGAAGGGAGACTAAATGTTTTGCTAGTTTTATATGGTTATCTTTTATTTTTGGTGAAATTGTAACTAGTTTGTTTAGAAATCGATCAAGTTGAGTTGGAAAAATAATAGGAAGATCGAGTGGAGCTTGATATAGTTGGAAATGGGGGTTGATGAAGATAATATAGGATTCGATTTGATAATGATACGCTAGCTCTTGGAGTAATTTTCGAAATAAGGTTTCACTGCGTTTCAATTGCAGTAATGGATTGTTAATTTCAGTTCCAGACAAAGTGTACCAACTATCTCCTTCGATATAAAAATCCCCTTCATAATTTTTTACCTCAAAAATGTATATCTTCTGATTAGAAATCAATACCTTATCGATTTGAAAGACAGTACCATTGCATTCTAATAGTAAATCATCAAGTATAAGCCAATCCTCCGACAAATTCTTTAGCCATTCGTCGACTCTTTGTTCGCCAATAAACCCCTTTTCTAGGTTTAAATAGTATGAATGTTCTTTGGGAGATAAACTCATTCTCCAATTTAAATACTTGGTAACTTGCAACTCTGCGGGTACGCAGCGAGGTTTAAAATTCATCACAACACTTCCTTTTTAAAAGATATCTTTTATTAATAGTAAGATATTTCTGACTACTTTTTCAAGTGATTTATAAAATGAACAAAAATAAAAAGCGTCCAAGTTGGTAAAACTATGTCGATACCAATTGAGGCTGGAGTGAATGCTATTGATTTATGATTGTATCATCATTGGTGGAGGAATTGCAGGATTACAGGCGGCCATTCAACTAGGGAGATATCAGCACAACATTCTTGTCATTGATTCTCATGATGGTAGGTCGAATCTATGCAGGGCTTATCATAATATTCTTGGATGGGCAAATGGGGTAAGTGGAGAATACTTAAGAACAACGGGCAGAAGTCAAGCTGAAGATTTAGGGGTTGAATTTATTAATCAAACAGTAGTGTCAATTGAGCAAGAGAATCAAACATTCGTTTGTACAGTTAAAAGTGAAAAAAAATATACTGGAAAGCGCATTCTGTTTGCAACAGGTATTGCGGATCGCCTTCCGAACTTTCCGGAAATTTACCCTTGTCTTGGTGTAAGTGTCTATGTATGTCCTGATTGTGATGGGTATGAAGTGAAAAACAAACGGACAATTGTAATTGGGTCCGGAAATACTGGTGCAAATATGGCCCTTACGATAACCCATTGGACAGACAACATCATCTATATTAACCATGAAAAAACAAAAATAGATACTAGTCTACAAAACCAATTACAATTAAAAAATATCACCTACTATAATGAAGCAATCAAAAATGTCATAACAAAGGAATCACAATTTAAAGGTGTTGTTTTAGAGAATAACCTTCACTTTGAAAGTGAACATGCTTTTGTTTCACTAGGTGGAAATGATGTTCGCTCAGAACTCGCAGCTAGCATCGGTATTCAGCTACATGAAAATCAACATATCCTGACAGATCCCCGTACAAAAATGACCAACATCAATAATGTTTGGGCTGCAGGTGATGTCGTTGCACATTCTGAACAAGTTACGATTGCCATGGGGGAAGGTGCACAGGCGGCGATTTGGATACATAAAAGTTTGCTTTAGATTGTAATAAAAACAATGACTCTCCACATGTATAAGTGGAGTTTTTTTGATTGCTTACATTGAAGGAAAGTAATTGTATTAGGAAATCTTAACCATAACTATACAACTTCTTAACAATGATAGGTTTAAATAAATAGTAGAAAAGTCATAGAAAGATATCTTGAAAAAGAGGGGTTAAAAATAATGACTCTACTAAATAAGATGAGCCTAAGAACACTTTTGGTATTTCCGCTTATTATAGTAATCGTGCTATCCTCCAGTGTTATAGCCTATGTAAGCTATAAAAAAAATAAGGAATTAACCGTGCGTTTAGTTGAACAGAAAATGCACAATTCTACTGATGTAATAAAAGAAAAGATTACAATGCTAAAATCATCCGTTCCAAAACAGCAATTTAATAAAAAATTAGCGTATGCCTTAACACAAAATAAGAATAGTTTTCTTGCATCAAACTTAGAACCGATGCAATTCAATATAACAGAAGAAAGAAAAGTCGCCTCTTTTCAGGAATTCAAAAATCCAATTCCACCCCTATCCAAGACTGTTATTGATAATATTCACAAAGCTCGTCAAGGGATTACACATTATAATGGGATGACATTAGCCTTTTCTTATCAAGCTGAATTAGGATCAACCTATGTGATTGCACTTAAAGATCTTGACTATTTAAAATCGGTTTACCATTATAGAACCATTTTGATTTCAATCACATTTGCGACCGTACTTCTTGCAAGTATTATTGGCTTTTTCACGATTCACCAAGTGACGAATCCAATTTTAAAGTTAAAAAATGTAATGGAAGAAGTTTCAGAGGGAAATCTACAATCAAAAATAAATATACGAGCTTCTAGTAAAGAAATATATGCCCTAGGTAAAGGTTTTAACCAAATGGTTATTCGTCTTTATTCATTAATTTCCCATCTTGAAAAAAGTGCTAGTCAAGTCACTACATCATCAGATAGACTAAGGATATTTTCTTCTGAATCAAAATCTGCATCTGAACAAATTGCGGAAGCTGTCGAGGAGGTGGCGGGAGGTACGGAAAAACAAGTTGATTCCGCGCAACTTTCAATGGGGAGCGTAGAGGGAATATCAAGAGGAATGGACCAAGTGGGCTATTCTATTGATAACGTCAATAAATCTTCCAATCTATTATTACAAAAGGCAAACATCGGCAGTCAATATGTAGATCAAACAGTTGAAAAAATAGCATTAGCACAAACAACGATAGAAAATACATCAGCAATGATTGATTCTCTTCACGAAAAATCAAAGGATATTGATCAAATATTAAATCTAATTAGTGATATTGCGAATCTAACTAATCTTTTATCTCTAAATGCGTCTATTGAGGCCGCGCATGCCGGAGAGCACGGAAAGGGATTCGCTGTTGTAGCACAAGAGGTTAAGAAGCTTTCAAGTCAATCTAGTTATGCTGTTGTTCAAATAAAAGAGATGACAGATGAGATTAGAAAAGCTACGGAAGAAGTTGTTATGGCTATGAAACAAGGAGTGGAAGTATTAAAAGATGGAACCCATATGATCGCCAAAACGGAAGAAGTTTTTGAGGACATTGTTATATCTGTTGGAAAGGTAACAAATGAAACGCATGATTTGTCCACTGTTGTCCATGGAGTGAATGCACAAACAAAAGAAACAATGAGTCAAATGAATGAAATTACAGAGATTTCGCAGCAATTTGCAGGGACGATGCAGCATGTTTCAGTAGCAACAGAAGAACAGCATGCTTCGATGGAAGAGGTATTGAAGGAAGCAATTGCTTTAAACAATTTGTCCAAAGAGCTGGAAAATGTATTAAGTAATTTTAATGTTTAAAATCTAGGTAAATTTTTATTTATAATAGGGTAAGACCTCTCTACAAGAGGGGTCTTACTGTTCAAAAGTTATTAATGTGTCTACTAACATTGATAAGCGAGGAACAATATGATCAGCGCCCACTTCTCGGCTAATGTTGTGCGGGTCAATCAAAATCGTCTGACAGCCTAATTGTTTAGCCGGAAAAATTTCATTCATCATATTATCACCAACACATAGAATTTCATGATATTCAACCTGATAATTCTCCTTAATTCCCGTTAAATGATCTCTCGTTTGAAGGGGCTTTTTACCATCAAAAATTAACATATCGAAAAGATTATCAAATCCTAGTTTTTTTAGTAAAACTTCACTATCGCGCTTCGGTGAGTTTGTCAGGAGAACAAGTTTTTTACTATTTGATAATCGCTGTAGTATTTCCTTAAAACCGGGAACTACTTTCATTTGAAATTCAGGAGTCATCATGTATTGTCGCGTTTCCAGAAAAGATAGACCAGCGGACTCATTATCAATTCCGTAATGCCTAGCAATAGCTGCAGGAACCCACCATAAATCTCCGATGCTTAACATTGAGTGGAAATTGAATTGTAGCTCTTTGGGATAAAGCTTGCCTACTTCATGTTTTGAAAGTGGTTCACCATCCCATGTGTGTGCCTGGAGAACCTGACCGTTTTCATGAGTTAAGATCAAATCATGATCTGCATCAAATACCGTGCCCATTTTTAACGCATGTTCCCCGGTTAATATTGCTTCGTAATCTTTTTTAAATAGCTCCTGTTTTTCTATACCTAACTTTTCACATAATTTATTAGCGTAATAATCAAAATGATGGGTATCCTCGTAAAGTGTTCCATCTAAATCGAATACCATTACCTTAACCTTTTCCATTCGATCAACTCCTCTTATAAAAAATATCCTTGTTCATTATAACAATCTTATCTATTAAATAATTTGAATCTTTTTATTTCCTAAACTTTATCACTTCATCTATTTACCACTTTACTAAAATAAAGGACTGGTATAGAATAAAAACATATTAAAAAGAAACGTGTTTAATAGATTTTCAGATAGAAAGGTGAGGCATCATGAATAATAAATGGGGACTTTTGATTTTAATTACTTTCGTAGTCGGAAATATGGTTGGCGGCGGGATATTTATGCTACCTGCCAATTTAGCACAAGTGTCTAGCCCTTTAGGTTCAACGTTGGCATGGGTTGCAACAGGATTAGGGGTATTTATGATTGCCCTTGTATTCGGGAATTTAGCCATTCGCAAACCGAATTTAAAGGCCGGCCCACAAAGCTACGCGCAAAATTTATTCTCATCTCCGAAGACCGGAAAAGTTGCTGGATATAGCATGGCATGGGGATATTGGGCAGCAAACTGGGCGGCAACTGCTTCAGTAATCATTTCATTTGCGGGGTATTTAACAACCTTTTTCCCGATTATGCAAAGTAACAAAGTCTTAGTTTCAATCGGCTCATTTCAGTTAGAGATGGGTAAAACAATTACATTTATTATTTGTTCCATCATGCTTTGGGGAATCCAACTTATTCTTTCCAAAAGTTTTAATAGTGCTGGGAAAATGAATTTAATGGCTACGGTTGCTAAAGTCATTGGTTTCGGGTTATTTATTGTCGCTACGATTTTTATTTTTGATAAAGCCAATCTAGGAAATGCAAAGGAATTTGTTGATGCAACTGGTAAGTCCTTTTCGTTAGGCGGACAAGTAAATTCTGCTGCAATTGCTACACTTTGGGCGTTTATAGGAATAGAATCTGCAGTAATGCTTTCCAATCGTGCCAAATCACAAGGAGATGTGAAAAAAGCAACGATTATCGGATTATTAATTTCATTAGTGATCTATATTGGAATTACCTTATTAACAATGGGTGCATTGCCACAGGATGTTTTAAAGGATTCTTCCAAACCGTTAGTAGATGCATTAGGAGTAGTTGTTGGTAATAAAGGGCCCATTATTCTTGCCATTTTAGCCCTTATTTCATTATTCGGCTCAACAGTCGGTTGGATTGTCGTTAGTTCCGAAG
Source organism: Heyndrickxia vini (assembly GCF_016772275.1). NCBI lineage: Bacteria > Bacillati > Bacillota > Bacilli > Caryophanales > Bacillaceae > Heyndrickxia > Heyndrickxia vini. The sequence goes on along the minus strand of NZ_CP065425.1, from coordinate 4,135,401 downwards.
TGCCTTATCAAGCTGCAAAAGTAGGATTATTTCCAGCGTTTTTTGCAAAAACAAACAAGGCAGGAAGCCCAAGAAATTCGTTAACACTAACAAATGTTATGACCCAAATATTCTTATTCTCAACAATTTCAGGAACGGTCACACAAGCGTATAATTTTGCAATGGTTGTCGCGACATTAGCGTATCTTATCCCATATTTAGTCTCGGCGATTTATCAATTAAAGCTCGTATTAACTGGAGAAACATATGATGTGATTAAAGGATCGCGAATTAAGGATGGAATGATCACTGTACTTGCCCTTATTTACTCTCTTTGGGTTATCAAAACAGGAACAGCCGATATGATGACATTTTTATTAGGAATTGGATTATTTGTAGTAGGGTTAATTTTATATCCATTGATTATGAGGAAGCCACGCCAAAAAGAAACAAAGATTGATCCAGAAACGATCTTAAGTGGACAATGATTCCGTTATTTTTAGTAAATGAACGTAAAATAAGGGCTAAGCGGACACAGCGTACGCTATTTACGAAAAAACATAGGGAAATCCCAGTTTTGTTCATATCAACGGAACCTATGTCCGCAAACATAAGGTAATACCCAATTTTGTCACAGATAGCGGAATGTGTGTCAGCTAAACTCAGATAAAGTTTGTATCGTTTCTTCGTAAATCTGGCCATTTTAACCGGTTGTAACTTTCCGTAAAATTGAGTATAGTAATAGTAACTACTTTAAAGGAGGTATCGAATTTAGACATTATGATTTCTTTACACTTTTTTCGCTAATAAATTTTATACGAAAAAGTGGCTCTGCCTGTTGTCAGAGTGATGGGATAATTATGTCTATTTTTGATACTAGCTTTAATATTGTACGGATTTTAAAGGGGAACTACAGCTTTTTTGTGTTCTCCAAGTTTTTCACACCATCACAAACTTAACACAGGCAGATGCCTGTGCTTTTTTTATCCAAAAAAATAGAACGGTGGTGGCTGTGTATGTTTTTATTAAGAGCGGAAGATGTAACAGTTGAAATAACTGGGAACGTGTTATTTGAAAATGCATCGATTGAAATTGGTGACGGTGATCGAATTGCATTAATCGGGAATAACGGAGTGGGAAAAACAACTTTTATTAAAAGTATGTTGGGGGAATTACCTATTACTAAAGGTACGATCCAATTAAAAATAAAAAAAGATGAAGTTGGGTGGATGGATCAAGAATCCATTGAAACGGAGGAACGAACAGCAAAAGAATTTGTCGAGATGGAAAATCAACTTCTTTTTCAGTTGAAAAATAAAATAAAACAGGCTGAAGATCAAATTAATTTTACAGATGACTATATGGAGGTACTTCAACAATATATTGATTTGAATGGGTACGCTTGGGAAGCAACCGTCGAACGGCAGCTTTTAAAAGTTGGTTTAGCGGAGGAGCTATGGTCCCAGCCGTTTAATAACTTAAGCGGTGGACAAAAGACGAGGGCAAAACTTGCGAAAGTAATGATAAAGGAACCAAGATTGTTGATATTAGATGAGCCCACGAATCATTTGGATTCGGAATCGATTGATTGGTTGGTTCAATGGTTAACCCAATTTAAAGGTGCTGTGCTATTCACTTCACACGAACGAGATTTTATCGATAAAGTAGCGACGACAACCTATGAGCTGACGGGTAAAGGAACAAGGAAATATCAGGGTGGCTATTCATTCTATTATGATCAAAAGCAACTCGAACAAAAAACATTAGAATCCCAATATCAAAAGCAAGAGACGGAGAGAAAGAAGCTTGCTGAAGCGGTGAACCAGTACAGACAGTGGTTTGATAAAGCCCATGCTGCCGCAAGTGAACGTGACCCGTTTGCAAAGAAAAAGGCAAATAAAAATATGACAAGATTAAAGGCAAAAGAAAAGGCGCTCGAACGTTTAGAAAATAATCGAATAGAAAAACCGGCTGATTCGAAAAATATCAATTACCATATTGATACTGAAGAGTTTTCAAGCCGAACGATGGTAGCTTTGACAGATGTATCGTTCTCCTACCCTCCCGAAAAATCACTTTTCAAGCAGCTTTCGTTAGAAGTTAAGCGGGGTGATCGAGTTGCGATAGTAGGAAAGAACGGTACAGGGAAAACCACTTTATTAAAGTTGTTAACAGGCAAGTTGGAACCAAGCTTTGGAAAGATATCTCAAAATCCACAAGTACGTATAGGCTATTTCATGCAGGAATTAGAAAGTTTAAATTATGAAGAAACAATTTTAGAACAAATTTTAACTCTGCCGAATATGACCCAAACAGAAGCAAGAACAATACTAGCCTGTTTCCTATTCCGTCGTGAAGATGTATTCAAAAAGGTAAAAGATTTGAGCATGGGTGAAAAGTGTCGAGTGGCATTCGTGAAGTTATATTTTTCCCACGCAAATTTACTCGTATTTGATGAACCGACCAATTATTTAGATATTGAGACAAGAGAACGAATTGAAGATGCCTTAGAGATGTATCCGGGAGCTGTCATCATGGTTTCACATGACTCCTTTTTGCTAAGAAAAGTGGCGAATCGAATCATTTCACTTGAGGATGGCAATGTTTTCGACTATCCCGGCACCTACGATGAGTGGATGGAGAATACACATATGTCAAGCGAGCTTCAAAAAATACAAAATGAACGGAGCATACTCGAACTCCAGCTTGCCAATCTCATTGCTGAAGAAATTCCGGATGATGAACAACAAAAGAAAGTGTATGAAAAGAAATTAAAAGAGCTTAAACGGAAGATTGTAGAGCTTGAATAGTGAGACTAAAACTCGTTCCTACTTTGAGGAGGTTTATCCGATGAAAAAACCATTATATTTACTTTTCCTCTTTTTGTTAGTGATTATTGCCTCATGCAGTAATGGAGAAACCTCAAATAAAGATTGGAAGTATGCATTTGTAGTTTGGGAAGGATACAATTATATTATTTCAGATGAAAAAGTGAGAGAATCCGATATTGAAAAGAAGGTTGGAGAAATTCAGACTTACTTGGATAATGAAACTAATGTTAATAAAAACAAAACGTTTTCTAATAAATTCAAAAGAGGAACATTACTATATTCAATCAAAGAAGTGGACCAACATGATTCTTTAGCAGTTAAGACTGATAATGGATACGTAAAAATCAATAGTAATGGGAAATATAAGGAATAACATAATGGTTAACAAGCTGTTATAGATAGTTAGAGGCAAGCCATGGTCGTATTGACTGTGGCTTTTTTGCGTCTTTAGGAGGGGCAAAGGGTCCATTGGCTTTGTTAATGATTATGCATGATTTATACACGATGGGGAAATAAAATTTAATAAAAATAAAAATATAGTATTGAAAAATGTAGACTTTCAGTTTAATATCTTTAGTAACAGATAAATAAAAATAGAAATGAGTGAATAAATATGAATAAGTGGAACGGTAAAATAGCATTATTTGTAGTAGTAAGTTGTATATTAATTCTTTCTGCCTGTGGAAAAAGTTCAAATGGTACAAGCTCTGGGGAAAAAACATTAAGTGTCGGTACTGAAGCAACATTTGCTCCATTTGAATTTATGAAAAAGGGCAAAGTAGATGGATTTGATGTTGACCTTCTAAATGCAGTGGCCAAAGAAGCCGGATATAAGGTGGATATTAAAAACACGGGCTGGGACGCAATGCTGGCTGGAGTTAAAGATGAAAGTATTGATGTAGGAATGGCCGGTGTAACGATCAACGATAAAAGAAAAAAGTCATATGATTTCTCCCTTCCGTATTTTGAATCTATCAACATGATCGTGGTAAACGAAAGTTCAACTGTAACAAATGCCAAGGATTTAAAAGGTAAAAAAATCGGTGTTCAAAATGGAACGACCGGCCAAATCTCAAGTGAAAAATTGTTCGGTGAAAACAACAAAAATATTTTAAAATACGAAACGTCCGCAATGGCTTTCATGGCATTAGAAAATGGCGATGTTGATGCGGTTGTGACAGATAATGCTGTAGCAAATGAATATGTGAAAAAGAACCCCGATAAAGAAGTGAAGACAATTGATGATAAGACAAATTTCTCTTCTGAGTATTATGGAATTCTACTTCCAAAAGGAAGCGAATTGAAGTCGAAGTTCGATAAAGCTTTAAATAAAGTGCTAGACAACGGAACATACACGGATATCTATAAAAAGTGGTTTGGAGTAGAACCGGATATCGATACTTTAAAATCAGCTCAAAAATAAAAAGGCCATTTTCGCAAACTTTGTTGCTATTGGTCAGTATAAAGGTGATTTCCGCTTCAATCAGTTTTTTTAACGGACCTTAAGTGGGAAAAATTGCGAAAAGAAATTCACTAGATCGTTGTATTTAACAAATATGAAAGCGCAGAGTGGATTGGAGCGAAAGGAACCTGACTCCTGCGGGATATAGAGGAAAGGTCGAGACCCCACAGGCGTAAGCGCCGAGGAGGCTCGACTTCTCACCGCGAAAAAGCAGGTTCCTGTAGCGGAAAGTAACGGTCTATGTTCCCAAGAACAACAATCTTTACGCAAAAAGCCAATAAAAAAACAAAAAGAGGTGGGACTAAAAATTTAGTCTGCCTCTTTTAGCCTAAAGGAGAAAGACGATGGACTTTCAATTTGATATAGTAAAAGAGTATTTACCATTCTTCTTAAAAGGAACATTACTTACGATTGGTCTCTCTCTAGCTGGAACAATCTTAGGGTTAATTCTCGGATTGTTTATCGGTATGGGAAAAATGTCAAAGAAGTTAATACGTTTTCCGTTTATATGGTATATTAATATTTTTCGAGGGACACCTTTATTTGTGCAAATCTTAATTATTCATTTTGGTGTTATGCCAATGTTTATGAAGCCGGTAAACCCAATCCTTTCAGCAATTGTTGCCTTATCACTCAACTCGGCGGCTTATATTGCAGAAATCTTCCGGGCTGGTATCCAATCAATTGATAAAGGTCAAATGGAAGCGGCGCGTTCACTAGGAATGAGTCATGCTCAAGCAATGAAAAAGGTCATTCTGCCACAGGCATTTAAACGAATGATCCCGCCGCTTGGCAATGAATTTATCGTACTATTAAAGGAATCTTCTTTAGCTGCCATCATTGCTGCTCCGGAACTGCTGTACTGGGGACGAGCAGCACAAGGTGCTTATATGAGGGTTTGGGAGCCGTATATTACAATTGCTATCATTTATCTTATTCTCACCCTATCATTAACCTATTTAATCCAATATTTAGAGAGAAGGTTTGCAAAAGAATGATCTCTGTGACAGGCTTAAAAAAATCCTTCGGTCAGACGGAAGTATTGAAAGATATAAATATTGAAATCAAACCTCAAGAGGTAGTTGTTGTGATTGGTCCATCGGGGTCCGGTAAATCAACTTTTCTCCGTTGTTTAAATTTACTGGAGTCAATCACAGATGGCCATGTATATATAGAAGGAACGGATATTACGGATAAAAAAATAAATATCAATGATATTCGAACGGAAGTCGGTATGGTTTTCCAGCAATTTAATCTATTCCCGCATAAAACAGTTTTAGAAAATATTATGTTGGCACCAATGATGGTGAGAAAATGGGGAAAGGAAAAAGCGAAAACAAAAGCGATGGAGCTTTTGAAGAAGGTTGGATTAGCTGATAAAGCCAATGTTTATCCTGATTCACTATCAGGCGGTCAAAAGCAGCGTGTTGCGATTTCTAGAGCATTAGCAATGGAACCAAAAATCATGTTATTTGATGAACCAACATCCGCCCTTGATCCTGAAATGGTCGGTGAAGTGCTAGAAGTCATGAAACAGCTCGCACAAGAAGGAATGACGATGGTAGTCGTCACCCATGAAATGGGATTTGCCAAAGAAGTTGGCGACCGAGTCATCTTTATGGACGGAGGATACATCGTCGAAGAAAATACCCCTCAAGAACTTTTCGAACATCCACAGAATGAACGGACGAAGGCGTTTTTGGGGAAGGTTTTATAAGAGAGGGTCCTACAATCAAATCACGGATCAATTCACATAAACTTCAAAGCATACTTCACAGTCAAAAAGACTTAGAGATGTAATTTCTCTAAGCCTTTTTTTCTCGGGAATCACAAGTGAAATAGATGATAAAACGAGTTTGATAAATAAGCGGAGAAATTCCCCCTATTGAGGAAATAGCACTGAAATGTACCTAAAATAGCCGGAAGGTTTCCGACTATTGACTCGAAAAACGCAAAAATGAGCAATTTTGCTTTGCTTAATCGGAAAATTTCCGCCTAAATCCCCAAAACCGAGCTCTATTCCGCAGTATAACCGGAAAACCTCCGTTTATGTTAAATATTACTAGTTACTCAATTAGGGATAAGACTTCTTATGTTTTAATAAAACCAAGTAAATTTCTTTTATATGCGTTGAGGGGGATCTTAGTGATGACTCAGCCCAACTATACCTGAAGATGTTGCCAGTGAAAGTTACCCATTATAATTAAAATCAACAATCTTTATAATCGGAACATCATCCAATAATTTAGCCATAAAAGTAGATACTATCATTTAACTCCCTACAACATTTCTCTATAATTAATTGTTATCAAACTAAACTAGCTAGGAGGCAGTTTCTTGGTATCATTTATCCTCACGTTAAAACGACTTTTTCATGGACTATTTCATTCCTTTAAAGAGAAAGAATTCCAAGTCATCTTTGTATTAATTGTTGTGATGCTATTATCGGGTACAATTTTTTATACAAAGGTAGAAGGGCTATCGGTTCTTGATGCATTGTATTTTTGCTTTGTCACTTTAAGTACAATTGGGCATCCGGACTTTGTACCGCAAACCGATTTTGGAAAGATTTTTACTATGGTTTATATATTAGCAGGAATTGGTCTTTTCTTCGGATTGATTGTTCGAATTGGGCGTGGAATTCTTAGCAGCAAAAATAAAAAATAAAAATGAAGACTCAAGTAAGCTCCGTCTTATTGAGTCTTTTGAATGAGATCGACAATACGATCAGCAATTTCATCAACTGTCAGTTGATCTGTTTCCACTTTTAGATGATGTGAGGCATAGATGTTCTGTCTAGTATAGAAAAGTTCTTTCGTCTCTTCCAACGTCCGTCCTTTTAATACCGGCCTGCTTTCAATAATTAAGTCGAGCCTTTCCTTCCACGCTTCCCAAGATAAATGAAGATAGATGACAATACATTCCGACAGACAAAGGTTTTTAATCTCATCTTGGAGAAATGCTCCGCCTCCTACAGAAATAACTTTTTCCGGACACCTACAATATTCAGAGATATATGCCTTTTCTTTTTCGCGAAATATTTTTTCGCCGTATATGTTGAAAATTTCAGTAGTAGATATTTGAAACTCCTTTTCGATCTCTTGATCTATATCGATAAAATCTCGGTTCAATTTTTTTGCAACGGCTTCACCAATTGTTGTCTTGCCAACTCCCATAAATCCAATAAATACAATGCTTTTATTATTAAGAGACGATGGTTTATTTGTCATTTTGCAAGCCTCTTTCCAACTTAAAATTAGTCAAATTATAATATATATTCACGGATTTGTAAAAAATATTCATAATTTTATAGCCTAATATATAATACAATGATAGAAGGGATAGAAATTCGATTAAAATTGTCTTTTTTACCAAAAGTGTTGACAGAAGTATTTTAAATGTTTAGTATTGTAATTGATAATGAATATCATTTGCGGGGATCAAAGATAATGGATACATTAACATTCTATGAATAATGGCATTCATTTTTTTTATTACCTCTACTGATAATGAATCTCATTATCGTAAATATTGAATTACATATCCAATTGCCAGCATTCAAAAGGGAAGAGTAGGATTTGCAATGAAAAAAGTCGTTTTAATAATTGCATTTATTGTTTTATCCGTCATTTCATTATTTGTCGGAGTTAAAAATATTACACCATTGGACATCTTTCATTTATCCGAGGAACAACGAGATATTTTATTGATCAGTCGCTTTCCAAGGCTTGTGAGTCTCATTTTGGCGGGAGTCAGCATGAGTGTTTGCGGGTTAATTATGCAGCAGTTGTCTCGAAATAAATTTGTTTCCCCAACGACTGCAGGAACGATGGATTCAGCAAGATTAGGGATACTTGTTTCTTTAATCCTATTTTCATCGGCAGGTATGATGGAAAAAATGTTGATGGCATCCATTTTTGCTTTAGCAGGTACATTTTTATTTATGAATATCCTTGGCAAGATTAAATTTAAGGATGCTATTTTCATTCCACTAGTCGGATTGATGTTTGGGAATATCATAAGTTCCATCACAACATTCTTTGCCTATAAGCATGATTTGATCCAAAGCATTTCTTCTTGGCTACAAGGGGATTTCTCCATGGTTATGTCGGGAAGATATGAAATGATTTATATTAGTATCCCACTTGTCATTCTTGCGTATTTATTTGCGAATAAATTTACGATAGCAGGCATGGGTGAGGATTTCTCAGTGAATCTAGGCTTGAATTATAAGCTAGTAGTAAATATCGGTTTAATTATTGTGGCACTGTCTACTACATCCGTTCTTTTGACGGTAGGTACAATTCCTTTTCTAGGATTAGTCGTTCCGAATATCGTTTCCATTTATAACGGCGATAACTTAAAGAAAAACCTATTTCAAACAGCCTTGTTAGGTGCCGTGTTCTTACTGTTTTGTGATATTTTAGGCAGAATCATTATTTATCCATACGAAATTCCAATTGGATTAACTGTTGGGGTCATAGGAAGCGGTATTTTTCTTTACTTGCTCATGAGGAGAAAGGCGTATGCGTAATAAAGTCAAACTAGGGATATTAGTTGTTTTGGCTGCAATCCTTGTTGGAATCTTTTTATTTACCCAATTAGGAAATTTTCCTGGGTATGTCCTGCCAAAACGAAGCATAAAAATTCTCGCCATCGTTCTTACGGGCGCATCAATCGCCTTTTCAACTGTGGTGTTCCAAACGATTACCAATAACAAAATTTTAACGCCGAGCATTATTGGTTTGGATTCGCTCTATATGCTTATTCAAACGTTTCTCATTATTATCTTTGGTGCAACAAGTACTGTAGTAATGAATAAAAATATTAATTTTCTTCTCTGTGTTGGATGTATGGTATTGTTTGCTAGTTTTTTATATAAGTTTTTATTTAAAAGAGAAGGGCAAAATATTTACTTTCTCTTACTAGTCGGATTAGTGATGGGGACGCTGTTTCAAAGCTTTTCATCGTTTATGCAGGTTATTATCGATCCAAATGACTTTATGATCATTCAAGATCGAATGTTTGCCAGCTTCAATAATATCAATACCGATTTACTCACACTATCTATTATATTAGTTATTTTGGTTTTCATATATTTTATGCGGTTTGCTAAATATTTAGATGTGCTCTCACTAGGAAGAGAAGAGGCGATTAACCTAGGAGTGGATTATGATTATGTCGTTAAACGGTTACTTATTATTGTAGCGGTTCTCATCTCCATTTCTACCGCATTAATTGGTCCTATTACGTTCTTAGGATTACTTGTAGCAAACGTTTCCTATCAATTTTTGAAAACATATCGACATTCTTATTTGATTGCCGGGTCTGTTTTTATCAGTATTATTGCATTAGTTGGCGGATTACTTATTGTTGAAAGGGTTTTTACTTTTTCAACTACATTAAGCGTCATTATCAACTTTGTCGGCGGAGTATATTTTATCTATCTACTTTTAAAGGAGAGTAAAGCATGATTACAATCAAAAATGTTTCAAAAAAGTACGGTAATAAATGTGTAGTAGATAATGTTTCTTTAACGATAGAAAAAGGTAAAATTACTTCCTTTATTGGACCGAATGGGGCGGGTAAAAGCACCCTTCTATCAATGGTGAGTCGTCTAATATCAAAGGATATGGGGGAAATCACTATTGACGGAAAGGAAGTTAGTAAGTGCAAAACGAATGAACTTTCTAAGAAAATGGCGATTTTAAAGCAAGCAAATCATATTAATATCCGATTGACAGTAAGGGAACTTGTTTCCTTCGGCCGTTTTCCATATTCACAAGGTAAGCTTAGTGCAGAAGATTGGAAATTCGTTGATGAAGCCATTGAATATATGGAGCTTACAAGTATTCAACATAAATTTCTTGATCAATTAAGTGGTGGCCAGCAGCAAAGGGCCTATATTGCAATGGTTATTGCTCAGGATACCGAGTATATTTTATTAGATGAGCCGCTTAATAATCTTGATATGAAACATTCTGTTCAAATTATGAAAGTACTAAGAAAGCTGACGGATGAATTAGGGAAAACAGTTGTCATCGTTATTCATGATATCAATTTTGCATCTTGTTACTCTGATCATGTCGTTGCTTTAAAAGATGGCAGGGTCGTTCAAAATGGGCCAACTGATCATATTATTGATTCATCTGTTTTAGGAGATATTTATGAAATGGATATTGCTATTCAAAATATCAATGAAAACAAAATTTGTGTTTACTATGCTTAATTAAGATAAAACGTTGTGATTGTAAAAAAGGAAGAAATACTGAACATACGGATGGCGCCCCGTATTCAGTTTATCCTTCATTGAGAATGAATTTCATTATCGGAAAATTTTACAATGGCAATTTTTATAAAAAAATATATTTATCGAGGTGTAATGATGAAAAGGAAATTATCATTATTTTTAATCATAGCAGTAATGACCATTTTTGCGGCAGCGTGCGGTTCAACTAGCGGGAAGAAATCTAATGGTTCAGAAAGTAAGGGAGATACACTTACGATTAAACATCAATTAGGAGAGACTCCTGTAAAGAAAAATCCCAAAAAAGTTGTTGTATTTGATATGGGAACATTAGATTCTTTAGATAAGCTTGGATTATCCGATACGGTGGCGGGAGTGCCACAACAAAATGTACCAGCTTATTTGGAAAAATATAAGGATGCAAAATATAAAAACGTAGGTGGATTAAAGGAACCAGATTTTGAAGCAATTAATGAAATTCAACCTGATCTAATCATTATTTCTGGTAGACAACAAGATTCATATGATAAATTTGCTGAAATCGCACCTACAATTTTTATGGGAATTGATAGCAAAAAATATATGGATTCATTTAAACAAAATGTAAATACTTTAGGTGAAATCTTCGGTAAAGAGGCTCAAGTAAAAGAAGAACTTTCAACTATTGACAAAGAAATTGCTAGCTTGAAGGAAAAAGCGGATGCAAGTAATGCAAAAGCGTTAATTACATTAACTTCCGGTGGTAAAGTAACAGCTTATGGACCAGCTTCTCGATTCGGCCTAATTCATGATGTATTTGGTGTGAAATCGGCAGCAGATGATATTGAAGCGGATCCTGTACACGGTCAAAACATTTCAATGGAATTTATTAATGAAAAAAATCCAGACATTCTTTATGTAGTCGATCGTGATGCTGCCGTAGGAGAAGGTAATAATGCGAAAAAGGTTATCGAAAATAGCTTAGTGAAGAAAACCAATGCCTACAAAAATGGTAAAATTGTATACTTAGATCCAGGTTATTGGTACTTATCAGGCGGCGGATTAGAATCTGTAGCTGAAATGGTAAAAGAAGCAGCAAAAGGATTGGAATAAGGTAGTCTAATGGGGCAATAGAACATGTCTCCATATCCCTTAGGGACGTGGAGGCATGTTTTTTTGTCCATTTTGCAGGGGTGAAAAGCTTTTAAACAAAAACCTTTGACTAATAACCAAGTTATATAGTAGGATTACTATGAATAATGAATTAAATAATCTTATCAAGAGAGGCAGAGGGACTGGCCCGACGAAGCCCAGCAACCGCGAGACGTAGTTTTGTTAGGTGCTAATTCCAGTAGAACGAATCGTTCTGAAAGATAAGATAGATGTTGTTTCGTAAACTTCTTCTTATCGAAGAAGTTTTTTGTTTTGAACAGCAAATTAAATTAGAGGAAATAGAACGTTTTTCAAAAGATGTAATGCCAATCGTAAAACAAAGAAGAGGTGCTTTCACACATGTCTAAAATATATATAATTCATGAAAATAAGGAATGGACAGATCATTTAATAAATAGATTAGAAGAGTTAGAACTTCCATATGAGGAATGGTTCCTTGATGAAGGAACGGTTGATTTATCGTCAATACCTCCTGAAGGTTTATACTTTAGCCGAATGAGTGCATCCTCTCATACAAGGGATCACCGCTATGCACCAGAATTGTCTACAGCCGTTTTCGCTTGGTTAGAAAGGCATGGAAGAACAGTTATTAATGGCAGTGGGGCGATTAGACTTGAACTAAGTAAAGTAAATCAGTATATGGAATTAGATAAGTTCGGTATACGTACACCGAAGACAATTGCCGCGGTCGGAAAGGAGCAAATCCTCGAAGCGGCAAGGAAATTAGAATCCGCATCTTTTATTACAAAGCATAATCGTGCGGGAAAAGGGCTAGGTGTACAGTTATTCCATTCAATTCAAGCATTAGAAGAATATTTACAAGGTCCTCTGTTTGAAGAACCTATTGATGGAATTACATTGATTCAGGAATATATTCAATCTCCGGATAACTCGATTACTCGCTGTGAATTTATTGGTGGTAAGTTTATCTATGCAGTTAGAGTAGATACTTCAGAAGGGTTTGAATTATGCCCTGCAGATGCATGTCGAATCGATGATCTATTTTGCCCTGTAGGCGAACAACCGACTATTATAGATAAATTCCAAGTAATCGAAGGGTTCGATGATCCGATTATTAAGAAATATGAGGAACTACTGCGAAGCAATCATATTTTAGTAGCTGGAATTGAATTCATTCGTAATGAGCAAGGACAAATTTTCACCTATGATATAAACACGAATACGAACTATAATAGTGAGGCAGAGGCGAAGGTCGAAAAATATGGAATGCTGGAGTTGGCAAAATACTTAGGTGAAGAATTAAAGACAGTAAATTCTATTTATAAATAGATGGAGAAATCCGGCTTAGATGTTAATCTAAGCCGGTAAATTGAATCTTAGCTTATAAAGATTAAAACAATAAAATAAACAACCATTGCGCTTAATCCAACGGGAATCCCAAACTTTGCCCATTCTTTACTCGTTATCTTTAGTTTTCCCGCAGAAATGATATTTGGGATGTTTCCCGGAACGAGAATTCCACCGCTGATAAGCAGTCCGAGCAGGATTGCCTTAATAGTTGATGGCCCCATAGCAGGACTGATTTCAGCTGCAGCTAAAGTCGCATTATCTAAAATAGCCGAGATCATATTAATCCAATATAAAATAAATGGACTCAAATCCAATAAGTATTTAGTAATTAACGGTTCAAAACCTGCACCTAAAAGTGTTAATCCCATTACAAATAGATAAATCTTTAATGCACGAATAATAATTTCTCCGTAGCCTTCCGTGGTTTGATCACTTTTTAAACTGTCTTCATCATTCTTCGGTCTAACTAAAATCGCAGCTAATATACCAAATATCACCACTAAGGAAATCACTTCAGGGCCAATTAATCGAAATAGATAGAAAAAGTCCTCATGAAGCTTACTGATCGCAAGAGTAGATAATGGTTCACCAATTGGCGTCAAGGCTGCACCGAGTCCAATTGAAAAGCATGCCAAAACAACTAAACGAACTTCTGACTTTCGATCCAAGCGTAGGACGCTCACAATGAGAACAAGAATAAGTGCAGCGATAATCGCGGTTACAACACTAGATATGAGTCCTAAAATAATAACGACTAGTGCCAAGAATAATTGGTAAGGCATAGCCCCGCTTATTCCAAGAATCATTTTCTCCAATGGCTTTTGAAGCCATCTAAATAATAAGCCGGCAATTAAAACAGCCAGAGAAATATTTATAGGGTCTTCCAATGCTTTAAGAATTAGTGATTTATCCAATACTCCACTAACTAATACAGCAGCAAGTCCCATAATGAATAAAAATATTTCTAGATTATGCTCAACAAACTTAACGGAGAAAGGTAGAAATAAAACAAATAATAAAATAATGATTAAACCTATTAGCATGTTAGTCTCCTTCATATATGTATTTTTAAGGTGGTATTTACTAATTAAAGGGGTATTAATAGGAAACTTGTTCTTTTAGTATAAATATTTTTTTTGTTAACTTCAATAAAGTTGAACCAATTGAGTGATTTTTCAATCATCTCTCTTTTTTTTTAATAGGTCTTAATCAACGCTGATTGATGTGTTAATATATAATGAATTTAATATGATAAATGGAGAAAAAGGTATGGAAACTCACACAAGTCAAAGTTATAAAGTCGTGGAAACATGCTTACTGGCAGGGAAAATTATGCTTCAAAGTGGAGCTGAAACATATAGGGTAGAAGACACAATGACAAGAATTGCTTATGCGTTCGGTATTAAAGGAACACATAGCTTTGTGACGCCAACAGGTATCATTTTTTCAATCGATGGTTCAGAGCCGACTAAACTTGTTCGCGTATCTGAACGCTCAACAGATTTAAAAAAAGTAACAATCGTAAATAGTATATCGCGGAAATTAACTAGTGGCGAACTATCGTTAAGTGAGGCTTTTGACGAATTAAAGGTAATCGAAAGAACGAATTTCGCCTATCCTATTTGGATACAGATTACCGCTGCAGCGATATCGAGCGGATGTTTTTTAATTATGTTCAATGGCGGGTGGCATGATTTTCTTCCCGCTATCATTACTGGAGGTTTAGGTTTCACGGGTTTTATTTATTTACATCGCCTCGTACAAGTAAAGTTCTTCTCGGAATGCTTGGCCTCACTCATCATCGGATTATTAGCAGTCCTTTTTGTGAGGTCGGGGCTAGGAAATGAAATAGATAAGATTATTATTGGTTCCGTTATGCCCCTTGTTCCAGGATTGCTCATAACGAATGCGGTACGGGATTTAATGGCAGGACATCTTGTATCAGGTATTTCAAAAGGTGCAGAGGCATTTTTAACAGCATTTGCTATTGGAACAGGGATTGCTGTAGTTATTTCGTTTTTTTCAATATTATAATGAAGGGAAATATGTGATGATTCAACAGCTGATTACTAGCTTTATCGCCACGGGTGCGTTTGGAATAATTTTTAATATACCGAGGAAAAAATTATTACTTTGTGGACTTGTTGGAATGATTGGCTGGTTCATATATGTTTTACTAATCAATTCACATGCAAACGCGGCAGTAGCTAGTTTGGTTGCTGCGTTCGTTATTGCTGTGATTAGTCAAGTATTTGCAAAAATATATAAGGCACCGATTATTATTTTTAGTGTATCAGGAATTATTCCGCTCGTTCCAGGAGGAATGTCTTATGATGCAATGAGACATTTCGTGGCAAATGATTACAATACAGCTATACAAATGGCTGCAAAAGCATTCATGATATCTGGTGCTATTGCGATTGGAATCGTATTTGCAGAAGTAATTAATCAAATGATTAGAAAAGCGAAGGCGCCTTGCTAATCGACGTAAAAGACTTACGGGACTTCGACTGAGATAAAGGAAACGCGGGTGATGTAAGGCGAATCGATGTTGACTTATCGTAGGGAAAAGTCCTGAAGTTTTCTAGTCGATAGGCGCTGGAGCTAGACAAAGCAGATATTAATTAGGAACATTAATCCTATAAAATTTATACTTTCTTACCTTTAAAAAATCCGGACGGCAAACTCAAAAATAGCGCATGATTTTCGAATCGGAAATCTGCGTTTTTTTTTGTAGACAACTCAACCATTAGGCGAACGCACATATAATAAGTATCAGTTTTTTATACGTGTTAAGGAGGAGATGCAATATATGTGTGGGATAACAGGCTGGGTTGATTTTAAAAGAAATTTATCGAATACACATGAGATTGTTTCAAATATGACGGAAACTTTATCTAGACGTGGGCCAGATGATACAAATACATGGTTTACAAAACACGCGGCTTTTGGACATAAACGACTAGTTGTAGTGGACCCTCTATGCGGAATTCAACCAATGTCACGGAAAAAGGGTGAATATACTTATACGTTATGTTATAACGGGGAGCTTTATAATACGGAAGATATTCGCAAGGAGCTATTAGCAAAAGGGTATCGTTTTCAGGGTCACTCGGATACAGAAGTGTTATTAACTTCTTATCTAGAGTGGGAAGAGGATTGCATTCATCATTTCAATGGAATTTTTGCATTCGCTATTTGGGATGAAAAGAAACAACATTTATTTGCTGCAAGAGATCGGTTAGGGGTAAAGCCTTTGTTTTATCGGGAGTATACTGGTGGGGTTATCTTCGGTTCGGAGTTGAAAGCGATTCTCGCTCACCCGGAGGTAAAGACTGAAATTGGTTTAGATGGACTTACAGAAATCCTCGGATTAGGACCTTCAAGAACACCTGGACATGGGATATTTCTCGGTATTAATGAGTTAAGACCGGCGCATGCATTTACCTTCTCAAGAGATGGACTAAAGGTCTGGAGATACTGGAATGTGAAAAGTGAGAAGCATCACGATTCAGTGGAGGAAACAGCAGAAAAAATCAACTATTTATTTACAGACGCGGTAACCCGACAGTTAGTATCAGATGTACCGATATGCACATTTTTGTCAGGAGGGCTTGATTCCAGTGCGATTACGGCCATTGCCTCCAATCACTTTCAAGAAAATGGATTAGGTGCTTTGCATACATTTTCAATCGATTATGAGGAAAATGACCAATTTTTCGAAGCCAATGATTTTCAACCTAATTCCGATGCACACTGGATAGACAAAATAACCAATACATTTGGAACTATCCATCACAATCGTGTTATCACTCAAGAGCGGCTGGCGGAGTATTTAAAGGAAGCAGTAATCGTTCGAGATACACCAGGAATGGCTGATGTCGATTCCTCATTATTATGGTTTTGTAAGGAAATCAAACACGATTTTGTTGTTAGTCTTTCTGGCGAATGTGCCGACGAAATTTTTGGCGGGTATCCATGGTTCCACCGAAAGGATGATTTGGAGCGGGAAGGATTTCCATGGATGCGGTCGGTGGATGAGCGGGTTGACTTAGTAAAAGATCATTGGAATAAAAAGCTGAATATTAAAGATTATGTGTTAACTAAGTATGAGGAAACGGTTAGGGAGACCCCTATTCTTGAAGGTGAAGATCCGCTTGAGGCAAAAAGGAGACAATTATTTTATTTAAATATGATTTGGTTTATGACCACTTTGCTGGATCGTAAGGACCGAATGAGTATGGGAGCAAGTCTGGAAGTTCGAGTCCCTTTTGCCGATCACCGGTTAGTTGAATACGCATGGAATATCCCTTGGGAGATGAAAATGTATGATAATCGTGAGAAAGGCTTACTAAGAAAGGCTTTGGAGGGAATACTGCCTAATGATGTGCTCTATCGTAAAAAAAGTCCTTACCCGAAAACACACCATCCAGCTTATACAAAGGCAGTAAAAGGGTGGCTACATGAAATTTTACAAGAAAAGAGTTCTGTTCTTTATGAGTTTTTAAAGAAAGATCAGTTACTTGCGATTGTTGAATCGGAAGGAAGGGCATTCCAAGTCCCGTGGTTTGGACAATTGATGACAGGTCCGCAATTACTCGCCTATCTTGCACAAATTCATTATTGGTTTGAAGAATATGGCATTAACATTAATGAATAATGGTATGATAGATACTCAGTGATAATATCATTGCGATGTTATCACTTTATTTCGCTTATTTTTAAAAACCTAAAGGAATGATAAATTTGCCTGATTTTAAAACACTAGGTATTCAACCAATTATACAAAAACGATTACAATCAAATGGTATATCCGAGCCCACTCCCATCCAAAGTGAGACGATACCAGTACTCCTTGAAGGGAAAGATGTGATTGCTCAAGCTCAAACAGGGACAGGGAAAACATTGGCTTTTCTTTTGCCAATCTTGGAAAAAGTCGATCCTAATCAACCGAATGTACAAGCATTAATTGTTACACCCACGAGGGAACTAGCTTTACAAATAACTGCGGAATTAAAAAATTTCACAGCAGTACTTAATAGCATTCAAGCATTAGCTGTTTATGGGGGGCAGGACGTTGCCCAACAGATGAAAAAGTTAAAAGGGGCCATACATATTGTTATTAGTACTCCAGGGCGTTTATTAGATCATATGAGGAGGGAAACAATCGATCTTTCGGAAATATCTATGCTTGTCCTTGATGAAGCGGATCAAATGTTACATTTGGGATTTTTGCCGGAAGTAAAGGAAATCATAACGGCCTTACCATCGAACCGGCAAACGATGTTGTTTTCGGCAACGATGACGAAACAAGTTCGCTCAATCGCCAACCAATATATGAAAAAACCGGTTGATATTCGAATTAAAAATAAACAAATAACAGTGGATGAGATTGATCAACTAGTTGTTGAAACAACCGATCGGGCAAAACAAGCATCTTTACGCATGATGATGGATCAATATCGCCCGTTTCTAGCAATTATTTTTTGCCGTACGAAAAGGAGAGCAAGTACATTAAATGATGCATTAAAAGGCTTTGGATATGAAACAGAGGAACTGCATGGTGATTTATCACAAGCAAAACGTGAAAAAGTAATGAAGCTCTTTCGCGAAGCCAAAATCCAGTATTTAGTTGCCACAGATGTTGCGGCGAGGGGCATTGATGTAGAAGGGGTTACCCATGTGTTTAATTATGATATCCCTGAAGATGTGGAAAGCTACATCCATCGTATTGGCCGAACAGGTAGGGCCGGAGGAAAAGGGATGGCTATTACTTTTGTTGCACCTAAGGATCGTTCCTATCTTGAGATGATTGAAAAAGGAATCCAGCATAAAATTGAAAAGATAAGTATTAGTCCGGCAAAAGAACAATTTACTCCATCTGAGTCAGGCAAGAACCAATTGAAAACGAATAAAAATCATAAAAGAAATACTCGCAATCATAAACAAAAAGGCCAGCAAGAAAAAGGAAAACGAAAAAGAAGATAATAGTGAATATTCCATTCCTTTTTAATTAGACTACATCATGAAGGCAAATTAAAAAGGAGTGGAATAGAATGGGTCGAACAAAACGCGGAAATGCCAATGCTCAAAGAAACAATAATGCGAAAAATCAAAATGAAATTAGTGAAGAATTAGTTGAATTTAATACAGAGAATAGAGATCAAAATAATAACAAAGCAAAGAAAAAGTGAAGGTAGGCTATTGCCTACCTCTTCTTAATTAGTAAGCGTTTCCATATACATTGAATAGCATTTTACTATATAATTAAAAAGTACTAGATTGTAAATTTATTATTGAGTTTATATAAAATTTGTATAAATACAAAATCTAGCTTGAGTTTATGTGAATTCACTGGTAAATTTAATGTTGTAATTTGTTGTATTTTGCGATTAATTTTATATTAAAATATTATCCAAAAGGGGAAATTATTTAGAAATGATAGAATTTAAAAATGTATCGAAAGTTTACCCTAATGGAACGAAAGGTTTAAAAAATGTAAACCTTACCATCAATAAGGGAGACTTTGTTGTTATTGTTGGTCTATCGGGGGCAGGTAAATCGACCCTACTTCGTTCTATTAACAGGCTACATGAAATTACTGATGGTGAAATTATCATCGATGGAAAATCTATAACTGCTGCAAGAGGCAAGTCTCTTCGCCATATCCGTCGGGATATCGGTATGATCTTCCAAAACTTTAATCTTGTAAAACGCTCTAGCGTCCTTCGTAATGTATTATCTGGAAGAGTGGCATATCACTCTACTGTCCGTACTCTACTTGGAATGTTCCCAAAAGAAGATGTGGATCTCGCTTTAAATGCACTTGATCGTGTGAACATTAAAGAAAAGGCTTATTCCCGTGCAGATGAACTTTCTGGGGGACAACAGCAACGTGTATCGATCGCTCGTGCCTTAGCGCAAGAAGCAAAAATTATTCTTGCAGATGAACCCGTTGCGTCATTGGACCCGTTTACAACTAGACAAGTTATGGATGATTTGAAACGAATCAACCAGGAATTAGGAATAACAACAATTGTAAACTTGCACTTTGTTGATTTAGCTCGCCAATATGCTACACGAATTATCGGTATACGTGCGGGGGAAGTAGTATATGATGGTCCTGTTGAAGAGGCAACAGATGATGTCTTCTCTGAAATCTATGGACGTGAGATTAAGAAAGATGAGTTGCTAGGAGAGAAGGAAGAATGAACTCAATAAAGGTGAAAAAGCCGTCAAAAGTTAAGGGAATTGTTACATTCTTACTTATTGTAGTCATCATTTGGGCAAGTGCACTCAATACAGATGTATCATTTCAAAAGCTATGGGATGGGCTTCCTAATATGGGGACCTTGCTTAATGAAATGTTTCCTCCTGATTGGAGCTATTTTAAATCGATTACAGAGCCAATGTTAGCTACTATTCGAATGGCTGTTTTAGGTACAACATTCGGAGGAATTGTGGCTATCCCGATAGCATTGCTTTCTTCAAGTAACGTTGTAAGAATTCCTGTTATTTATCAAATTGCTAGATTTATAATGAACTTAATTCGTACAATTCCGGAATTGTTATTGGCAGCATTATTTGTACCGATTTTTGGGATTGGTGAAATCCCTGGTATTCTAGCCATTTCTGTTTTTTCTTTCGGTATTATTGCGAAATTATTTTATGAAGCAATTGAAACGATTGATCCAGGGCCGCTAGAAGCGATGACAGCAGTTGGAGCAAATAAGATTCAATGGATTTTCTTTGGAGTTATTCCACAAGTTATTGCACACTATGCATCATTTTTCTTATATAGTTTTGAAATTAATATACGTGCAGCCGCTATTCTAGGTTATGTAGGTGCAGGTGGGATAGGATTATTCCTAAATAATGCACTAGGATTTTTCCAATATGACCGTGTATTATCTATTATTATTTATACATTTATCGTGGTTGTCATTGTAGATGCAATAAGTAATAAGATTCGGGAGAAGTTATTATGAGCCAAAATCAGATAAAAAAACCAATAGGAAAGCGGATAAGAAACTGGGCAATTGTACTTATCGTTATCGCCATTTATGTTTGGGCATTTGCAGGTGCACCTTCCATTGCACTTAAAGATTCTGCCATTCAAGCTCTTAAGGCGATTTTTCATGGATTTCTTCATCCTGATTGGGATTATATTTATGACCCAGCGGGAGAGGATTTGTTACGTACACTACTTGAAACATTAGCCATCGCTGTTTTAGGTACATTTATTTCGGCTATTCTATGTGTTCCATTTGCTTTCTGGGCTGCAAGAAATATGACGAAGCATCGTACACTTTCAAGTCTTGGGAAAATCGTTTTAAGCTGTATTCGTGTTTTTCCAGAGCTTATTATGGCCTTGCTATTTATTAAATCAGTAGGTCTTGGGCCATTTGCGGGTATTTTAGCACTTGGTTTCCACTCAATTGGTATGCTAGGGAAATTGTTTGGGGAGTCAATTGAAAACACAGAATTTACTGCAAGAGAGGCGTTAATTGCTTCGGGAGCAAACAAGCTTCAAGTATTGTGGTTTGCGATTATTCCGGAAATCATGCCGGCATTCATGTCATATACATTATATCGATTTGAAATTAGTGTACGTTCAGCCACTATCTTAGGTATTGTTGGTGCCGGGGGGATTGGTGCTCCGTTAATCTTTGCATTAAACGGACACTCATGGGATCGTGTAGGGATTATTCTTTATGGAATTATCATTATGGTAACAATTATCGACTTGATCTCAGCAGCTATTCGTAAGCGATTAGTATAAAAAAATGAAGAAAGAATGTTGATATTTAAATGAATATCAGCATTTTTTTTTAAACGACCTTCAAGGAAAACGCTGGACTGATCAAAAAAGGGATTAAGTCCATATAATTGTGTAAAAAGAAAAGAGTCATTTTAATCCCTCTTGGAAACAATGTTTTCAACGACGATAAACAATGAAAAGAGGAATATAAAATGACCCAATTACAGTTTAACCTAGATATGGATCTTTTAAAAGAATCTGTTTTGAATTCCAATATTGACGCAGTTATTAAATCAGCGATTGTTTTAGTTTTAAATGAGTACATGGAAAAGGAAAGAGATGATTATTTACATGCGGACGCTTATGAACGCTCTCCTGAACATCTAGATTACCGCAATGGCTACTATGAAAGAGAACTAACCATGAGTATCGGTAAAATAAAACTAAGAGTGCCTAGAACTCGAAATGGGGAGTTTTCATCTTCCGTTTTTGAAAAATATTCTCGGTGCGACCAGGCTTTAGTTCTCTCTATGCTGGAGATGGTTATCAACGGGGTTTCTACCCGTAAGGTTACGCACATAGTAGAACAACTTTGTGGCGAAAATATCTCGAAGTCATTCGTTTCTTCCCTTACTCAGAAGCTTGATCCTATCGTCAATGATTGGGCCAAACGGCCTTTAAATATAACATACTATCCATTTGTTTTTTTGGATGCAATGTATATAAAAGTAAGAGAACATAACCGTGTAGTCTCTAAAGCTGTTTATATTGCCACAGCTATTACGGATCACAAAAAGCGTGAAATACTTGGTCTAAGTGTAGATCACGCTGAAAGTTTTGAGAGTTGGAGCCATTTTTTTAAACAACTTAAATCACGAGGTCTTCAATCTCCAAAGTTAGTGATTTCAGATGCTCATCAAGGACTACAAAAAGCCATTCAACGAGAATTCATTGGAACTAGCTGGCAAAGGTGTAACGTACATTTTAAACGAAATATCATTGAAAGACTACCTAAAAAAGACTCCGCCGATATTCGAATGATGATAAAGCATATTTTTGAAGCGGTCACTATCGAAGACACCCGGAAATGTAAAGAGGAGCTGATGGATCAGTTTGGTGAAAATTCTAAGTATAAACAGGCACTCTCTATTTTAGATGAAGGGTTCGAAGATACCATTCAATACATGGAGTACCCGGAAGATATACGATGTCACATTCGTAGTACAAATTCTCTTGAACGTTTAAACCAAGAAGTACGTCGAAGAGAAAGAGTTATCCGTATCTTTCCAAATACACAGTCTGCTTTTCGTTTAGTTGGAGCTGTTTTAATGCATTATCAAGAGACCGTATATTCAAAACAAAAATCTATTAAGAGATAGCTATGTTTCATTTTTAAGGTAACTTCCATTCTTGGATTATTCCATATCCAGTCAAGGCTATCAAAGGAAAACCACCTTTGACACCCTTGACTGGATATGGAGTAAAAGACCCATGGAAGTTTCGCTAAAAAAATGTAAAGGGGAAGGATTAACCCCAAATATCATAACAGGTTGAAAACATTGTATAGGATTTTACACAATATTAAGGACTTGACTAAAAAAGGGTAAAGGACCGATCAAAAAAGGAGTAAGACCAATCAAAAAGGATAAAGGACTAATCAAAAAAGTAGCAAGACCAATCAAAAAATATAAAACCAATCAAAAAAGGAGTAAGACCGATCAAAAAGGATAAAGGACCAATCAAAAAAGAAGCAAGACCGATCAAAAAATAAAGATCCGATCAAAAAAAGAGTAAGACCGATCAAAAAGGGTAAAGGATCAATCAAAAAAGAAGCAAGACCGATTAAGAAAAGCATTGAACCGTTCAAATCAAAAAAAATGGAACTAAAAAAGCGCCAACAGTGTTGGCGCTTCGAACTTATTATTTACCTACTTCAGCGATTTTTTTAGTGTATTCACGAACGACATCAAAATTAGAGTCTTGTGATTTTTTATAACCAACGTGAGAGTAAATAGCTTTGATAATTTCTTTACCTTTTTCATCTTCACCGATTTTAACGAATGCATCGGCAATTTTGTCTTTCCATGCTTGATCCATGTCAGGACGAACACTGATTGTATCATTAGGAATTTTATCAGTTAAGAATAGGTATTTTGTATTTTTATATACATCTGGATATTCTTTTTCTACGATATTACGTGCATCAACGAATACTGCTGCAGCATCGATATCTTTACTTAGAACACCTTGTACACCTTTGTCATGCCCTTGTAGTTGTACATACTTAACGTCTTTTTGCGCGTCAACGCCTTTTTCTTTCATTTCAACGGCTGGCCATACATAACCTGCAGAAGAAGTTGGAGCTTGGTAACCAATTCTCTTACCTTTTAAATCTTTAATACTATTAATACCAGAATCTGTTCTTACAAGTACTCCAGAATAGTAGTAATCTACTAATTCATCTGTTTGTTTCCCTGTTTCAGGGTCAACACCATTACGTAGTGCTTGTAGTAATACATCTGCATATCCTTTTTCGTGTGCTAATACATAGTCAGTAGGTGGTAGGAAACCAAGGTCAAGTTGTTTTGAACCCATTGCTTCAACAACACCGTTATAGTCAGTAGTTACTTGAACTTTAACAGGAATACCAATTTCTTTTTCTAGAAGTTCTGCTAAAGGTTTTGCTTTTGCCTCTAATGTTTCAGCATTTTGAGATGGTACAAACCCAATTGTTAATTCCTTAGGAACGAATCCTTTGCTACTGTCTTTGTTGCCATCCTTTGCTTTGTCATCGCTTTTTCCACACCCTGCCATTACCATTGCAACGACACCAAGTGCTAGAAATAATGCAGCAAATTTTTTCAGCATACATTTACCTCCGAATGTAAAAGTTTTTTTGAATACGCTTTAAGCATATAATATTTTGACTATAAAATAAATAAGAAAATTACTTTATTATTAAATTTTTAGTAGATAAATGTTAATTGTTAAGGAGATATTAATCAAGTATTAAAGTTTGGTTAATAGCACTATTTATTTTTGTGATATATTTTAATTATTCAAACTTCTGCTATTAGATAGGTATAGTAGAGAGTTAAATTAATTTTAGTTTATAATAGTTACAGATATTTAATAGACAGGTGGTAAAGAAATGAAGCAACTAACATTAACAATACTGGAAACTAGCGATGTGCACGGGAATATTTTCCCGATCAATTATGGAACGAATAAGGAAGCAGAGGTCGGTTTAGGAAGAATTGCTTCTTTGATAAAAAAAGAAAGAATGGAAAATGAAAATGTTCTTCTTATTGATAACGGGGACTTAATCCAAGGAACTCCACTTACCTATCATTACGCAAGAATCGATCACGAAAAGATCAATCCAATGATTCTATTGGCAAATGAGTTGAATTATGATGCAGCAGTGTTTGGGAATCATGAATTTAATTATGGTCAAGAGATATTGTCATCTGCAATAGAGGACTCTAATTTTCCATGGTTGTCAGCGAATATTTTAAATAAAGAAACAGGCGAGCCTTACTATGGACAACCATATTTAATAAAGGAAGTTAATGAGCTAAAAATAGGTATCCTCGGTTTAACGACCCCATACATACCGAATTGGGAACAGCCAGAAAACATTGAGGGAATTGAATTTGCCGATGCAGTAGAGGTTGCGAAGAAGTGGGTAACATTTTTGCGAAATGAAAAGAAAGTGGATTTAGTCATTGTTTCGTATCACGGCGGATTCGAGAGAGATCTCGAGACAGGTGAACCGACTGAAACGTTAACGGGAGAAAATCAAGGCTATCAAATTTGCCAAGAGGTAAATGGGATTGATGTATTATTAACCGGGCACCAGCATCGACAAATTGCAGGAAATAAAGTTAATGATGTCATTGTTGTGCAACCTGGAAATAATGGAATTGCTTTAGGCAAGGTTTCGCTAACGCTCGAGAACCAAAATGGTACATGGAAATGTGTTGAAAAATCATCGGAGCTCCTTCCTGTTTCAGGAATTGATGCCGATCTTCAACTTTTAGAAAAGGTAAAGGATTATGAGGAATCGACACAAAAATGGCTGGATCAACCAATTGGTAAAATTGAAGGGGACATGCTTGTTCGGGATCCGATGAAAACAAGAACAACGGATAATGCGTTAATTGAATTTATTAATCATGTTCAAATGGAAGTTGCGGGTGTAGAAATTTCAAATACAGCCTTATTCGATAATCAATCTCCAGGATTTCCTGAACATGTAACGATGAGGGACGTTGTTTCAAACTATATATACCCTAATACATTAAAGGTTATCCGTATGACCGGTAACGATATGAAAGAAGCACTTGAACGCTCGGCTTCCTATTTTAAACAATATACTGGAGGGGAAGTGGAGGTAAATCCAACTTTTACAACTCCAAAGCCGCAACATTTCAACTATGATATGTGGGAAGGTATTGAGTATATTGTTGATATAAGAAAGCCGATAGGTGAACGAGTGATTAAGCTTGAATATAAAGGCAACCCAATCGACCCCAATGGGCAATATGATGTAGTAATGAATAATTACCGTGCCGGCGGCGGAGGCGAGTACTTTATGTATAAGGACAAGCCAGTCATTAAAGATATTCCTACAGATGTATCGGAACTCATCGCGAACTATATATTAGAAAAGAAAGTAGTTAAAGCAACAGTGAATGACAACTGGAAGGTAATTTATTAAAGACTGTTTTCTAATAGTATATGAGAAATAATGACTTTCTACTTAGTATTTTTGATTAGAATAGAAACATTATAAAAGTACTAAGCAGACTGAATACACGTAAACTCCTGCGGGAAAAGTGAGCAATGTGAGACCCCGCAGCGAGGTACGAGCGAGGAGGCTCACA
This sequence comes from Heyndrickxia vini, assembly GCF_016772275.1. Classification (NCBI taxonomy): domain Bacteria; kingdom Bacillati; phylum Bacillota; class Bacilli; order Caryophanales; family Bacillaceae; genus Heyndrickxia; species Heyndrickxia vini. The sequence continues at coordinate 4,108,769 of NZ_CP065425.1, read as the reverse complement.
CCTCACCCACGGAAAGCGAAGTGTATTCAGTCTGCGGGTGAGGTGACAATAATTTATATGAAGGTCCCTTATTAAACTTTTTTGGTTGAAGTCCTCTCTCTTTTTTTGAGAAAGGACTTTTTTTCGTTTAATTGACATATTGTAAAAGCATAACAAAAAATAATAATTCATTTTCGCAGTAATTCCTACTTGACTGATTGGATTAATTGTAATATAGTTTTGCTTGCACTATCTTATTACTTTATTAAAGGGGGATAAAAGTGAATTCTTTACTTATTATTATCAATATAGTTGTTTTACTGCTTTTAATCTTCGGTTTATTCATGATGCAGAAGAAGCATGTATCCTTTTCGAAACGTGTATTCGCAGGTTTAGGATTGGGGATTGTTTTCGGTTTTATTATTCATCTTTTATACGGAACAACGGACAGCGTAACCGTTAATACAATAGATTGGTTTAATATCGTGGGTAATGGTTATGTGAAACTGTTACAAATGGTTGTTATGCCACTTGTATTCATTTCGATCGTTGGTGCGTTTACAAAATTAAAGTTAACGAAAAATATTGGTAAAATCAGTTTCCTCGTAATTGGAATTTTACTAGGAACAACAGCCATTGCTGCAGCCATCGGTATTGGTTCAGCTTTAAGCTTTAATTTAGATGGGATTCATTTAAATCAAGGGGAAGAAGAAGCTGCAAGAAATGCACTTCTACAGGAAAAAGTCACAGGTGTGAAAGATATGACAATTCCTCAGCAAATTATTGAATTGTTACCAAGTAATCCGTTTCAAGATTTAACGGGTGCACGCCCAACATCTACAATTGCAGTTGTTATATTTGCAGCGTTTGTTGGCATGGCTTACCTGGGAGTTAGGAGAAAAAGTCCGGAGCAAGGTGAATTTTTTGCAAAAATAATTGATACGTTATATTCCATTATTATGCGAATTGTTACGTTAATTCTACGACTTACTCCGTATGGTGTACTTGCGTTAATTACAAAAGTTATGGCTACAAGTGATTATGGGGCAATTGCCAAACTAGGCAAATTCGTTATCGCTTCTTATGTAGCATTGATTGTTATGTTTATTGTTCACTTATTACTTATTACATTAGCTAAACTTAGCCCAGTGAAGTATGTGAGAAAAAGTTTGCCTACTTTAACATTTGCGTTTACTTCACGTTCAAGTGCGGGAACATTACCTTTAAATATTCAAACACAAACGAAGAGTTTCGGTGTATCAGAAGGGATTGCAAACTTTGCGGGATCCTTTGGGTTATCAATCGGGCAAAATGGGTGTGCAGGGATTTACCCAGCCATGCTAGCGATTATGGTAGCTCCGTCTGCAGGAATTAATCCGACTGATCCATCGTTTATTATCACTCTCATTCTAGTAGTTGCAATTAGTTCATTTGGTGTTGCAGGTGTTGGTGGCGGTGCTACATTTGCTGCTTTAATCGTATTATCAGTTATGAACTTACCGATTGCGATCGTTGGTCTATTAATTTCAGTAGAGCCTTTAATTGATATGGGACGTACAGCTTTAAATGTTAGTGGAAGTATGACAGCAGGAATTCTAACAGGTAAGGCAACAAAAGAGCTTGATAAAGATGTTTATCAACAATCGAATGCGATAGAAGCATAGATAAATAGAAATGCCATCCATATAGCAATGGATGGCATTTTTGCATGGTTTATATTTGGTTTACAAGCTGACGCATCGTTCCACTTTTTTCATAATTAATATGCCAGGAAAATGCCTTTTCTAATACATGTGGTGTTTGTCCCCCTTTGTGTCGTGCCTCTTCGAAGTATTCAAGCAGTTGCTCACGATAGGATGGATGAACACAATTTTGGATAATGAGTGGTGCACGTTCAATAGGTGCCAAGCCTCGTAAATCTGCATAACCTTGTTCAGTTACGATAACATCCACATCATGTTCAGTATGGTCTACATGTGATACGAATGGTACGATACTGGAGATGTCTCCATTTTTTGCAATTGATTTGGTAACAAATATAGCTAGACGTGCATTTCTTGCAAAATCCCCCGAACCACCAATACCATTCATCATATGTGTTCCACGTACATGTGTAGAGTTCACGTTTCCATAAATATCGACTTCTAATGCCGTATTAATTGAAATCAATCCTAAACGACGGATAATTTCCGGATGGTTGGATATTTCCTGTGGTCTGAGAATAAGACGTTCCTTATATTTTTCAAGATTGGCATATACATGCTTCATTTTTTCATCGGACAATGTAATAGAGCAGCAAGAAGCAAATCGTACTTTCCCCACATCAATTAAGTCAAAGACAGCATCTTGGAGAACTTCGGAGTATACTTCCAGGTTAGTAAACTCTGAATCTATAAGTCCATGTAATACTGCGTTTGCAACAGAACCAATTCCAGACTGTAATGGTGCAAGCTGATTTGTTAATCTCCCAGCCTTTACTTCCCTTTTTAAGAAATTAATTAAATGATTGGCCATGATTTGTGTCTCTTCATCAGGTGGCACAATAGTAGAAGCCGAATCCAATTGATGGGTGAACACGATGCCAATAATTTTCTCACTGTCTACAGGAATACCTATTGTACCTAATCGATCTTGTACATTTTTAAGTAATATGGGATTGCGCTTTCCTTGCATACCAACCTCATAAATATCATGAAGTCCTTCTAGTTCGATTGGCTGTGCAGTGTTGATTTCAACAATTACATGTTTTGATTTTTCAACAAAGATAGAAGAGTTTCCGACAGATGTTGTCGGAATAATCATGCCGTTTTCGTCAATTGCAACCGCTTCCACAATTGCGAAATCAATCGGGCAGAGTACATCCGCACGAATCGCTTCCGCCATGTGGGACAAATGCTGATCGACAAATAGTATTTGTCCTTGGTTGATTTTTTTGCGCATTGCAGGATCCGCTTGAAATGGCATACGCTTATGAATCATCCCTGCTTCAGCCATTAATTTATCAATATCAGATCCTAAGGAAGCACCTGTATAAACATTTACCTTTAAACTTTCGTTTTTTGCCCGTTCGATCAATGCAGTAGGCACAGCCTTAGCATCTCCCGCTCGAGTAAATCCACTTAATCCTAATGTCATGCCGTCCTTTATCCATGATGCAGCATCTTTCGCAGATACAACTCGGTCCGTTAAACGAGGGTCTCTAATATATTTCATTGTATTGTTTTCCATAATGTCACCCTTTGTTTCCTTTTGAAATATTCTATCAATAATTGGGTGGTTCTTCACTAGTATCGGAGTGAAAAGGCTTTATTGAGGAATGAGGAGGTATTTTTTATACATAAAGGAGCATTGTTTAAATTGGTTGTATGCTTGAATAAAAAAACAACTTGCATCATTGGCAAGTTGTTAAAAGCATAATATTTTTCTAAATTGACTCGCATATGTTTGACTTACAGGAATTTTTGCCCCGTCTTTCATAATCAGTAAGAAAGTGGAATGTGAATCGGGGTGTATTTCCGCAATAAAATTGATATTAATAATATATGATCGATGACAACGAATAAATAGATCAGTAGGTAAAAAGTACTCTAATTCTGTTAAGTTAAATTTATGTGTTCCCACTAATGAGTCGGAATGAACATTGGTTTTTCTACTCTGTGCCTCTAAAAACATAATTTGATTATAAGGTAATGGAAGCCATCGGTCATTAGATTTCACGGTTAGAAAAGAAGTAGGGAATGTGATTGGTTTTCTAGGTAAAATAGCCGTAACACAACCTTTTATGTCATTCCCTTCAACAATAGGAAAAGACATTCCAAAATAGGAGACTCCGAGTACATTTTTATCTATATAATCGGATATCTTTTGCTGAACTTTTAACGCTTTATAGGTAGCAGTGCCTTCTTTAATATGATCACCTGGTTTTATTTTTAAATCAATTTGTTTACTAGGTTGATAATAAATATATTGTTTATCGTTAGTTATCGCAATGGAAGTATCTTTCGGAAATAGCTCTTGAATAACTTCCATTATGGATGAAACAGTATGATGATCCATGCTAGATTTCACCTTCCTATACTACATTTCACTTCAAGTATATCACACACGATTGTTTAGTTGAATGTGAGGGAAAATATTTAAATACGAATAGATTCCCAATGAAAAATGATATATGGTACGGTAATATATGATTAAAGTAAAAAAAAGAGGTGTCCTATATGAATCGAAAAGAAATTGAATATAAAATTCAGGACTTGAAGGCGGATTATGTACGTCTTCAGCATGATTTGGAAAAGCTTGAGTTTGTTAAAGGGAATTTATCCCCACTTGAACTCCAGCTGGAAGGAATAGAAAAGGAGTTAAAATCGTTAAATGAACAGTTAGCAAAGCTTGATCAGGGGTAAATAAGTAGGTCTAAAAAGGTGGAGCACATAAAAGGAGTAAAACTCGGTGGACACCAGTTCCCTTATCTGTGACAAAATGGGCTAATTCCTTATGTTTGCGGACAGAGGTTCCTCTATTTGCTAAAAAAGCAGTGATTTCTTGTGTTTTTTTGTAAATAGCGTACTCTGTGTCCTCTTAGCTCTTACTTTTGGCTCATTTTATAAAAATAACGGATTCTCTGTCCTCTTAATAAAAGGCTTGTAGAGAAAGGTTCATTTTCTACAAGCCTTTTACATAAAATCAATCTTTGATCCCCCACAAAAATTCCCCAATATAACGATCCACTGTTTGATGCTCATGAAGTCCGCTATGTGTAGCATTAATATCATTAACAACTTTTGTCTTTAATTGGTTTGAGTGGACGATGTCTTGAATGCCTAATGCACTTGGCTGTGAGACAACCCCATCACCATGTTTTGAATTCAAAATGACACCGGCGATGGATAATACTTTAATGTTTGCATCAAATGTTTCTTTATGATCAACCAGCGTTTGTAAAGCACTGGAATTAGGTTTTAAATCTTTAACTGCTGGTCCTGTATTATTTGGATTTTTATAATAGGCTTTTCGTTCAATCCCTTTGTATGGGCTTCCGATCGTTATTAGTTTTTTGACTTTTGGATAACGCTTTTGCTTACTGGTCTGTTCGATATAATTTGTTAGGACAAGACCACCCATGGAATGACCAACGGCATAGATATCATTAATCCCGTATCTATGTTTTAAAATCTTCATTACATCCTTCAAATTATCTGTTGTGTTTTGTATTGTGGCTCGATTATTTTCAAAAACAATTTGAATAAAAGGATGCTTTTGGTTTTTAGGAATGCCTCCTGATATAAACACATGCCCACTATGACTAACCCGACAAACCATGGTCTTTTTTCCCCAATAGTAATTATTTTCAAACCGATTTAGCATCGTGTTAAATGATTTAGAAGTTCCTTTAAACCCATGGACAAAAATGGTTGGAATCCTACTCTCGTTTGGGAGGGAATTTTTATTTGAACTTGTATGGTGCAGCAATAACAGTGAAAAACCTGTAATTAATAGGAGTGCAACTGTTATTCGCATGAACGTACGTTTTAAAATCACTTTGATGATCTCCTTCTTTATAACTCTGGTACTTCATAAGTATAGAATACGAACTTCATGACTTCAAAAGTTTCTTATATTTGTTTTCCCTAAAAATGTGTTTATAAAAGTACAAGTAGGAAGTAGGTATTCACCTATTAGGATGAAATGCATAGGCTAGTGTGTAGAGTAAATGATAAATCCCACTGTAAGAGGAGTGTTTTTCATGGCAGGGAAGGTACTAAATTATTATGCAGGCGGAAATACGGGCAGAGGATTTTATAATCTCTTCGACTCGAATTTAAAGGGATTAGATCGCTTGTTTATCCTTAAAGGGGGACCTGGAACCGGTAAGTCAAGTATGATGAAAAGATTGGCTGATGAATGGGGAAATAAAGGTTATGACTTAGAAATGATTCATTGCTCATCAGACAATGGCTCAATAGATGGGGTCATTATTCCGGAATTAAAATTTGGAATTGTCGATGGAACTGCTCCCCACATCATTGAACCAACCGCTCCGGGTGTAATAGAGGAATATATCAATCTAGGGATAGCGTGGGATAGTGAAAAATTAAAACAAAATAAAGAAAGAATAATTTCCCTTCATCATGAAGTTTCCAATGCGTTTCAGCTAGCATATAACACATTTGCAAAAGGGCTGGAGGAGCATGATCAATTAGAGGAAATCTATTTCAAAGAAATGAATTTTCCAAGAGCAAATAAACTAACAAACGAGTTAATTCAGCAACTTTTCTCAGACAGGGAACTTTCCAAGCGGGCGGATGTTCGGCATCGTTTTCTAGGTGCGGCAACCCCAGAAGGAGCTGCTGATTTCATACCAAATATTACGTACGGCTTACGAAACAGGTATTTTTTAAAGGGGCGAGCAGGTACTGGTAAGTCTACATTATTGAAAAAAATTGCCGCAGTTGCAGAGGAAAGAGGGTTCGATACAGAAATCTATCATTGTGGATTCGATCCTAATAGTATTGATATGGTTGTCGTAAGAGAGTTGAGTTTTGCGATTTTTGACAGCACAGACCCACATGAATATTTTCCCGATCGGGATGGCGATGAAATAGTTGATCTTTATCTGGCAGCGGTAACGCCTGGGACGGATGAAAAATATGTGATTGAAATTAGTGAGGTCCATAAACGGTATAAGGATAAAATGAAAGAAGGTACCACATGTTTAGCAAAGGCAAAATCCTTGCATGACGAATTGGAAAAATACTATGTTGAAGCAATGGACTTTACAATCATAGATCGGATTTATGAAGAGATAAGTAATGAGATTATTCAATTAGAAAGTAAACTTTTACATTAAATAGGGCTATACTTGATGGGTAAGTAGTCCGTTTTTATTAATAAAAATTCCAAATAGCACTCTAATTAGCGGACTAAATCGCATATGATTTGGTCTCTTATTTTTTTATATACTTTAATTAGTTGCAAACATCTTGACTTGTCAACATGCTAATTACTATGTTTTTTACTTAAGTAGGTAAATGATGTCCTAAAGATAATCAAAATAAGCGGATATTTTACGGTTATTCAGCAGAATAGAGCTAGTTTCGTGAGATTTAAGCGGAGTTTTTCCGCTTAAGCAAAGCAAATTTATTCATTCTCGCGTTTTTCGAGTTAATAGTCGGAATTCTTCCGGCTATTTAAGGTGTTTTCAGTACAATTTCTTAATTAAGAGGATTTTCTCCGCTTATTATCAAACTCAATTTAGCGTTTAATGAACTTGTACAATTTCTCCTTTAATTAAACACGAAAGCTTAGGAAAAACCCCAAGTTTTGCATGCTAATTATATTGTTGCTCAACGCTACGAAATCTTATGTTATTTGTGCTACGATTTTAAATTTCCTCCACGTTATCGAAACTACTTACTTTATGGAAGTCTTTTTTTTAGTTTTTCATTTCGCAGCAATTATATTAAAGTAGTAATAAAGCTGTTTAATAACGGGGGGGTCTAGAATGAATTGGAATGATTGTATTGTACGTACACACACACATTCAGTAAAATGGTCAACTGCACCTGATGAAATAATCCCAATGTGTATTGCTGACATGGACTTTCAAGTTGCTCCAGAAATAATCGAGGCAATGAAGAAGAAAGCAGAGCATGGTATTTATGGCTACACGACTTTTTGTGATCGTTATTATCGTTCAATTATCGGATGGTGGAAGAGAAGATTCAATATAGATATTGATAAGGAGTGGATTTCCTTTAGTCCTGGGATTATTCCCGGAATAAATCTTTTACTTGAAATTTTAACAAAACCAGGGGATCAAGTAATTGCGCAAGAGCCAGTATATTATCCATTCTATAGCAGTATTGAAAACCATCAATGCACGATTGTTCATAATTCACTAATTCACAAAAACGGTACATATGAAATGGATTTTGTAGACTTAGAAAAAAAGGCAAGTCATCCGAAAGCAAAAGTCTTGATTTTGTGCAGTCCGCATAATCCGGTCGGACGGGCTTGGACTGAAGATGAATTAGCAAAGGTGGCTGACATCTGTTTAAAGCACAATGTATGGATTATATCTGATGAGATGCATGGGGACCTGGTGTATAAAGGTAAGCAACATCACCCATTATTTAGTATACATCCTGAAATTAAACAAAGTAGTATTCTATGTGCTGCACCTAGTAAAACATTTAATGTTGCAGGTTTGCAAACATCGATTATTATGATTCCAAATCAGGAATTACGTGAAAAATATAACGAAAAGCTTTTTCAGTATGGTTTAATGCGTCCAAATGCATTCGGGGTAGAGGCGACAATCGCCGCTTATGAATCAAGTGAGTATTGGCTTGAAGAGCTACTCATTTATTTAGAAGAAAATTTGGAATATGTTCTAGACTTTTTTAAATCGAATATACCTGAAATTATCCCTATCAGACCTGAAGCTACGCATCTTGTTTGGTTAGATTGTAGTCAGTTGGGGATGCAAGGGGAAGAGTTATTTCAATACTTTTTAAAAGAAGCGAAAATCAAATTCGATGAAGGTTATAAATTTGGCGGTGGTGGAGATGCATTTTTGCGTATGAATATAGCGTGTCCGAAAGAGCGGTTAGAAACGGCTGTTCATCGCATACATGAAACAGTTTTGAGATGGAGGTCGAATGGTTGAATTCATTACTATCTAGGATCGAAAAGGAGTTAAGCAAGCTTTCCGATGCAGAGCGGAAAATTGGCGAATATATCATAAAAAACCCAGAGCTTATACCTAATATGACAACGAAGGAATTATCAAAGAAAAGCGGTGTAAGTGAAGCAAGTGTTGTCCGGTTTTGCAAATCGATTGGGATTCGGAGTTTTAAAACGTTTAAGCTGGAACTAGTAAAAAACATAACGTTATCACAAACAAATATTACCGATTTTTCGATTTTGCAAAAAAGGGACTCACCATATGATCTATTTCATAAAGTAACTTATGTAAATAAAGCGGCTATTGACTCCACCTTATCCTCACTTGATAAAAATGAGTTAGACAAAGCAGTTGAGTTAATAAAAAGGGCAAAAAAAATTATTTTCTATGGAGTAGGGGGATCGGCAACAGCAGCTTTTGATGGTCATTATAAATTTTCAAAACTAGGCTACCATTCCATTACGACATTGGATTTCCATTTTATGATCTCGCTTATTCCGTATCTTACTGAGGACGATGTATTTATAGCGATTAGTATGTCGGGGAAAACAAAGGATGTGCTTGAGTTAGCGAGATTTGCTAAAAAGAAAGGGGCCACCTTAATATCGATCACGAATATTGATAACTCCCCCTTATATAAAGAGGCAGATATTCGCCTTTGTACACCGATCGTCGAGGGGGATGTCCGTATTGGAACCATCTCCTCTCGTATGACGCAATTAAATATTATTGATACTTTATATTTGAGTGTATTTAATAATATTGGTGAAAACGTATTGGAACAATATCATGAGGCAAGAAATGAAGCAGTGCGATTACGGCGTTAAGAATTGAAAACTTGGCAAATGTGCCAAGTTTTTTTTACATAAATAGAAATGCAAACTATTTTTCGACAAATGAAATTTTAATTCATGAAATTTATATATTTTATTGACATTTAATTTCTGTAATATAAAATAAAAGTAAGAAATAAAATTTTAAGGGATGGTATTATGCTTGAAAAACTGACGACAGAAAAACGTAATGACACAACGATGAACTTGGACGTCATGTCGATTCACGAAATACTGGAAACGATGAATCGGGAAGACCAAACAGTACCTCAAGCCATTGCTATGGAACTTCATAGTATTGAAAAAGCCGTTCAATATGTTATCCAATCCTTTCAAGAAGGAGGTCGATTAATTTATATTGGTGCTGGTACGAGTGGCAGACTTGGGATTTTGGATGCCGTCGAATGTAAGCCAACTTTTGGTTCCCCGCCTGAAATGGTTCAAGGATTTCTTGCAGGTGGGATGAAAGCGTTTACGGAGGCGGTTGAAGGTGCTGAAGACGATGAAAACCAAGGTGAGAATGATTTAGCAAGTATCAAGCTTTCGGCAAAAGATACTGTCATAGGAATCGCTGCAAGCGGTCGCACACCATATGTTATTGGAGCATTAAAATACGCAAGCAAAATGGGTGCTAAGACAGTAAGCATCAGCTGTAATAAAAATGCTGAAATTAGTAAGTACGCGAAAGTCACAATCGAAGTCGAAACAGGCCCTGAAGTATTAACCGGGTCAACTCGTTTAAAAGCGGGTACGGCACAAAAGTTAGTATTAAATATGATTTCCACCGCATCGATGATTGGAATTGGCAAGGTTTATAAAAATTTAATGGTTGATGTTCAGTCAACAAATAAAAAGCTTGTCGAACGATCTAAACGCATTATTATGCAGGCAGCAGAAGTAGACTATGACACGGCTGCCGATTATTTTGAAAAGGCACATCATAATGTAAAAGTAGCTATTGTGATGATTTTATTACAATGTTCTTATGAAGATGCTTTAGAAAGTCTTAAAAATGCAAAAGGATATATTAGAAAAACATTATAGTCACATGTAGGGGGGAGAAACCATGAAAAAAGAACAAGTCATCGCAGAAGGAATTCTCGAACATGTAGGTGGTAAAGAAAATATTAGACAACTTGCCCACTGTATGACGCGTGTTCGCCTTCAGTTAAAAGATAGTGACAAAGTCAATATCGCTTCATTAAAAAAAGTCGATGGGGTTATGGGTGTCATTGACGATGAAACATTGCAAATCGTTGTTGGTCCCGGAACGGTAAATAAAGTTTCCGATGTATTAAGCACAATGACAGGATTAAAAATCGGTGAGGTTGCCGATGCAGACGATTTATCATTCGAGGAAAAAGCGCAACTTAAGAAAGCAAATATTAAAAAGAAAAACAATACACCTTTGAAGAACTTTTTAAGAAAAATAGGGAATATTTTCATTCCACTTATTCCTGGATTAGTTGCTTCAGGATTAATTAATGGGGCAGCAAACTTTGCCGTCAATGCTGGGGTTGATAAAACTTCAACAATCATGCAAGTTCTACTAGTTTTAGGTAGCTGTATTTTTACTTATCTAGCTGTTTTAGTCGGTTGGAATACAGCCAAGGAATTTGGAGGAACACCAGTATTAGGTGCCATTGCAGGGATGTTCTTATTTAATCCGGGATTAGCCGAAATTCATATTTTTGGTGATGCATTGATTCCGGGACGCGGCGGATTATTTGGTGTCATATTTGCCGCATGGTTAATGGTTGTGATTGAAAAACAAGTTAGAAAAATTATTCCGAACTCTGTTGATATTATTTTAACTCCTCTTATTACGGTTTTAATTGTTGCTATTTTATCATTATTTGTCGTTATGCCTGTAGCAGGATTGTTATCAGATGGAATTACAAGTGGAATTAAAGCGATTTTAGATATCGGCGGTGTTGTAGCAGGCGCGATTTTAGCGGGATTCTTCTTACCGCTTGTAATGGTCGGGCTGCATCAAGGGTTAACACCAATTCATTTAGAATTTATGAATCAAATTGGTAATACACCACTTTTACCGGTATTAGCGATGGCGGGTGCAGGTCAAGTTGGTGCGGCAATTGCTGTCTTTGTAAAAACAAAGAATAAAAGATTGCGTAATATTATTAAAGGGGGTCTACCAGCAGGATTCCTAGGAATAGGAGAGCCACTCTTGTATGGGGTTACACTCCCTCTTGGTCGACCATTCATCACGGCGTGTTTAGGTGCTGCGGTCGGTGGGGCGTTTCAAGCAATTTTCCATGTTGCAGCAACAAGTATCGGAGTATCCGGTCTTTCTCTTACAATGCTAATTGCTGATAATAAGTATATATTATATTTAATTGGCATTGTCATTGCCTATGCATTTGGTTTCCTCTTTACCTATCTATTTGGGTTTAAAGAAGAAATGGCTGAAGATATTTAAGAAAAACAAAAAAAGGGGGATTTTTTCCCCCTTTTTGCTATTTATGAAATGGAGTGAGTACATTGCTAGGAATTTCAGTTTATTTGTCTGAAACAATCGAGGGGCAGCGTGGATATATTCAAAAGCTTTCTGATAAAGGGTTTCAATCGATTTTTACATCGTTACATATTCCAGAGGACAATCCGAATCTCTTTAAAGAAAGACTCATCGAACTTGGAGCTATTGCAAAAAAGAATGAGATGGAGTTAATCGCAGACATTTCACCAAAATCTCTTCAATATTTAGGATATACATGGGATACAGCCGATCAACTACTCTCATGGGGGTTGACAGGTTTACGAATCGATTACGGTGTGGAAGAAAGCACCATTGCTCAACTATCGAATAAAATGAAAATCGCTTTAAATGCTAGCACGATTACAGAAGAATCATTACTTCGCTTAAAATCCTTTGGACTTAATGTTTCATCCGTTGAAGCATGGCATAATTTTTATCCACGGCCGGAAACAGGTTTAGACCGCGGAGATTTCCATGAACAGAACCAATGGCTAAAATCGGAAGGACTAAAAGTAATGGCCTTTATTCCCGGAGACAAAAAGCGCCGAGGTCCACTTTACAAAGGTTTGCCTACATTAGAGGACCATCGAGCCCTTTCTCCGTTTACATCTTTCTGTGACCTAAAATTTAAAGAAAAGGTGGATAAAATTTTAGTAGGGGATTTTGAATTAAGTGATTTTGCACTTGAACAATTTTCAGCCCTTCTCCACGAAGGATATTTTCTTATTCGTGCAAAATCGTTTATTGAAGACAAAGGGGTATTAAATATATTAGAGAACATACAAACAAATCGTCTAGATTCAGCAAGAGACTGTATTAGGTCAATGGAATCGAGGGAATATGGATTAATCGGAAAGAATCCGGTTGAACCATTTCATATGATTAAGCGAAACGTAGGCTCAATTACCGTTGACAATAAAAATTACGGACGCTATCAAGGGGAAATTCAAATCACAAAAACGAACTTAGATGAAGATGCGAAGGTAAATGTGATTGGTAGAGTCGTTGAAGAAGATATTCCGCTATTGAAGTATGTAAAAGGCGGGAATAAATTTAAAATCCGTTGGATTTAGTCAAAAGGAAGCTATCTCATATTGATGGGATAGTTTTTTTTACGTTTAGGAAACAATATTTAAAGTGAAAAACGTCATTTGAAATGTCCACTACATATAAACAAAAAATAATATTTGTGATAGAATATTGGTATTAAAGGATTGAACAATACATTTTGTTCACGTAGGGTGGACAGTTGTTTGTGAAACGCTTACATTTACCTTGGAGGGATGAAAATGAGCAGTAATGCTTTAGATCAATTTTTAAATGAAAACCTTGAGGATTTAAGAAGTAAAGGCTTATATAATGAAATCGATGTAGTGGAAAGTGCGAATGGTCCAGTAATAAAAATAGATGGAAAAGAGCTTATTAATCTTTCATCCAATAACTATTTAGGTTTAGCGACTGATGAGCGCATGAAGGAAGTGGCAATTAACGCAATAAAAGAATGGGGTGTTGGTGCAGGAGCCGTTCGTACTATTAACGGGACTCTAGATATTCACATTCAATTAGAAAAAACATTAGCAAAGTTTAAGGGAACAGAAGCGGCAATTGCGTATCAATCCGGATTTAACTGTAATATGGCGGCTATTTCCGCTGTTATGGATAAAAATGATGCGATCCTTTCGGATGAATTAAACCATGCTTCAATTATTGATGGCTGTCGTTTGTCTAAGGCAAAAATTATCCGCGTGAATCATTCAGATATGGATGACTTAAGAAAAAAGGCAAAAGAAGCAAAAGAATCGGGTTTATACAATAAGATAATGGTCATCACTGACGGTGTTTTCTCTATGGATGGAGACATTGCAAACCTTCCTGGAATTATTGAAATTGCCGAGGAATTTGATCTTATCACATATGTAGATGATGCTCATGGATCTGGTGTAACTGGTAAAGGTGCTGGTACTGTTAAACACTTTGGCCTTGCTGATAAAGTCGATTTCCAAATTGGTACGCTTTCCAAAGCAATTGGTGTTGTTGGAGGTTATGTAGCAGGGAAGAAAAATCTTATTGATTGGTTAAAAGTCCGTTCCCGTCCATTCTTATTTTCAACAGCTGTCACTCCGGCTGATGCAGTAGCTGCTACGAAAGCAATCGAAATCTTAATGAGTAGTACGGAATTAAATGACCGCCTATGGGAAAATGGAAACTACTTGAAAAAAGGTTTGAAACAACTTGGGTTTAATATTGGCGAAAGTGAAACGCCAATTACACCTTGTATTATTGGTGAGGAAAAGACAACACAACTCTTTAGTAAACGTCTTTACGAAGAGGGCGTTTATGCTAAATCCATCGTGTTCCCTACCGTTCCACAAGGTACTGGTCGTGTAAGAAATATGCCTACGGCTGCGCATTCGAAAGAAATGCTTGATCAAGCGATTTCAATCTACGAAAAAGTCGGAAAAGAAATGGGCTTAATTTAGACAACATAGAGATGCGACATAATCAGGAGGAATACTAGTGAAAAAGATTCTTGTGACTGGATCATTAGGTCAAATTGGTAGTGAGTTAGTAACAAAAATGAGAAGTATTTATGGGACAGATCATGTCATTGCCACTGATATAAGAGATAATGGCAGTGAAGTCGTGAACGCTGGTCCGTTTGAACTATTAGATGTAACAGATGCAACAAAGATGTATGAATTAGCGAAAAAATATGAAGTAGATACAATTATTCACTTAGCCGCATTACTATCTGCAACAGCGGAGAAAAAGCCATTGCTCGCTTGGAATTTGAATATGGGTGGGTTAGTGAATGCGTTGGAAACGGCTAGAGAATTGAAATGTCAATTTTTCACACCAAGCTCCATTGGCGCATTCGGTCCTTCAACTCCTAAGGACAACACACCACAAGATACAATACAACGGCCAACTACAATGTACGGGGTAAATAAAGTGTCCGGTGAGTTGCTTTGTGATTATTATTTTACTAAGTTCGGAGTCGATACACGTGGAGTACGTTTTCCAGGTTTAATCTCATACGTAGCAGAACCTGGTGGCGGAACAACAGACTATGCTGTAGAAATTTACTATGAAGCGATTAAAAATAAACAATTCACTTCCTATATTGATAAAGGAACATATATGGACATGATGTATATGCCGGACGCACTGAACGCCATCATCAATTTAATGGAAGCAGACTCATCAAAATTAAACCATCGGAATGCATTCAATATAACAGCGATGAGTTTCGACCCTGAGGAAATAGCTGCTGAGATTAAAAAACATATTCCTGAATTTGACATGAGCTATGCTGTTGATCCTGCAAGACAGGCAATCGCAAATAGCTGGCCAAACTCCATTGATGCAACAGCCGCTAAAGAGGAATGGGGTTTCAAAGCGGAATATAATCTAGAAAAAATGACAGTCGATATGCTTGAAAAGTTAAAACGAAAACTAAATTAATAATATAAAGGTAATGGTGAAAAACCATTGCCTTTTATTTTTTTGTTATAATAAAAGGGTCATTATTAGAACAGTTAAAAAATTTTTGGGATATATTTACTGGTCTCTTCATGATAAAATAGTAATAAATGATGATGAAGGAACAAGTGACTTTCATGACAAATATAAAAAATTTAAGATCAAGTCGTTTTTGGATTGTATATATAATATTGTTATTTGCCTTATTAGGATTTGCATTATTAGTAGAGTTGTTTGAAGGGGATACGTTTCTAAGTATTACTTTGCTAATCCTGTCAATTGGTATGCTAATCTTTTTCGTTTATCGACTTTCATTCTTCTATAAGGAGTTTTGCAAATTAGAAGAAGAAGAGGAACAGTGGTCCGCACTTATTCACTTTATGCCTGACTTTGTTTGTTTTAAAGATGGACAAGGTAAATGGAAGAAAGTAAATGATTTCGGAAGAAAACTGTATCAATTGGAAAACGTAGATTATTACGGGAAAACTGATTTGGAGCTTGGAGAACTAAGTCCATTTTTCAAAAATGATTTTAATTACTGTTTTACCTCTGATGAAAATGCATGGAATAAGGGGACACTTTTACGAATAGAAGAATCATTCGCGATTCCATCAGGCGATATTAAAAGCTTTGATGTGTTAAAAATTCCTCTTTTTTATCCAAATGGCAATCGAAAAGGATTATTGACGATTGGAAGAGATATTTCACAGCAAAAAACAGCGGAGTCAATGCTTCTAAAAAGGGAAAAACTATCTGTTGTTGGCGAACTGGCTGCGGGAATTGCACATGAGATTCGAAATCCGCTAACAAGTATTAAAGGTTTAACACAGTTGATGCATGAATCGCAAAACGTCACGGATGAATATGTGAAAGTAATGATTTCTGAAATTGATCGAATTAATCAAATTGCAAGTGAGTTACTTGCACTCTCTAAACCCCAATCAAGGAAGCACAATCAAGTGGCCTTAACAGATATTCTGCGTTATGTAATGAATATTATGGAACCCGAGGCCTTATTAAGAGGGGTCGAATTAGAATTTAAGGATGCGGAGCATTGTCAAATTGAAGGAGATAGGAATGGACTTATCCAAGTATTTATTAATCTATTCAAAAATGCAATGGATGCGATGCCTGATGGAGGAATTATAACCATTAGCAGTGAAATTATAGGGAATAAGGTGTTTATCTCTATTTCCGATCAAGGAATGGGAATCCCGCCTGAAAGATTAAAGAAAATAGGTGAGCCATTTTTTACTTTAAAAGAAAAAGGAATGGGCTTGGGGCTTACAATAAGCCATAAAATTATCCAAGAACATAGAGGCACGATTGATTTTCAAAGTACTGAAAATGTTGGTACAAAGGTTACAATGACGTTTCCACTAGGTTAATAACTTTTGGGGCACTCACTATCCTCTGCCCCTTTTATCTTTTTTTACTTCTTGGCTTTGTTAAAGTTCAGTGTTGATAATGACACCATGTTGATTGAAGCGAGTGCCTGCAGCGAAAATCAACAATCTTGTTTAACAGTGCCTACTTCATAACAACTCCATTATAAATTTAAGGAGGTTTACTAAATTGCTAGATGAAGCAAAAGAAATTCTCCAAGAGTATTTCGGATACAATGACTTTCGGAGCGGACAAAATACTATTATCGAACAAGTACTAGAAGGTAAGGATACTGTAGCGATAATGCCGACTGGTGGAGGAAAATCGATTTGTTATCAAGTTCCGGCTATGATACTTCCGGGTATCACGATTGTTATTTCCCCATTAATTTCATTAATGAAAGATCAGGTGGATGCATTAAGTAATGCAGGTATACCAGCGACGTTTATTAATAGCTCCATAAGCAACAGCGAAATGCAGGAACGGTTGCAGGGAATCATGTCCAATGAATACAAACTTTTGTATATTGCCCCGGAAAGGCTTGAGGCTCCGTCTTTTACTCAAATGTTAAACCAAATTACTGTATCGATGATTGCAATTGATGAAGCACACTGTATTTCCCAATGGGGGCATGATTTCCGGCCAAGTTATTTACTTATCAAAAAATTTATTGAATCTATTAAACCTAAACCTGTTATTTTAGCTTTAACAGCCACTGCAACCCTCCAAGTGAAGGACGATATTTGCCACTTACTCGATATTTCTTTGAAGAATGTTGTTCTAACAGGTTTTGGAAGAGAAAATTTGATTTTCAAAGTTGTTAAAGGGCAAGACCGTGATTTGTTCATCGAGGAATATATTAAGAAAAATAGTCTCCAGTCGGGTATTGTTTATGCTGCAACAAGAAAAGAAGTAGACCGTATTTATCTTCTGTTAAAGAAAAAGGGAATTCAAGCAGGGAAATACCATGCCGGAATGTCTGAAAAGGACAGAAATGAAAACCAAGAACAATTTTTGTATGACAATATCCACGTGATGGTAGCAACTAGTGCATTTGGGATGGGAATTAATAAATCAAATGTTCGCTATGTCTTGCATTATCATATTCCTAGAAATATGGAAGCTTATTATCAAGAGGCTGGACGTGCCGGTCGAGATGGGGTGGATAGCGAATGTATTTTAATGTTTGCACCTGGGGACGTCCATATCCAAAAGTTTTTAATCGACCAATCAGAAATGGATGATGAACGTAAAGAACATGAATATGGAAAACTTCGGAAGATGGTTAGTTACTGCCATACTGAATCTTGTTTTCAACAATATATTTTAGAGTATTTTGGGGAAGAAGGCGCGATAGTGTGCCAAAAGTGCGGGAATTGTACAGACGAACGCACCCAGGTAGATGTTACAAAGGAAGCACAAATGGTGTTGTCATGTATAAAAAGGATGAATGAGAGATTCGGAAAAACATTTATTACGAAAGTGTTGACAGGATCATCTGATAAAAAGATTAGAAGTTTTGGCTTTAATAAATTATCAACGTACGGAATTATGAAGGACCGAACCCAAAAAGAAGTGAATGAACTAATCGACTTTTTAACAGCAGAGGGGTATTTGCGTCCAACGGATGGACAATTTCCTGTTTTATTGTTGACCAATCAAGCAGTTGAAGTGTTACGTGGGGAAAGTATAGTATCAAGAAAAGAAAGAATACAAGTGAAACAGATTATTGAAGATAACCAGCTGTTTGAACAATTAAGGCAGTTACGTAAGGAAATCGCAGATAAGGAAAAGGTGCCACCGTATATTATTTTTTCGGATCAGACTTTGAGGGAAATGAGTGCAAAACTTCCATCTTCGAAAAATGAATTATTACAAATTAAAGGGGTAGGGGAGAGAAAGCTTGATCAATACGGAGAGTTGTTTATCGCAGTTATTACATCCTACTGTGAGGAAAACGGAATTGTTGTAGAAAAGCATGACGACTTTATTATGGCAAGAAGTGAAACAACGAAGGATGATAAAGAGAAAAGTCATCATATAACTTTCACATTTCTTCAACAAGGCTTAACCATTGATGAAATTGCCGTTAAACGAAATATGACAGTGCGCACAGTTGAAGGACACTTAATTAAATGTGCGGAAGATGGCATTTCAATTGATTGGAATCAATTTATCCCCTCACAATATGATGAATTAATAAAGGAAGCAGTAAACGAAGCGGATTCTCAAAGATTGACACCTATTAAGCAGTTGCTCCCCGAAGAAGTCAGCTTTTTTATGATACGAGCATTTCTACAAAGGGAAAAGGAGCAGAAAGTATAATAATGGATGGGGATGCCCCATCCATTATTATGAACAGTTTCCTATAAAAAGAGCATACCTAAACTAATAATTATCCCACTTACAATGAGAACAATTACACAAAAACCCATAATATCCTTAGCTTTTAATCCTGCAATTGCTAATGCGGGAAGGGCCCAAAACGGTTGAATCATATTCGTCCATGCATCCCCCCAAGCAATTGCCATTGCTGTTTTAGCTGTTGATGCTCCCATTGCTTGAGCTGCATCTAGCATAATGGGTGCCTGAACGGCCCACTGTCCACCACCTGAAGGAACAAAGAAATTGACAAGGCCCCCACTTAAAAACGCAAAACAATAAAAGGTAAAGTCGTTTGAAATGGAAACAAATCCTTCAGACATTACGGCAGCTAACCCTGAGGCAGTCATCATCCCCATGATTCCTGCGTAAAAAGGAAATTGAATGATAATCCCGGCCGATCCTTTCACCGCGTTCGCCACCGCATCTAGAAATCGTTTAGGTGTCCAATGAAATAATATCCCCAAAAATAAAAAGATAAAATTAACGATATTTAAATTTAGTTTGAATCCATTGTTTATAAAGTAATAGCCTATAAAGATGAGACCGAGTATGCCAATTATAAGTGAAGTGATGTAGCTGTTTTCTAATCTCGTTGCTGGAGTGATGCTCTCTTTATCTATTGCTGCAGCATGTAAACTTGTCTCTTCCTGTAGAATAGCTGGATCTACTGTAATCGTTTGATCTTTCGACGGCATCATAAATCGATTTAATAGTGGTAGGATAATAAATAAAGCGACAACGATGGCAATATTATACGTTGAAAAAATGGTTTCACTTGTAGGAATGACCCCAATTTTATCTTCAAATGGATGCTTCGGTGTGGCAATAGATAAAGGGATGGAACCAGAAATTCCACCATGCCAAACAAGGAAACCTGAGTAAGCACTTGCAATCAAAAGGCGATAATCTACATTTGCAATTCTTTTTGCTAGTTCCTTTGCAAAAAGTGCACCGATAACCAAGCCAAATCCCCAATTTATCCAACTGGCTATTACAGATACTACTGTAACAATAATAATGGCAGAGCCCGGTGATTTTGCAGTACTTGCTAATCCACCTAATATTTTTTTAAAAACAGGGCTACTCGCTAGCACATGTCCTGTAACAAGAACAAGAACCATTTGCATCGAAAACTCTAATAAGCCCCAAAACCCATCTCCCCAGAATTGAACCATATCAATAGGCGAACTTTTGGTGAAAATCAAACCTAAAATAAACACGACTAATGAAAGTAATACTACAAATAAGTACGGATCAGGCAAATAGCGTTGCATCAAACGATTTGAAAAGTTAATTAATACCTTCAATACAATTTTCCCCCTTGTTCAATAGTAGACTATTTATCACCTCGTTTAGAAGTATGATAAGAGCCCATATATTATTAATTCTTAGTTATCGCTAATAATCCTTCATGAAAATGACGAATAGTGTGAGTATGGGTTTTGGTTGATAAGTTACTTTATTTGGAGCACATGAAAGACAAATGGTACAATATTGAAATCAAGCAACGAGTCGGATAGAAAGGAAGTAGTTTTTTATGATTAAATGCATAGCTTCAGATATGGATGGTACGTTATTAAATTCAAGGCAGGAAATTAGTGAGTTAAATCGGAAAGCGATTCTTTTTGCGAAGGATCAAGGGGTTGAATTTGTCATTGCTACAGGTCGTTCTTATGATGAGGCCAAAGTCATTTTGGAAGCTACAGGAATTAACTGCCCCATTATTGCTGCAAATGGAGCAGAAATAAGAAATATCCAAGGTGATATCGTCAGTACAACAGGAATTGATAAGGAACATGCATCATCCATTATCAATGTTCTTAGCCAATTAGACATATATTTCGAGGTTTATACGAGTAAAGGGAAATATACAAAGGATCAAGAGAAAAGTATTAGTGTTATCGTCGACATTTTTCACACGGCCAATCCTGAACGGCCTATAGAAGAGATTCGCTCAACCATTGAAGATAGATTTGTAAAAGGCTTTATTCAAACAGTTGATGATTATGGAAAGGTTCTTTTCGATTCAGATTGTGTGGTTTATAAAATAATTGCCTTTTCTAAAGACGAAAAACAATTAACAATGGCCAATGCCTCACTAAAAGCATTAAAGGAAATCAAGATTACTTCTTCAGGACATAATAATCTTGAAATTAATCATATTGATGCACAAAAGGGAATTGCCCTTGAAGCATTTGTAAAATCAAAAGGAATTACACTTAAGGAAACAATGGCCATAGGAGACAATTTTAACGATCTTTCCATGTTGAAAAAGGTAGGATATCCAGTAGCAATGGGTAATGCAGAAGATGAAATTAAAAAGGTGATTGCCAATCACACAGTGAAGAATGATGAAGATGGTGTAGGTAAAGCTATTTATCAAGTATTGAATGGTCAAGCAGTTAAATAAAATTAGGGTAGCGTTTTTTCGCTACCCTTTCATTTTACTAGAAGCTGATAATCCCCGTAGAATAAATTGGATGGTTCTTTCTATTTCCTCTTCCTCATCCCAATTTGACTCAGGAAAGATTAAAAATTTTCCAATGACAAAACCTAGAATGGATGATGCTGTAAGTCGAATGACCGATTGCGTTGGCATATCGATGATTTCACCTTTTTTTTGATAAGTTTCAACGATGAATGTGAAACGTTCAACTACTTGATTAAGTACATGATCCTTAAATTGTTCTCGCAATTCAGGGTGAAAGGGGATTTCTTGAATTAATATTTTGATCATTGGCAAATGCCTTTTTGCAAACTCCATTCGGTTGATAATCACAGCTTTTAAAAAATCTTCAAAACTTTGATATTCTGATAACAAAACTTTATTGAAATCTCGAATAATAAACGGAGCGATGAACTTTGCCATTGTTGGGGCAATTATTGATAATAATAAATCTTTTTTCGTTTTATAATGGCGAAAAATGGTACCTTCAGCAACCCCTGCCTTTTTGGCAATTTCATTTGTAGAAGTAGCGGAATAACCTTTTTCTGAAAAAATTTCTACAGCAGCTTCAAGAATTCTCTTTTGCTTCTCAGTCATTTCTTGGTTTTCAAAAAGTATATCAAGAACACTATCATGTTCAGGCATTGCATTCTCTCCAATCTAATCCATTATATTTTACGATATTTCTTTAAAGCAAACACGTTTAAAACAATAAAGAGAAGTGCAAAGCCAAAAAGCATAAGTAAATCAGTATAAATATCTTGAAATTGTAATCCTTTATACATAATACTTCGTAATGCATCTCCACCGTAATACATTGGCATAAACTTAGCGATAACTTGTAACCAGTTTGCCATTCCTTCAACAGGGAAAATTCCAGCAAAAAATACTTGCGGAACGACAACAATCGGAATAAATTGCATCATTTGAAATTCCGTATTTGCAAAAGCGGACAGTAGGGTTCCTAAAGATAAGGCAACAAGAGCTAATAGTAAATTAGTGAGCAAAACGTTCCAGATAGAACCAACTAACATAATATCTAATACATGTATTGCATAAAATACAACAATAACAGTTTGAATGACAGCGAATATTCCATAACCGAATAAATAGCCAAAAACAATCTCACTTCTTTTTATGGGCGTAGCTACAAGTCTTTCGAGAGTTCCAGTTGTCCGTTCTCTTAAAAGAGCAATTCCTGAAATAAGAAAGACAAAGAAAAAGACAAAGAATCCAATTAATATCGGATTTAATACGTCAAAAAATGTCGTATCGTTAGTACCATATAGATAAGAAGTATCAATCTTAGGGAATTCCTTTAGGTTACTATGATTATTCATTTTTGATACATGTGCGGAAAACATTTGTTGAATTTTCATTTGTAAAGCGTTTGATACAGTAGGATCATCGTTTTTTAATGTAAGCAAAGGTTGATTCCCTTTTAACTGAAGGACTCCATCTAATTCATCTTTTAAGATTATCTTTTTCGAATCGTTTGATGGGTCATATTTTATAACAAGTATATCTTGGTCTTTCAATTGGTTAACGAAAGAAGAATCCACATTCATTACACCGATTTTAATTTCTTCATCGGAATCGCTTGTAAAGAGAAAATGAATAAGAGTTAAAATGATGAGTGGGGCAATCATCATTAATGCAAGTGTTCGTTTATCTCGAATCATTTGCCTGCAAATTCTTTTTATTAATGCACCAATTCTCATGAGTTCGTACCCCCAGCCTTTAAAAATACCTCTTCTAAATTGCTTACATTGTACTGCGCCTTTAATGCTGAAGGGGAGCCACTCGTTAAAATCATTCCATCTCGTACCATACTAAGATAATCACATTTTTCTGCTTCATCCATGACATGTGTTGTAACTAGGATTGTTTTTCCTTTTTTCTTTAGCTGTATTAATTCATTCCATATCGATAAGCGTAGTTCTGGATCAATACCAACTGTAGGTTCATCTAAAATTAGTATTTGTGGATCGTGGATTAATGCTATTGCCAGAGACAATCTCCGTTTCATACCTCCAGAATAGGTTCCTACTTTCTTGGATATATGTGAGCTAAGATCAACTAAATTCGCTGCATAAACTATTCTTTCCTTTTGTACGGACTTCTTCAATTTGAATAGGGAGGCAAAGAAAGCCATATTCTCTTCTCCGGTTAGTTCCGGATAAAGAGCATCAGATTGGGCCATATAACCAATATTTTGTAATGCCTTTAAATTAGGTATGGATGTATTTAAAACTTGAACATCTCCTTTTGAAGGGACATCCATACCTACAATAATTTTGATTAAGGTTGTTTTTCCCGATCCTGAAGGTCCGATTAGACCATAGATTTGTCCCGGACTTATTGATAAATTTATATCCTTTAAAACGTTTTTTTTGCCAAAATTCTTAGTTACTTGATGAATACGAATGGCATGATCCATCTTACAACCCCCTGCTATTAAATGAGTGATTACTCACTTTATAATAAAATGCGGTGGAGTACATGTCAATCACAAAATGAGTGAACACTCACACCGTTGATAAAAAAATAAAGAGCTGTAAATTTCAGCTCTTTCACAACTTTATTTGACTTGATCATTCTCCCATTGGTAATTCCAAAATCTTTCGTTTTGTAACCAAGCAAGGGTTTCAGGGTCATTTTGTTTCAATTTTTCTTCGCGATCGGCTATCATCCAACCAGTTTGTGATATATGTGCTTTCATCGCACCGATTTTTTGATCGGTAACAGCACTTACATCATTAATTACGTCCGGAGGTCCAATTTCTGATTCGTGATTATTCGAAAATGCCACACAATGAAGCTTCGGTCTTTTTTCTTCAGGAATACGCCTAACGGCACGAACTACAGCTCTTCCCGTTGCTTCATGGTCAGGATGGACGGAATATCCCGGATAGAATGTAATAATCAGTGAAGGATCTAGTTCATTAATCAAACCGGTAACCATCTGGATTAATTTTTCATCATCTTCAAATTCAACCGTTTTATCACGAAGACCCATCATCCGCAAATCCTGAATTCCCATTACAGCTGCGGCCTTTTGCAGCTCCTTTTTGCGTATCTTCGGCAATGACTCCCTTGTTGCAAATGGGGGATTTCCTAAATTTCTTCCCATTTCCCCAAGTGTTAAGCATGCATAAGTCACCGGTGTTCCATTTTTTACGTGCGTTGAAATAGTTCCTGACACCCCAAACGCTTCATCATCTGGGTGAGGAAAAATAACTAAAACTTGACGTTCTGTTTCCATTGAACAAACGCTCCTTTCTTCATTAAATTATTCAAATGGTGTTTCACTAATCTCAAGTGCAACTGCTAATTTTCCATCGTATCCATGGCCTGCAAGAAGTAAGCGGCCAAGGTCATCTTCTTCGAAATGGGTTAATCCCTCAGCATAGATCCAACCGATTGGCAGCTTTAAACCTACTCGAAATGGCCCCTCTCCAATAATTTTTCCGTGCTCATAACTAACTTGTGCATTCCGTATGTATGCTCCTGCGGAAAAGAAACCTTCGTTAAAATGGGAAGCATATGCACCATTCGTTGTTTCTAAATGTATATATACGGTTTTATTCGCAAACTCATTAATCTTCTCCTGAACAGCAGAGATTTGTATAGGCTCCACGTAGAACCCTCCTTTTTTAATGCTTTGTTAAATGACTTATTGATTAGCTATTAAGTTGATAGGTGTGAACAATCAATATCTTTAACTAGGCCATTTTTAAAATACGATAACTAAAGTATGTGATTATTTTACTAAAAATAGTATTGGATTGCGAAGAGATTGCTTACGGGGATAGAAAGTAAAAAAGGAGTGGGTGAAACCCACTCCTCAAAATTATTTATTCGAAACAAAACGTGTATACGCACCGTGCATAACTGGACCAACATATTGATTCAACTTAAAGCCATGTTCGATAGCGGCAGAAACGAATTTCTTCGCTACTGATACAGCCTCTTTAACTGAACTTCCTTTTGCAAGCTCAGCTGTAATCGCTGCAGCAAATGTACAGCCTGCACCATGATTGAAAGTAGTATCAAATTTTTCACTTTCTAAAAGTGTAAACTCACTGCCATCATAGAATAGATCAACCGCTTTTTCATGTTCTAGCTGTTTACCACCCTTAATAACGATATTTTTCGCACCTAGATCGTGGATTTTCATAGCTGCTTTCTTCATATCGTCGATTGTTTTAATAGGCCCGGATTTAGCTAATTGCCCAGCCTCAAATAGATTTGGAGTCACAATTGTAGCGCGTGGGATTAATAATTCACGCATTGCATCTGTGTTTTCTGGCTGTAATACTTCATCTTCACCTTTACAAACCATAACAGGGTCAATGACCACTTTATCTAATTTATGTTCGTCTATTTTACGAGCGGCTAACTCAATAATTTCAACAGAGCCAAGCATCCCCGTTTTCATTGCATCGATATTCACAGATAGAATCGTTTCTAATTGTGGTTCGACCGTTTTTACATCAATAGGGAACACATTATGGTGCCAATCATTTTTTGGATCCATTGCAACGATGGAAGTTAATGCAGTCATTCCATAAACTCCAAGTTCTTGGAACGTTTTTAAATCCGCTTGAATTCCCGCACCACCACTTGAATCTGAACCAGCAAGGGTTAAAGTCTTCTTCAAAGTCATAAACAAGTCCTCCTCTATCAGCGAAAATGAGTAATATTCAAAAAATCTCTATTTTAGAATATACCAATAGTAAATAGATTTCCATACTCAGAAATAAAAAAGCTTATCTACCGAAGTAGATAAGCTATTAAAAGGGGGGATCATCGTCTTTATTCAGTATGTACAAATTCTCTAAGACTATACATGGGAGTTTGGAAGAAATATAATTTTGTGAAAACTCTTTACTTTTCACATAAGAGGATATACTATTGAGGTAGTAATTAAAAAATTTCCATGGTGGGAGGTATGTAATATGAACAAATTACTTATAAATCTAACGTTAATTTCATATTGCAGTCCATGGGAAAAGACAAAACCAATTAATTAAAAATCAATTGTAAAATTTTCTCTAATTAAATTTTGTGTACCCAACCATGGACTGCCGTTTATCAGTCGATGGTTTTTATTTTTACACAAATATTGGAGGAATTACATTTGAATTTACAAACATTAGGTTGGAATTCTTATTTTGAAGAGCAGTTTGAACAATATAAACAACAAGGTTATGAAGTGGGCAGAGTCACTCTAGAACATAAAAAAATTTATAGAGTAGCAACCGAACAAGGTGAGTTGCTTTCTGAAGTGTCGGGAAAACTACGATTTCAAGCATTCGAACGGCAGGACTACCCGGCAGTAGGGGATTGGGTTGTCATTAGCCCAAGAATAGAGGAACAAAAGGCGACGATTCATGCTATTTTGCCTCGCAAAAGTAAATTTTCGCGAAAAGCAGCTGGACCAAAAATGGATGAACAAATAGTTGCTACAAATGTCGATACCGTTTTTCTTGTGAACGCATTGAATTCCGATTTTAATCTCCGCCGGATTGAAAGATATGTATTGACTGCTTGGGAAAGTGGCGCAAATCCTGTCATCATTCTAAGTAAAGTCGATTTATGTGAAAATGTTGAAGAAAAGATCCAAGAAGTAGAATCAATTGCCTTTGGAGTACCTATCCATGCCATCGGTGCGGAACAAAATATTGGATTGGAGCAATTAACTCCATATATTTATGAAGGGCAGACCATTGCGTTACTCGGTTCCTCGGGTGTTGGAAAGTCTACGCTAACAAATGCATTGTTTGGAAGTGTGAAACAGGATGTTCGTTCAATACGTGAAGATGATGGGCGGGGACGACATACAACGACACACCGAGAATTAATCGTTTTAGAAAGCGGAGGAATTTTAATTGATACTCCCGGAATGCGTGAATTGCAGCTTTGGGATGCAGAAGATGGATTAAGTCAAAGCTTCTCCGACATAGAGGAACTGGCTGAAAGTTGCCGTTTTAGAGATTGTTCACATGCCAAGGAACCTGGATGCGCCATTCAATTAGCATTATTAGAAGGTACATTGGATAAAAATAGATATGCAAGCTATGTTAAGCTTCAAAGAGAATTGGCTTTTTTAGAACGAAAAGAAAATCGGCAGGCAAAACTAGCCGAGAAAGCCAGAATGAAACAACTGACAAATGGTCAAAAAAAGAATAAAAAGTAATAATGTAAATGACAGTCCTTTTTACGAGGACTGTTTTTCTTTTTTACGTGAATGCGGTCCATTCGGGAAGATGAGCTCGGTATTTTCATGTGAAATGCACGCATCCGGTTCTTTCGTGCACTTGAAGTCTGCGCTTTTGAAACATAGTGCACGAAAGGCTAGCAACCAAATGAATTATTGGGTTTCAAAGGAAGTTTCAAAAGCGCATAGTATTAATTTGATGATAAAATAAGATAAATTACATATTATGTTGAATAGGGGTAGTTCTATTGCTTCACCATCTTGAAATATATGTCTCCAATCTAAAGAAATCCACAGAATTTTGGGAATGGTTTTTAACTAAACTCGGTTACCATCAGTTTCAAAAATGGGATCACGGTATAAGTTGGAAATATAAATCAACCTATCTTGTTTTTGTTCAGGTAAAGGAAGAATTTCTGACGACTCCATATCATCGTTGTCGTGTCGGTTTAAATCATTTAGCGTTCCAGGCTCAATCTCGAAAACAAGTCGATGAAATGGCTTTTGAGATAAAAGAAAAAGGCATGAAGATTCTATATTCTGAACGCTATCCATATGCGGGAGGTCAAAATCATTATGCCTTATATTTTGAGGATCCCGATAGAATTAAAGTAGAAGTAGTCGCACCTACAGAAGAGGTGGAATAATGGATACTATTATTTTAGCAGGCGGAAAATCAAGACGAATGGGACAAAATAAAGCACTTTTGCCTTTGGGAAATGAGCGGGTTATTGATCGGTTAATTAACGAATTTTCTCCTATATCTCGAAAAATGCTCTTAGTTACGAACCATCCTTCCGAATTCCAATCTATTCATATAAATAAAGTGACGGATGAACCGGAATTTAAAGGACATGGACCATTAGCTGGATTAGAAATCGGATTAAAAAGCTCTACTTCCCAAGAGTGTTTAATAATTGCATGTGACATGCCATTCGCCTCTAGGCAAGTGGGGAAGTGGTTGGTCGATGGGCTTATAAACAGCGGATACGACGCGGTTATTCCGATGTTCGAAGGCAGAATCCATCCATTGTTTGGTGCTTATCAAAAGGGCATCCAATCAATCATAAGAACTTGCTTATTAGATCAAAAAAGAAGGATGACCGATTTGATCAATCAATTAAATGTGAAGTTAGTTGAACAAAATGATGCTCCAGATTATTTACAAAAAGTTTGGGAGAAATGTTTCTGGAACATGAACACAATGGACGATTACCAGAAAGCATTAAAGCATTTAGGGGGACAAAATGAATTTTGAAATTGTTGAGGAGCCAATTAGTATTGAAGTCGTAGTAAATAAGGTCGTTCAACGTGAAGCGGGAGCAATTACAACTTTTATCGGTACGGTAAGAGAATTAACAAACGGCAAAAGAACCTTATATTTGGAATACGAAGCATATGCGTCCATGGCTATTAAAAAACTAGAACAAATTGGACAAGAAATTAGTGAACGGTGGCCGAGTACAAAGACAGCGATTACCCATCGAATTGGTCGATTGGAGATTACTGATATTGCTGTCGTTATTGCTACATCCACTCCTCATCGTGCGGAAAGCTATGAAGCAAATCGTTATGCAATTGAACGGATTAAAGAAATCGTTCCGATTTGGAAAAAAGAACATTGGGAAGATGGGGAGAAGTGGATAGGGAATCAGTTAGGGACAAAAGAATACCGCAAGGGAAAACCCGAGGAGGAAGATTTGCATAATTAAGGTGATGTTGCACATTTACGCGAACAAATCGGCACTGGTGAAATTGAAATAAGCTCGTTTAAAGGGACGATTAAAGAGTTAAAGAAGTACTTGCAAATTCACCACTCTTTGCACAATTTGGATAAAAAATACAGCCCCACTAAAACAGTGAGGCTAGTACTCTTATTAGTATTTATTAGTTTAATGGATTTTCTGATAGATATTCATTCGGTGTTTCTCTTGAAGCAATCACCACAAGTCTGCCTTGATCGAGTTCTTTTTCATACTCAGCCGCCTGGTGGTCGGATAATCCGAGTGACGCCATCTCCGTTCTTAGTTCGTCGCCTCTCTTTTTAAAAACATTGCCTAAAGTATTAAGAACCCCTTGTTCCTCAATACCAACTTTTCCTGTTTCAGTCGCGTCAGTTATATCTTTTGATCTTTCTTTTCCGTGTGCAAATATATAAATTTCACTTTTTAAGTATCCTTCGTTTTGTAACTCACTAATTAGATTTGATGCTTCTAAGCCGTTTTCAACTACGTTTACTTTGTACATTGAAAAATCTCCTCCTTGTATTTGAGAGGTAACTTGCACCTCGAATCTAGTATTTATATATCCGTTATTTCATTTGTTAAACATTTTATTTTGGTTCTATTAAAATAGGATGTTGATTTCTGCTGCAATCTAATGGCAAAAACAATGAACTCTAACAGGTGACAAAATTTAACATGTTTCACGTGAAACATGTCGAAACATGAAGACTTACTAAATATTAGATTTGGAATAAATGTGATAAAATTAATGTAGACATATCGAAGCGACTAGGAGATGAAGTAATGAGTATTTCAATTAATTCTCTATTAAATAAAATCGAACAAGAAGTAAACTATGCGAAGGAATCAGAGCGGGAGAGTGTGTTGAAAAATCATATTTATTCAGTGAAAACCCTTTGTGAATTAATCTTAGCGGAAGGACAAAGCATATCAACCTCGTATGCAATCCCTAATAAAGTACAGGTGGAACATTCATTACCCCAAGATAAACCAATCATGTCAGTAGGAAAGGCAGAACCCTTAAAAACAGATGATGGATCAAATGGAGAGTCAATTTTTGATTTCTAGAGTCGTTTTTCTTAAAATAAAGTAGACAAGTTTGAAAATATAAAGGGTTTGAAAGAAGAAGGAGTGTATTTTTTTGAAGGCTTTT
Organism: Heyndrickxia vini; assembly: GCF_016772275.1. Taxonomy (NCBI): domain Bacteria; kingdom Bacillati; phylum Bacillota; class Bacilli; order Caryophanales; family Bacillaceae; genus Heyndrickxia; species Heyndrickxia vini. The sequence continues at coordinate 4,077,953 of NZ_CP065425.1, read as the reverse complement.
ATCATTATAGGAGCAATTAATGCGTTCTTAGCAGTTGCGCTCGGTGCATTCGGTGCACATGGTTTGGAAGATAAATTAGAACCGAAATATTTAGATATTTGGAAAACAGGTGTTACGTATCAGATGTTCCACGCATTAGGAATTATTGCGATTGGAATTATTGCAGGAAATATTCAAGGTTCTTCATTAATCTCTTGGTCAGGTTGGTTAATGTTCATCGGTATTATTTTATTTTCAGGAAGTTTGTATGTATTAAGTGTAACGAAGATAGGTATATTGGGGGCGATCACTCCAATTGGTGGAGTAGCATTTTTAGTTGCTTGGATTCTTGTAGTCGTTGCCGCTGTAAAACATCTATAATACAAAAGGGATCCTTCATATCGAAGGATCCCTTTAAAATTCTGGTCATCTTGGAGAATAGGTTGATAAATTTGGTGCGGCTCCAAATGGATATTCATACTCGATTTCTTCGTTAAATGTAATGTAATCAACATACACCATAGGAATTAAATTTCGTTCTCCAGTTTGAGGGTCACTTAAGATGACATGATCACGGCCAGCAGCTTCAATAATGCCTTTAAACACTTTTGCATTCCATTCCCGATTGTTTTCAAATGTTGCATATAGTGTAACCAATTTCCCTTTGTTCAGGCGTAAAATATTTTCTATATATGATTGTTCGGGCGGTAACATTCCAGGAATATTTGGTCCTGTTGCATTTGATCCTCCGCCTTGAGGCGGTGAAAAAGGAACGGCTGGTGGAACTTGTTGCTGAGCTCCGTATTGTGGCGGGTACCCTCCATAAAAACCTTGTGATCCTGCACCGCCTTGCGGGACTTGATACCCGTAAGGTGGATTATAATTTGATTTAGACAATCTTCTCCCTCCTCATAATATGCTAATAAATAAGAATTTGAAACAAGTAGCAAGAAAATAGGAAATTCTCTATAATAGGCATAAACTGCCTATCCTTCACCTCACTTTAGAGTGTATGATGAATGGTTTAAGATTAGGCTTTTACATTTCATATGTATGTAAGAGAGAGAAAAGATATGCAGAGAATGTGAAGGCTTTTCTAATTTAAAAATAAAGGCTGTTTTTACAAACTTTGTTGCTATTGAGTATGAAGGTGATTTCCGCTCCAGGGTACTCGCTTTCCGCGGGGTCTCACCTGTCCCGCTGATCCCGCAGGAGTCTTGCACCCTTCCGCTCCAATCAGTCTTTTTTAACGGAACTTAATGTCGAAACATTGAGAAAGGAAATTCAATAGGTCATTGTATTTAACAAATATGAAAACGCAGAGTGGATTGGAGCGGAAGGAACCTGACTCCTGCGGGATATAGAGGAAAGGTCGAGACCCCACAGGCGCAAGCGCCGAGGAGGCTCGACTTCCTCCCCGCGGAAAGCAGGTTCCTGTAGCGGAAAGGAACGGTCTATGTCCCTAAAATAACAATCTTTACGCAAAGAGCCAAAATAAAAAACCGCAGCTTTTTCGCTACGGTTTCGTGAAATGAATTAATTTACATGTAGAAATTTCGCAATATTATCATCTTCTAACAGATTTCCGACAAAGAAGGAACCGAACTCACCATAACGTGCACTTACTTCATCAAAACGCATTTCATAGACAAGCTTTTTAAATTGAAGCATGTCATCTGAAAATAGAGTGACACCCCATTCGTAATCATCTAAACCAACTGATCCAGTAATAATCTGTTTAACCTTACCGGCATATTTACGTCCGATCATTCCGTGACTTCTCATTAATTCACGGCGCTCATCCATGGATAACATATACCAGTTATCATTTCCTTCTCTGCGTTTGTCCATCGGATAGAAGCAGATATATTTGGATTTAGGAAGAATTGGATATAGTCTTGATTTTACATAAGGATTTTCATAAGGGTCTTCATTAGATTCCCCTCCACCTACATAATTACTTAATTCTACAACTGAAACATATGAATATGTAGGGATCGTGTATTCCGCAATTGTAAGTTTATTAAATTCATTTTCAAGATCGTTTAACTCTTCCATTGTTGGGCGAAGCATCCAAAGGATGAAGTCAGCCTTTTGTCCAACAATTGTATATAATGCATGACTTCCTTCTTTCTTTTCTTGAGTTTCATTCAATTTATTAAGAAATTGGTGAAATTCTTGGATTGCTTCTTGTCTTTCATCACTTGAAAGTTCTTTCCAAGCTGTCCAGTTCATCGCTCTTAAATCATGTAAGGAATACCAACCATCTAAAGTTTGAGCTGCTTCACTCATCTAGATCACTCCTATTTTAATTTATATGTTCAGCTTCAGCACCTTGCAAGGCACTTCCACTTTTCTTATCTCCACCATTACTATAGCATAGTTTTTCCAAATCACTTCTTTTCAACCTCAATTGTTGAAAAAACGTCACGAACCCTTTACTATTTGGTGAAGTGACGTTTTATTAGGGCAAAGGGTTTTTTTGGTTTAAAAAAATATGATACATTTGGATATGCTAATAAAAAAGTAGGAGGATATAACATGAGTGATTTATTTACAGACTTAAAAGGAAAACTAGACGGTAAAGGCTTGTCAATCGTTTTTCCTGAAGGTATAGATGAAAGAATACTAACGGCTGCTGGTCGTTTAGCAAAAGAAAAGATCATTAAACCAATTTTATTAGGCGATGAACAAAAAATAAAGGATGAAGCAAAAAAGTTAGATATTTCTTTAGAAGGTGTGAACATCCTTAGTCCAAATACATATGTAGAAATGGATGAAATGGTCCGTTCCTTTGTTGAACGAAGAAAAGGGAAGGCAACCGAGGAAGATGCACGTAAAATACTGTTGGACGAAAACTACTTTGGAACGATGCTTGTCTATATGAAAAAGGCAGATGGATTAGTGAGTGGTGCCGCACATTCAACTGCAGATACCGTTCGACCTGCCTTACAAATTATTAAGACAAAGGAAGGCGTTCAAAAAACTTCTGGTGTTTTCATTATGGTTCGTAATGATGAAAAATATGTTTTTGCTGATTGTGCGATCAATATTGCACCTGATAATCAAGATTTGGCTGAAATTGCTATCGAAAGTGCAAAAACAGCAAAAATGTTTAATATAGAACCAAAGGTAGCAATGTTAAGTTTCTCTACGAAAGGATCAGCTAAATCACCTGAAACGGAAAAAGTAACAGAAGCGGTACAAATTGCAAAGGAACGTGAACCAAATCTTGTCCTAGATGGAGAGTTTCAATTTGATGCTGCCTTTGTTCCATCAGTAGCACAGAAAAAGGCCCCAGATTCCGTCATAAAAGGAGATGCGAATGTCTTTATTTTCCCAAGCCTTGAAGCAGGTAATATTGGTTACAAAATTGCTCAACGATTAGGTGGATTTGAAGCAGTTGGTCCAATATTACAAGGATTAAATGCACCGGTTAATGATCTTTCAAGGGGATGCAATGCAGAGGATGTTTATAAGCTTGCACTTATCACTGCGGCCCAAGTCTTGTAAAATATAGTTGAATTATAAGGTTGCATGAAGGAGAAGGAGAATGGAGCAAGCATTATCATTATTAAAGCAAGATAGATGGCGAATTATTGATCAATCCAGCTTAGGGCCACAGTTTGAGGCTTTGCAGTCATTTGCAATGGATGATACTCTTTGTACCTCTGTTGGTTCGAGATTTTCGTCACCAACAGCGAGGGCATGGGTACATCATCAAACAATTGTTTTAGGCATCCAGGATACAAGGCTTCCTTTTTTAGAGGATGGGTTAACTTATTTAGAGGAACAGGGCTATCGTTATATTGTGCGCAATTCTGGAGGATTGGCAGTTGTTTTGGATGAGGGAGTACTTAACCTGTCTCTCATTATTCCTGATACTGAAAAAGGAATCGATATTAATAAAGGATATGAAGCGATGTGGGCGCTAATCAAGCATATGTTTTCAGACTATGATACGAACATAGAAGCGAGAGAAATTGTTGGTTCATATTGTCCAGGCAGTTATGACTTAAGCATAGATGGGAAAAAATTTGCTGGTATTTCTCAACGCCGTATCCGAAAAGGAGTAGCTGTTCAAATCTACCTGTGTATCACTGGAAATGGTCAAGAGCGGGCGAAACTCGTTCAGCAGTTTTATGAAAAGGCAAGAAAAGGGATTGAAACAAAATGGGTTTACCCTACAATCAATCCAGAGGTAATGGCATCTCTTTCAGAATTATTAAAAGTCCAAATGACAATACAAGATGTTATGCTCCGTTTTCTTAACAGCCTTAAGGATATGAGCGGGGAAATGTTTACTGAACCTTTAAGTGGGGATGAACTTGTGTGGTATGAGGATTACTACAAGCGGATTGTCGAAAGAAATGAAAAATTTGTTTAGTCTATTATAAAAATTAGCAATTGACACACAATTTAAATGATGGTAATCTAACAAAGTATTACCAAATAAACAGAAAGCGAGGGAGGTATTGTGATGATATACATGAATTTGGTCAACAAAGAACGAACTAATTTAATATATCACGCAACCTGCCTGAAGCAAGGGATTTATTGAACGGGACTTTTATTATTTTTGATAATAAAAAGCACAGGAGGCGTATCGTTTTCTGTGCTTTTTTGTTGTCTTGCTACAGTACTGTATAAGTGCCGTAGTATATGGTGGGCAGCTGCTTAGTGCAGCTGCCCATTTTTATTTTGAACAAATTGGGTGGTGATGGAGATGTTTCGCGTTTTATGGAAGCTCCGCTGGTTTTTTAAAGAACAGTGGAAGAGGTATGTCATTGCAATTTTATTATTAACTATCGTTGGAATATTAGATGTAATCCCCCCGAAACTGGTTGGGATGGCAATCGATAATATCCACCTGGGAAATTTGACTTGGAGCGGGATTCTTCGTTATCTATTTTATTTATTCCTTATTACAGTCGTCTCTTATGGTATTACGTATGTATGGATGTATCAGTTGTTTGGCGGGGCATATCTAGTAGAAAGGAAGTTGCGTTCGCGTTTAATGGGTCACTTTTTTAAGATGACTCCTGCATTTTATGAAAAAAACCGAACCGGTGATTTAATGGCTCGTGCAACAAATGATTTGAAGGCCGTTTCGATCACGGCGGGATTCGGCATTTTAACGTTAATCGATTCTACTGTCTTTATGCTTACGATTCTGTTTACGATGAGTGTACTGATTAGTTGGAAGCTCACACTAGCAGCCATTTTGCCGCTGCCAATAATGGCGGTGTTAATGACCATTTATGGAAAGAAAATTCATGAACGTTTTATTGAAGCACAAGATTCATTTGGTGATCTAAACGATAAAGTATTAGAATCGGTAGCCGGTGTAAGAGTAATTCGTGCCTATGTTCAAGAACGGGCGGATAAGAAGCGATTTCACGAAATGACAGAAGATGTGTATGCAAAAAATATGAAAGTAGCAAAGATAGATTCCTTGTTTGACCCGACGATTAAAGTATTAACCGGGATGAGTTATTTAATTGGTCTAGGGTATGGAGCGTATCTTGTGTTTCATCAGGCAATTACACTTGGGGACCTAGTGTCCTTTAATGTCTATTTGGGAATGCTAATTTGGCCAATGTTTGCAATTGGAGAATTGATGAACTTAATGCAAAGAGGTAGTGCTTCTTTGGATCGGGTGGAGGAGACATTAAGAGCGAAAGAAGATGTTACAAACCCTGAAAAGCCGATTATAGTAGATCATCCTAATACAATTGAATTTAACAATTATGAGTTTCAATATCCAACTTCTACAGTGAAAAACTTAAAAAATATTCATTTAGATCTTAGTCGTGGAAATACACTTGGAATTGTCGGGAAAACAGGAAGCGGCAAAACGACACTTATTAAGCAGCTTCTTAGAGAATACAAAGAAGGTAATGGTAAATTTGCCTTTTCAGGTGTTGAAATTAGCCAACAAACGAAGGAGCAAGTACGAGATTGGATTGGCTATGTCCCGCAAGATCATGTTCTTTTTTCTCGGACAATTAAAGAAAATATTTTATTTGGCTATCCGGAAGCAGGAGAAAAGGAGATTCAAGATGCTATTGATTTAGCTTACTTTCGTAAAGATTTAGCGCTTTTACCGGAAGGGTTAGAGACGTTAGTAGGTGAAAAAGGAGTTGCACTTTCTGGAGGACAGAAGCAAAGAATTTCAATTGCACGGGCATTAATTAAAAATCCGGAAATCTTAATTTTGGATGATTCTTTATCAGCAGTTGATGCAAAAACAGAAACAAATATTATCGAAAATATTCAAAAGGAGCGAAATGGGAAAACAACGATTATTACCACTCATCGTCTTTCAGCAGTAGAGCATGCCGATTGGATTCTTGTTTTAGATGATGGGGAAATCATTCAAGAAGGAACACATAATGAATTAGTCCAAGAAGAAGGTTGGTACCTTGAACAATATGAGCGCCAACAGCTGGAGTCTTCGGAAAGCAAGGAGATGGTATTGTGAACGTTGGAAAAAGATTAGTACAATATGCAATGAGTTATAAAAAGTTCATTATCATAGCCCTTCTCATGCTTGCCTTTTCTGTAGGTGCGGAGCTTACAGGCCCATTTATCGCGAAACAAATGATTGATTCACATGTATTGGGAATTGAGTCCCCTTGGTTCGAAACGGAAAAGGGGAAAGATGCTGTTCTATATAATGGGAAGTATTACAAACGGGAAAAGTATTTTAAAAAAGGCGAAACAAAAGGGAACGAAATTAGAATTCTACAAGTTGGGAAAGATTTTTATTTTACCAATGATGCCATTCAATTTGATGGTGATCGGACTTATCGAAATGGAGTAGTCACGATTAAAAAGGGTGAGGCTATACAAAAAATAAACGTTCAAAAAATATCTACAACTCAGCTATTAAATTTTTACAATCCTGAGATACCAAGAATTATTCGACTGATTCTCTTTTATTTTGGTCTATTATTAAGTGCTTCCTTATTCCAATATGGACAGCATTATTATTTGCAGAAAGCAGCGAACCGTATTATTCAAAAAATGCGAACAGATATATTTGGTCATATTCAACGTTTACCAATTCGCTATTTTGATAATTTACCTGCCGGGAAGGTCGTTTCGCGAATTACTAATGATACCGAAGCGATTCGTGAGCTTTATGTAACGGTTTTAGCTACATTTTTTACTAGTACGATCTATATCACAGGGATATACATTGCGCTGTTTATTTTAAATGTAAAATTAGCAATGATTTGTTTATTGCTATTGCCATTACTTTATCTATGGATCATTATCTATCGTAAATACGCATCGAAATATAATCAGGTTATTCGTTCAAAAGTAAGCGAAATTAATGCAACAATCAATGAATCTATTCAAGGAATGAATATTATTCAAGCATTCCGCCGTGAAGAGAAAATGAAAGACGAGTTTGAGGAGCTTAATCAGACCCATTTTCAGTTTCAAAATAAAATGCTAAGTTTAGATGCCCTTACTTCCCACAATCTAGTCGGCGTGTTAAGGAATATTACATTTGTCGCCTTCATTTGGTACTTTGGCGGAGGCTCGATCGGTGTCGGTTCATTCGTTACATTGGGTGTTCTATATGCTTTCGTTGATTATATTAATCGCTTGTTCCAGCCGGTTACAGGGGTTGTCAATCAATTGGCGAAACTGGAGCAAGCACTGGTTGCTGGTGAGCGGGTTTTCGAATTGCTTGATGAAAAAGGAACGGCAGTAAATGATCAAAGAATTCCAAGGTATCAAGGAAATGTGACTTTTGATCATGTTCACTTTGGCTACAAAGAAAATAACGATGTTTTAAAAGACATTACTTTCGATGCAAAGTGCGGAGAAACGGTTGCGTTAGTAGGACATACTGGTTCAGGCAAAAGCTCGATTATGAACCTATTATTCCGATTTTACGATTGTACAAGAGGGGAAATAAAGATTGATGGTGTCAATATAAAAGATATGTCGACACAAAGTTTAAGAGAGCATATGGCCATCGTTCTGCAGGACCCATATTTATTTACTGGAACGATAGCTTCGAATGTTAGTCTAGATGACCCGCACATATCACGTGAAATAGTAGAAAAGGCGTTGAAAGATGTTGGGGCAGATAAGGTGTTGAAAAACTTGGAAAATGGGATTGATGAACCCGTAGTCGAAAAGGGAAGCACACTTTCATCCGGGCAAAGACAGCTGATCTCATTTGCACGAGCACTTGCCTTTAATCCAGCGATTCTCATATTGGACGAAGCAACTTCTAATATTGATACAGAAACAGAGGCAATTATTCAAAAGGCAATGGATGTGTTAAAAAAAGGAAGAACGACCTTTATTATCGCACATCGTTTATCAACAATCCGCAATGCCGATCAAATTCTTGTTTTAGACAAAGGAGAAATTGTAGAGAAAGGCAATCATGACGAACTAATGGAGCTAAAGGGAAAATACTATCAAATGTATCAGCTTCAGCAAATGAAAAAGGTTGGCTAATCTAAAAAATAGAAAAGCATAACTTCACCTGTTAGGTAAAAGTTGTGCTTTTCTATTTGTCACTATTGCTCATTGGTTTATCTACTCAAATCCCGAAGAGTCCCGAAAAACGGGCACTACCTTCGGCTCATGTTTGCTTTTCTATATTATTCCGCCAGTTTCTCCAGGTTTCCGTTTCTGTCCATTTTAAACGTAGAAGTCGAAGGCTCATCTTCTTCAAATAGGACAAGTTTTCTTGCTCTGTTCATGATTTTCATCATTGTTTCATAATCTTCTTGCATTGTCACAGAGTTCTTTTCTAAATCACGAATTCGTTTTTGAAGTTCTTCATTTTGATGCTTTAGTTCCGAGTTTTCACGTTTTATTCTTGCATTCTCACTTTTTAAAATGGTTGATTGGAACTGGGTACTATTTAGGTATTGTAAATAACTAATTACTTTTTGGAGATTTAATTCTCCATTGTTATTACTAATCGGCGCAGATTTCGTCACAATTGGTGTTTGAACAACATCCATGTCTTCAGCAAATTCTTGATTAATAGTTTCTAAAGGTGTATCTTCTACTTCCTCAAAGGATGGAGTAGGTGGTTGATAGAGTAGTTTTTTCTTACCGCCTTGGTCTTTCCCAAGTAACCGCTGTCTCTGTTTTCGTTGTTTTTTTGCCAGTTGTAAAGCCTGTTCATAATCATGGCGCACAACAGCATTCCAACGAAATCCACACGCTGCAGATGTTCGATTTAACTTGTCACCAACTTCTTCAAACGCATTTAGCTGAGTACTTCCTTCACGTACATGTCGCAAAACAGTTTCTGCTAAATGTAAATCATTTTCTTCTGTCCAAGCATCTTGACGCTCTTTCATACTTCTCAACTCCCATATTCATTATTAACTTTCCCCAATACTCAAAGGATGGACAAAAGGAACATCTTTTATACCAATATTGTAAAAAATATAATAGTTTCTCAAATTAGCATGTTGAAGCTGTAAAATGAATACGAAAATCAACATCTTTCATATTAAAAAGAAGAAGGATATAATATAAAAAAGATAGTCTAGGAAGAGGGTCAGACATGGAATATTCTAAACAGAAGTTAAGCGAGGAAAAGGTTTTTAAAGATCCTGTTCACCGCTATGTCCATGTAAGAGATAGGGTGATATGGGATTTAGTAGCTACAAAGGAATTTCAACGTCTACGTCGAATTCGTCAGCTCGGAACCACTTATTTTACATTCCACGGTGCGGAACACAGTCGATTTAATCATTCCCTAGGTGTTTATGAAATTATTAGAAGAATTATTGATGATGTTTTTGATGGCCGAAAAGAATGGAACAGTGAGGATCGTCTCCTTACCTTGTGTGCGGCTCTTTTGCATGATTTAGGACATGGTCCATTTTCACATTCTTTTGAAAAGGTATTTCAACTTGATCATGAGGAATTTACACAGAAGATTATTGTCGGAAACACTGAAGTAAACAAAGTATTGGCTAAAGTAAGTCCCGACTTTCCGAAAAAAGTGGCTGAAGTCATTGCTAAAACTTATGAAAATAAATTAGTTGTTAGTTTAATTTCGAGCCAGCTTGATGCCGATCGGATGGATTACCTACTTAGGGATGCCTATTTTACAGGAGTTAGTTACGGCCACTTTGATATAGAAAGGCTATTACGAGTAATGAGGCCGCGTGAAGAACAAGTTGTCTTTAAGTACAGCGGAATGCATGCAGTCGAGGACTATATTATGAGTCGCTATCAAATGTACTGGCAAATCTACTTTCATCCGGTAACACGAAGCGCAGAAGTGATTTTAACGAAAATTTTGCATCGTGCGAAGCAATTGCATGATGAATATTATTCATTTAAACAACATCCAGTTCATTTTTATTCCCTTTTTGAGGATGAAATGACATTAGAAGACTATTTAAAATTAGATGAAAATGTCATATTATATTATTTTCAAATGTGGCAAGATGAAGATGATTCAATTTTAAGTGATTTATGTACAAGATTTGTGAATAGAAACTTATTTAAATATGTTGACTTTGATCCAGCTAAACAGTTCAAGGTACATAGTACATTAGAAAACCTGTTTAAAGAGGCAGGAATAGACCCTAACTATTATTTAGTTGTGGATTCTTCATCCGACCTTCCATATGATTTTTATCGCCCAGGCGAAGAAGAGGAAAGACTTCCTATTCATTTATTAAAGTCAAATGGAGAATTACGAGAGTTATCTAGGGCGTCTGACATTGTTGATGCTATTTCAGGAAAGCGCAGAACCGATCATAAATTATATTATCCAGCTGACTTTATTCATGATGACAAGATGAATAGCGAAATAAAGCAGAAGATTCGCTCCATACTAGAGAGTATATAGTTGAATCACGATAAATAAGTTTTTATTAAGCGGGAGATGAGTTTCTTTGTTAAATGATCATGTTAGATTGATGGGGGCACTTGCAGCTTCGGGAGAGATTATCGGACGGAAAAAGTTACAAAAGATGATTTATATATCGAAAAAGTTAGATTTTCCTTTTCAAGAAAGATTTCAATTTCACTTTTATGGTCCTTATTCAGAGGAGTTAACTCTGCGGGTAGAGGAACTTACTAATTTAGGTTTTATTGAAGAAGTGAAGGAAAAAAAGGGTGGATACTTTCAATATCGTTATACAATCACTGAAAGTGGCAAAGAGTTTCTAAATATGTATGAAACAAAGGTTCCGCATTTAGATGAATGTTTAGTCAATATGAACGAACAAAATTCTCGTTTTTTGGAGTTGGTATCTACAGTTCTTTATTTTGATAATCTTCCTCAGCAAGAGGTTATCGAGAAAGTCCAAACAGTTAAAGCAAAACAGAATTATAGTGAGTCGGAAATTACTGAAGCATACCAGTATATTGAGTCGTTAAAACAAATAGCTAAGCCGCGGGAATAAGGCTTAGCTATTTGTTTTTATTAAAAAATAAGGAATTAATAGAATGAAGGGTCAATCTAATGGAACAAACATACATCGGCAATGGTCCCGTGAGAAGAAGAGGCGAACCGAACCGATAGGGCAGGGTACACCGCCGCCTATGGTCCCGCAAGAGCCAAAAGCGATCCGATAGAGGAGTGGCACCGCCGCCCATGGTCCCGCAAGAGCTAAAAGCGATCCGATAGAGGAGTGGCACCGCCGCCTATGGTCCCGCAAGAGCTAAAAGCAATCCGATAAAGGAGTGGTACCGCTGCCCATGGTCCCGCAGAAGCCAAAAGCGATCCGATAGAGGAGTGGCACCGCCGCCTATGGTCCCGCAAGAGCCAAAAGCGATCCGATAGAGGAGTGGCACCGCCGCCCATGGTCCCGCAAGAGCTAAAAGCAATCCGATAGAGGAGTGGTACCGCCGCCCATGGTCCCGCAGGAACCAAAAGCAAGCCGATAGAGCAGTCCCATCACCGCCCATGGTACCGCAAGCAACCAAAGGCAAACCGATTGAACAGGAAACTACCAATTTCTATTACCTTTTAGTGATTTTATATGTAATGTTTCATATTAATCTGAAAAGAACCGGGCATGCCCGGTTCTTTTTACTTGTCACTTAATCTTTTTCCACCTACTGCATAGTGATTTTTTGACATTTCTTCAATAAAAACTACGATATTTTCTTTCGGCGCGCCAGCAGTTTCACTAACAGCATCCGTAACCTTTTCTACCAATGCTTTTTTTTGTTCCTCTGTACGACCTTCTAACATTTTTACTGTAATATATGGCATACAACCGACAACTCCTTCTATGAAAAATAGTATTTACAATACAAAGTGTATTGCTTTATGAAAGGGCATGCAAGGGATATTAGCAAAATCAGTTCCACTACAAGGAATTTATCATTGGATTGTTGTATACTAATAGTTAGAATGAATAGAATGATTGAAAAAGGGGTTTGATTGTGGATCAATTGATTAATTTTTTGTCCGGTATTTTGAAATATCCAATTGAGTATCTACCGTTTGTAGTTATTACATTATTAATTGCTTTTACCGTGCATGAATTTGCCCACGCATATACGGCTTATAAATTTGGCGATCCGACTGCTAAAGATCAAGGTCGTTTAACACTGAATCCGATTCAGCATCTTGATCCATTTGGGACGATTCTTATTTTAATTGCTGGATTTGGTTGGGCACGTCCAGTACCTGTCGATCGTCGCCATTTTAAAAACCCGAGAGCTGCAGGGATATTAGTTTCGATTATGGGACCACTAAGTAACTTATTATTGGCATTTATAGGATACGGGGTTTTCTATTTTTTAATTTCTTCGGGATCATGGACGAATGCATCTAGTTTCATCATGGATTTTTTAAATATTTTTATTCAACTAAACATGATGTTATTTGTATTCAATTTAATTCCCCTTCCACCACTAGATGGGTATAGAATTGTGGAAGACTTAGTGAGCCCTACCATCCGGGCAAAAATGACACAATTTGAACAATATAGTATTTTAGTATTTCTAATTATTATTGTGACACCATTAGATGAATACACCATTTTTCCGTTGATGCAAAAAGTTAGTAATTTTTTTCTATCTAGCTTTCAAACAATTTTTTCAATGTTTATGTAGTCAGGAGGTATCGTAATGGAAGGGAAGAAAAAGCTAGAATTCAATATTATTAAAAACGATCCTACAGATGGTCACCGAGGATTCGGAATTGGATCATTAAGTTTAGAAAATGTATCACCTGTATTTGTAGATGTAGAAGAAGGAGAAGCCTTTGTTGATATTGGTGCTATGCATGCACGAAGTTCTGTTGAGAAAAGGGTGAAATTTTTACCTAATCGCGAGGATGTACCAGAAGGGGCAAAGCCTTATTGGTTAGTTTGGGTGACAATTGACAGAAAAGAAGAAGGACCGTATTTTGCAGGTGTGACTGCTTGTGAAATGACCGTAAATAAAGAAGCGAGACGTGGGTATAAATCATTGCCAGAGCATGTAAATCGCTTAGATAAATCATTAAAACGTCATATTATTGTCGATCATATGGATGTCAAATCTAAAAAAATACTGGAAGACTTCTTGAAAACTCACGATGAAAAGATGTGGGAACTATCTAGTGAAGAGTTAAAAAAAGGTTTGGCTTCGGAATAAAGAAAATGTGGACAAATTGTGACATTTGTTTGAATTTATTTGCAGTGACTTGCTGATTTAATGGAAAATAAGTAAACTAGAATTGATGGTTTGCATATACAAACTAGGACACGAAAAAACTCGGGGACGCACACCCCGAGTTTTTTCATTTACTTGTAAACAACTTTAAAACCATCTAAAGAACCGTTTAAACCAGCTTTTGTTTTCCTTTTGTTTCCTTTTATCGAGCTCCAACATGTTTCCCTCATTAACGTGTTTATCACAATAATCAGTAGGCTCTGTTCCCTCGATGAAATAGGTTATTCGAGAAACTGGACAGTCATCAGTTGCAATTTTTCCGCTTTCCGGGTCGATTGGAACAGCAATTACACCTTTTGGTTGTTTAAAAGTTTTGATCGGCTGATCTTCAAGGGACTTTTCCATAAATCGAACCCAGATGTTTTTGGCATATAGTTTATCTGCATTTAGTGTAATTTGGTTCCCCTGATCATATCCAGTCCATATTCCCGCAGTGAGCTGTGGAGCAAACCCAATCATCCAGCTGTCGGTATCAGTTGACCCCGATTTACCTGCATATTGCCTTGTTATTTGACTAGCGATCGTTGACCCTGTGACGCTCGAGTACCCATTTAACTTTTTATCAAACATGCCCGTCATCATTTGATCCATAATGAACGCAAGCTTTGGATCAAGAATTTGCCCCCTAGGTGGTTCATACTGATATATAACCTTCCCTTGGTAATCTTCTACCCTTGTAATAAAGACAGGCTCCACTTGGTTACCGCCATTTGCTAATAAGCTATAAGCGTTTACCATATCAATAACACGAACACCAGATGTTCCTAAAGCTAAAGAAGGAACTTTAGACATTTTTGTCTGTATTCCAAAGTGCTTGGCTGTTTGGACGAGAACATCTTCTCCTAAAAATAAATGTGTTTTCACAGCAAATACATTATCAGAAAGTGCAAGTGCTTGTGCCATCGTAATTTCATCATTCGCATATTTACTATTAAAATTATGTGGTGTGTACTCTTTATTACCATCATCAAAATGAAAAGTAGTCGGTTCGCTTTTCATCATTGTCGTTGGGGTAAACCCTTTTTCTAGAGCCGCATAATACAGTAATGGTTTGATGGTCGAGCCTGGCTGGCGAATAGCTTGAACAGCACGATTATATTGACTATCTTCATATTTCCTCCCGCCAACCAATGCTGAAACAAAGCCAGTGTTAGGATCCATAGCTGCAAATCCTACTTGGATATTGGAATTCCCGGAAATTGTTTCCTCAATTACTTGTTCCGCAATTTTCTGTTGATCAGTATTTAATGTTGTGAATACATGAAGACCACCTAAATCAATTGTTCGATCATCAAGACCAATTTTTGTTTTTAAAAGATGTTTCACCGTATCTTGAAAATAGGGGGCGACCGTTGTTTGCAAAGAGGAATGTTCGCCGATAATATTTAGCTTTTTGCTTGCTGCTTTGTCGGCCTCTTTTTGTGTAATAAAACCATTATGAACCATTGACTGTAGAATAATTTTTTGTCTAGTTTTCGCCCGATCAAAATGACCAATAGGTGAATAGATATTAGGGCCTTTTGGGATTCCAGCCAGCATAGCAGACTCTGCCAGACTAAGTTCCTTTGCCTTTTTTCCAAAATAAAATTGACTGGCCGCTTCGATTCCATAAGCTTTATGACCATAATTAATCGTATTTAAATAGCCTTCCAAAATCTCCTTTTTATCATAATTCATTTCTAATCTAAGTGTATAAAAAGCCTCGGAAATTTTTCGCTTCCATGTTTTATCGAGCGTTAAAAAGAGGTTTCTTGCATATTGTTGTGAAATCGTACTAGCGCCTTGCACTTTTTCCATCGCTTTTATATCTGCTAATACTGCACCCGCTATTCGTTTGTAATCAAATCCATGGTGTGAATAGAAGTTTTGGTCCTCAATGGATATAGTCGCATTGATTACGTCTTCTGATACATCGTCTAGATCAACCCAATATCTTTTATCCCCGTTACTACTTTCTCCGATTAGAGTGCCATCATTTGAATAGTATAGAGTTGATTGTGGGACAGAAAGAGGGGGAGGACCTAATATTTTTGCATATATTAAAATTCCAGCTATAGAAACGATAGATATGGTTAGAACAATAAGTAAGACAAATAATGATAGTCTTAAAAAGCGCTTTGACTTTTGTATTTTTGGATTTGTCATTGTTTCCATGACGTTCACCTCAAACTTCTAAAAATGCCTATTGTATCAGTATGAAAAAACAACCTCTTTTTTAAACATGCAAAAAGAATTTTTTGATAGGAATAATTTTAATAAGTGAATGAAAGTTTTTCTTGCAATTTTGCCAGAATTCACTATACTTTTTCTCATGTTTGTATTTAGTGTCTTAGGGAAAAATGAGTTAGTAGTGAGTTATTAATGGACGCTAATATTTATAATAGGAAGGAAGATTGCAATGGGTGGACTATGGTTTACTGAAAAACAAACTGATCATTTTGGAATTACAATGGAGATTAAGCAAACTTTACATACAGAACAAACGGAATTTCAAAAGTTAGATATGGTTGAAACTGTTGAATGGGGTAATATGCTTCTTTTGGATGATATGGTGATGACTTCACAAAAAGATGAGTTCGTCTACCATGAAATGGTGGCACATGTTCCATTGTTTACCCATCCAAATCCCGAAAATGTTCTTGTTGTTGGTGGCGGAGATGGCGGGGTAATTCGTGAAATTTTGAAGCATCCAAGTGTAAAAAAAGCAACACTTGTGGATATTGACGGCAAGGTTATTGAGTATTCCAAGAAATTTTTACCTGAAATCGCAGGCGAACTAGAAAATCCTCGTGTTGATGTTCAAGTCGATGATGGTTTCATGCATATTGCGAAAAGCGAAAACGAATATGATGTAATTATGGTTGATTCAACAGAACCAGTCGGACCAGCAGTCAATTTGTTTACAAAAGGATTCTATGCAGGTATTTCAAAAGCATTAAAAGAAGACGGTATTTTCGTTGCTCAAACAGACAATCCTTGGTTTAAAGCTGATTTAATTCGCGAAGTACAAAAAGATGTAAAGGAAATTTTCCCAATTACTCGTCTATATATCGCAAATGTTCCAACATATCCAAGTGGCATGTGGACATTTACAGTTGGATCAAAAAAATATGATCCACTTGAAGTAAGTGAAGATCGATTCCATGACATTGAAACAAAATACTATACGAAAGAACTTCATAAAGCAGCATTTGTACTGCCTAAGTTTGTTAAGGATTTAACTGAATAAAAAAGAGGAGGTACACATATGCGATTTGATGAAGCTTACTCAGGAAATGTGTTTATTAAAAGCCATCCGAACTATGAGGAAAGCGAAGCGGTTATCTATGGAATGCCAATGGATTGGACAGTTAGCTACCGACCAGGTTCACGTTTCGGTCCAGGGCGGATAAGAGAAGTCTCAATTGGCTTAGAAGAGTATAGTCCATATTTAGACCGAGAATTGGAAGAGGTGAAATACTTCGATGCAGGTGATATTCCGTTGCCTTTCGGAAACCCTCAGCGGAGTATTGATCTTATTGAAGAATACATCGATGGTTTATTAAAAGATAATAAATTTCCTTTAGGAATGGGCGGGGAGCATCTCGTTTCGTGGCCAGTTATTAAAGCGATGTACAAAAAGTACCCCGATCTCGCGATTATTCATATGGATGCACACACAGATTTGCGTTCTGAATATGAAGGAGAGCCACTTTCCCATTCTACCCCGATCAGAAAAGCGGCCGAATTAATTGGTCCTAAAAATGTATATTCTTTCGGAATTCGTTCTGGAATGAAGGAAGAGTTTAAATGGGCAAAAGAAAATGGAATGCACATCTCTAAATTTGAAGTACTTGAACCATTGAAACAAGTATTACCCAAGCTTGCTGGTCGTCCGGTTTACGTAACAATTGATATTGATGTTCTAGACCCTGCACACGCACCTGGAACAGGAACAGTCGATTGTGGTGGGATTACTTCAAAAGAATTGCTGGCATCAATCCATGAAATAGCACGTTCACAAGTGAAGGTCGTAGGTGGAGATTTAGTAGAAGTAGCTCCTATCTATGATTCGTCAGAACAAACGGCAAATACGGCAAGTAAGTTGATTCGTGAAATGATACTTGGTTGGGTGAAATAAGGATCCTCATTGAGAGGATCCTTTTTCTTCAGTTATCATCCACCAGCCTGCAATATTTAATCCTTTTACCTCGTTTATTTTTCCGCCCTTTTCTTTGAAACGTATAGTTCCTTTTGAAAAGAGAACATACCATTTAAATGAGGAATCATCTATAGGAATAAACTTAAGCTTAAAAGTATCTTCGGATCGTAATCCTCTATTTCTTTTTAGGCTCCTTAATTAATGTACGTATAATTGTAAAACATAGTACACCGACTATAAACAGATATTTAAAAATAGCAATCCTCCATCCCCTTATTTAAAAATCATATAAATACTATTCCATCTCTTAATGAAATAGTCCTTTTCCAAAAACGGCTTTAGTTCGCAAAAGGAAATAAGGTATAATATTCTAGTAATCATAAGGATAATTTAAAGTATTTAAACGCGATAGGAGTGGCAAGAATGGCAATTGTGTTAACGATGCTTGTACTAGGAGCAATACTAGGGTTTATTGGAGCAGGTGGTTCAGGATTTATCATCGCTATTCTTACACTTGTATTTAAGATACCTATTCATGTCGCATTAGCCACCTCTTTAACGGCAATGGCCTTTACCAGTTTATCAGGTGCGTTTAGCCACTATCGTGAAGGAAATATATCTGTGAAAGCGGGTCTTCTAGTAGGTGGTTTTGGCGCAGTAGGAGCGTTTGTTGGCTCGAAGATTGCTTCATTTATTCCAACGGATGATATGCACTATTTAACTGGTGGAATGCTCTTTCTTTCAGCAATTTTATTAGTTATTCGCTTATTTTTTATGAAGAAGAAGGAAGTAACTAATGAAACTTGGACACTAAATACGAAACTATTAATGAGAGCCGCCATATTAGGAATTATCACAGGAATTCTATCGGGTACGTTTGGAATTGGTTCCACACCGTTTATTCAATTAGGTCTTCTCACATTTTTGGGGCTTTCCCTTCGACAATCGGTTGGGACAACCATGCTCGTAATTGTTCCGATTGCAATCGGAGGCGGAGTCGGCTTTTCATCAGAAGGATTTCTGGATGTCACATTACTCATTCAAGTATTAATAGGAACGATGCTTGGCGCCTATCTTGGTGCTAAATTCACGAATCTTGTTCCTAAAGGAATTTTGAAAACAGCAATGATCTTAACACCAGCCATAAGCGCATTGATTCTCGTCGTATAGACATTGATTTTCTTGAGATTTATTTCTATACTTAAAAAAGTTATAATGATCAGCTATTTTCTATAAGATTGATACTTTCCCATATTATTCACGCAGAGTGGATTGGAGCGGAAGGCACTTGACTCCTGTGGGATCAGCTGGACAGATGAGACCCCGCAAGAGCGAAGCGATGAGGAGGCTCATCGCCAGCCCCACGGAAAGCAAGTGCCTGCAGCGGAAAGGAACGGCTTTGGCTTTGAAGGTCTAAATATATATTTATTAGAAAAAAGGATGTGAATCGTTTGACAGAAGGAATGATCCAACAAACACCTGTCAAAATTCACCTAAAGACAGTTATTAAACAGGATACAGAAAGTGAAAGCTATGAATTAATGCTTTTCGGAAATTTTTATCAAAAAGGAAATGCATTTTTCTTAAAATACGATGAAGAGGTTGAGGAAGGAACGGTACATACCATTGTTAAAATAGCGGATAACAACGCGGTTATTTTGCGAAGCGGTGCCATTAAAATGCGCATAAATTTCCATATGGATGTCGAGAAAAATGGTTCCTATGAAAGTGCATTTGGCACACTTTTACTTTCAACGAAAACGGAAAAAATTGAACATATAAAAACGACGAAGAATGAGGGGCAAATTAAGCTGGCATACGATCTTCTTATGCAAGGCTCCACATCCGGAAAATACGAAATGTCGATAGCATATAAGGAGGCATAAAAAATGAATATTGTTGAACAAATCCAAATGAACGTGAAAAGTGAAATTAAAAATGCCGTGTTAAAGGCAGGATTGGCTACGGAGGAACAAATTCCTGCAATTATTCTAGAAACACCGAAAGATAAATCACATGGTGATTATGCGACGAATACGGCCATGCAATTAGCTAGGGTAGCAAAGAAAGCCCCTCGAATGATTGCAGAAGAAATTGTCTCTCATTTCGATACATCTAAAGCTTCTATTGAAAAAATTGAAATCGCAGGACCGGGATTCATTAATTTTTACATGAATAATAGTTATTTAACAAATCTGATTCCGACAGTTATTGAGGCCGGCGACCAATACGGACAAACAGATGCAGGGAAAGGTCAAAAAATTCAAGTTGAATTCGTATCTGCCAACCCGACTGGAGATTTGCATTTAGGACATGCTCGTGGGGCAGCAGTAGGCGATTCTTTATGTAATATTCTTGATAAAGCAGGATATGATGTTAGTCGTGAATATTATATTAATGACGCCGGTAACCAAATAAATAATTTGGCACGTTCTGTTGAAGCGCGGTATTATCAAGCCCTTGGATTGGATAAGGAAATGCCTGAAGATGGCTACCATGGTCAGGATATTATCGGTATTGGCAAGAAGCTTGCTGAACAATTCGGTGATGAATACACGAAAAAAGGAGAAGAAGAGCGCTTCGAATTTTTCCGTCAATATGGGTTAGAGTATGAAATGGAAAAGTTAAAAACAGATCTTGAAAACTTCCGTGTTCCATTTGATGTATGGTACTCAGAAACGTCACTTTATAAAAATGGAAAAATTGATTCCATGTTAAAGGCTCTTCGTGAAAGAGGACATGTGTACGAATTAGATGGCGCCACTTGGTTTAGATCAACTGCATTTGGTGATGACAAGGATCGTGTATTAATTAAAAATGATGGTTCTTATACATACTTAACACCAGATATTGCTTATCATAATGATAAATTTGAACGCGGTTTTGATAAGTTAATTAATGTATGGGGAGCAGATCATCACGGATATATCCCGCGTATGAAAGCAGCTATGGAGGCTTTAGGATATAATCCGGATAATCTTGAAGTAGAGATTATTCAGCTTGTTCATTTATATAAAGACGGCGAAAAAATGAAAATGAGCAAACGAACAGGAAAAGCAGTAACGATGCGCGATTTGATTGAAGAAGTTGGCCTGGATGGAGTTCGTTACTTCTTTGCAATGAGAAGTGCTGATACTCATTTAGATTTTGATTTGGATCTTGCGGTTTCACAATCAAATGAGAACCCTGTTTATTATGCACAATATGCACATGCGAGAATTTGCAGTATTTTGCGCCAAGGTGAAGAACAAGGTTTTACAGTTGAAAGTAATGCAAAATATGACTTAATAAAAGCGGAAAAAGAGATTGAAGTATTAAAGAAAATTGGTGATTTCCCTGCAGTAATTGCTGAGGCAGCTGAAAAGCGTATTCCACATAGAATCACTAACTATATTAACGATCTTGCGTCCACCTTCCACAGCTTTTATAACGCAGAAAAAGTATTGGATAAAAACAATGTGGAATTGACAAAGGCACGCCTTGCTTTAATTAAATCCGTACAAATCACATTGAAAAATGCATTAGCATTGATTGGCGTATCAGCACCAGAAAAAATGTAATTCCAAAAAAATCCAATTCATATGAATTGGATTTTTTTATGTAAAGGAAACTATAGAATATTTGCCATTGCGTTTGCACAAAACTCTTTTATTTTAGTCCCAAGAGAAGTGTTATGAAGTTCTTCGATGGAAAGTTGATGTGAATCTAATATATCCTTTTCAACTACTTTCGTTATTCTCTTAATAAAGTCTTGATCATAAATATAACAATTCAATTCATGATTAAGGAAAAAGCTTCTTCGATCAAAATTAGCTGTCCCAGTTTGACATATAGATTGATCAATAATCATCACTTTCGCATGATAAAAGCCGTTCAAATATTGGTACACTTCAGCCCCACTAGATAGCAACCTGCGAAAATAACGAAACGACGCTTCTTTCACCAAAATATGATCAGCTTTTTCAGGAACGAGGATTTTTAACGTTACCCCTCTTTTTGAAGCGAAGAGAAGCCTTTCCAAAACTTTATTGGAGGGAATAAAATAAGGGGTTCCAATATAGATCCTTTCTTTTGCACAATCAATTAATCCACAAATTACTTCCTCCAAATATTTCCCTTCTGTTGGAAAAAAACGATGCACCATCAATCCATTCACAGCTTCGGGGGAATATTGTAACGTTAAAGGCTGGCTCGTTGCCCTTTCCCAGTTTATAGAAAACTCCTGCTGAATATCTTTTACACTCTCACCTAAAAAGCGGAAGCAATAATCTCTCCAAGGAGAGAGAATTGGATCTTTATCAATGTATTCTTTGCCTACATTATAGCCGCCTACATATCCAATTTTGCCGTCAATAACTGAACATTTTCGATGATTTCTTTGTTGAAGGGTAAAAAATAAAAAAGGAAAATGGGGTCGATTGCAAAATTCAACTTCAGCTCCAATACTTTTTAATTGTTTCATCAATGATTTGGATACACTATGACTTCCCATCCAATCCATTAATAATCGAACTTCTACACCCTCAACTGCCTTTTGCGCTAATAATTCTAAGAAGTTCTTACTAAATTGGTCGCCTTTGACAATATAAAAAAGGATATGAATACTTGTTTTAGCTGCTTTAATGTCCGAATAAAATAAATTAAATAAGTCATCTCCCCTAGTAATCAGGTGAATTTCTCCCATCCGTTTGGGATATTCTCTCTTTTTACAATGACGTAAATAATTTCTTTTCCCAAAAACATAGTCAGCTGTACATAAAGCGATGATAAGTAGAATAAACAGAGTCACTATCCATAGCCATGTCAGCATAAATTCCTCCCTACGAAAAAAATAATGTTCCAATAGTATCTCCATAATTCAGAGAAACATAAAAAATAGCCCCTTTGTATGAATTTTTGGAAAATTCAAATGAAATTACGTATAATAATATTAGGGAGGTGAAGATATGTGGTGGATATTTCTGCTTCTAATCATAGTAATCCCCATAATTTTTTTCTTTAACAGCTCAAATACAAAAAAGAGATTCAATAAAGATATAGAGAAAAACCCGTATGATCATAGAAATAATATTCCTCCACCGGGAGGTCCTTTCTAATTTAGCGTAAAGGAAGAAAGAGTGATGGCGTTAACATCACTCTTGTACATAAAAGGAAAGAATTTTATGATAAAAGTCAAAAAACTTTGAATAAAGTCATTGACTGAATGCTCATTCATTATATAATGTAAGTAAGTAACATTCAGAAAATTTAGGGGTTATAAATCCCAAAGGTATTCTTTGGAGGGGAGAGTTTATTATATGTCTTGGTTGCTTTGGGCGAACTGGATTGCTTTTCTTTTTGTAACCGTTTACGCAATCTCGTTATTTGTTTATGTTGTTAAAACAAGAATTCAATATATTAAGCTAGGCAAAAAGGTTGAATTCGATAATCGGGTCAAAGAGCGTCTACAAAAGATTTGGGTTAATGTGTTTGGTCAGAAAAAGCTTTTGAAAGATAAAAAAAGTGGCGCAATCCATGTAATGTTCTTCTATGGCTTTATTCTTGTGCAATTCGGGGCAATTGATTTTATTTGGAAGGGCCTTGCACCTGAATCACACTTACCGTTAGGTCCGTTATATGCAGGATTTACATTTTTCCAAGAAATTGTCACACTCGTAATCTTAGTTGCTGTTGTATGGGCATTTTACCGTCGTTATATTGAGAAATTAGTTCGTTTAAAAAGAGGATTCAAATCTGGACTCGTTCTTTTATTTATTGGTGGCTTAATGGTATCCGTGTTAATTGGAAATGGAATGGGGATCATTTGGCACGGTGAGGATATAACATGGACGGAGCCAATCGCATCGCTTGTTGCTCAAGCATTTGGATGGATTGGTGAAACAGCATCGATCATTATTTTCTATATTGCTTGGTGGATCCATTTGATTTTCCTTCTTTCTTTCCTTGTTTATGTACCACAATCGAAGCATGCACACTTAATAGCTGGACCAGCAAATGTGTACTTTAATCGTTTGGATGGAGCAGGAAAACTGAAATCAATCGATTTTGAAGATGAATCTCAAGAATCTTTCGGTGTAGGAAAAATCGAAGACTTCTCCCAATTACAATTAATTGATTTATATGCTTGTGTAGAATGTGGACGCTGTACAAATATGTGTCCGGCTACAGGAACAGGAAAAATGCTTTCCCCAATGGATTTGATTATTAAATTAAGGGATCATTTAACGAACCATGGTGCAGCAGTGACATCCAAACAACCATGGGTACCAACTTTCGCATTTTCTAACACAAAAGGAAATCAAATTGCATTAGCAAGTGCTGGACAAGGGGCAGAGGAATCAGCTGCTACTTTAAATTACTCTCCAAGTCTTATCGGAGATGTAATTACCGAAGAAGAAATATGGGCTTGTACGACATGCCGTAACTGTGAAGATCAATGTCCGGTTATGAATGAACATGTCGATAAAATTATCGATCTTAGACGTTATCTAGTACTAACAGAAGGAAAAATGGATGCAGATGCTCAGCGTGCGATGCAAAATATCGAACGTCAAGGAAATCCGTGGGGACTTAATCGGAAGGAACGTGAAAATTGGCGTGATGCCCGTGAAGATGTTCACGTACCAACTGTAAAAGAAGTGAAAAAGTCTGGCGAAGAATTTGAATATTTATTCTGGGTTGGATCAATGGGTTCATTTGATAACCGTAGTCAAAAAATCGCGTTATCTTTTGCGAAGCTTCTTAACGAGGCGGGTGTAAAATTTGCAATTTTAGGTAACAAAGAGAAAAACTCTGGGGATACTCCTCGCCGTTTAGGTAATGAGTTCTTATTCCAAGAGCTAGCGGGCCAAAATATTTCAGAATTTGAAAAAAATGAAGTGAAGAAAATTGTTACGATAGATCCGCACGCTTATAACATCTTTAAAAAGGAGTATCCTGACTTTGGGTTAGAAGCGGAAGTTTATCATCATACCGAACTTCTTTATGAATTAGTGAAAGAAGGACGCCTAAAACCTAAATATGAAGTGAATGAAAAAATTACGTTCCATGATTCTTGCTATTTAGGAAGATATAATGATGTGTACGATCCACCCCGCGAAATTTTAAAAGCCATCCCTGGTGTTACATTAATTGAAATGGACCGTAACCGCGAAAAAGGGATGTGTTGTGGAGCCGGTGGCGGTTTAATGTGGATGGAGGAAGATACGGGTCATCGTATAAATGTCTCCCGGACTGAACAGGCACTGGCAGTGAACCCATCTGTCATTAGTTCTGGATGTCCGTATTGCTTAACAATGCTTTCAGATGGCACAAAAGCGAAGGAAGTAGAAGAAACGGTTAAAACATATGATGTGGCAGAATTGCTTGAAAAAGCGGTCTGTGGGGAGCCGGAACAAACCCTTGCATCTTAATTAATATTCTATTGCGATAAAATGGAACATAAAATTTATTGGGAATTTTTAATAAAGTGTTTCAATTCCTTCAGTTTTTCAGTTAATATAGTTTTATAGATATTTAGTATGAATAGTGTACAAAAGGGACGTTTAGTCCCTTTTTATAAACCATGTTGTTGAGCGAGCGTTCAGTCAGTAATTTTGTAAGCGATTTCCCGAGGTTTCCTTTGAAGGAGTGAATAAAATGACAAAGACAGTAATCGTGAGTGGAGCAAGAACTCCCTTCGGCAGGTTGGGTGGTAAGTTACGTTCCCTTACCGCACCTGAATTAGGCGGAATTGCGATTAAAGAAGCTTTGAAAAGAGCAAAAGTTGAACCTGCTAAAGTGGATGAAGTAATTTTTGGTTCTGTTCTTCAGGGGGGACAAGGGCAAATTCCTTCAAGACAGGCAGCTAGATTAGCAGATCTACCATGGGAAGTAAAGACAGAAACAATTAATAAAGTATGTGCATCTGGAATGCGGAGTGTAACATTAGCTGATCAAATTATTCGGTTAGGTGATGAAGAGATCATTGTAGCTGGCGGAATGGAATCCATGTCCAATGCACCTTATATTTTACCGAATGCCCGTTTTGGTTTAAGAATGGGTGATGCTTCTTTAAAAGATTTAATGACATTTGATGGTTTAACTTGTTCATTCTCTGGTGTGCATATGGGCTCATATGGAAACCTAACAGCTAGTGAATTTAATATTTCGAGACAAGAGCAGGATGCATGGGCATTACGCAGCCATGAACGTGCAGTAAAGGCAATTGAAGAAGGAAAGTTTTCAGAGGAAATAGTATCAATTGAGATTCCTCAAAGAAAAGGAACTCCCCTACTAATGAATCATGATGAGGCACCGAGAAGTGACACAACCTTAGAAAAGTTATCGAAATTACCGTCTGTTTTTGATAAAGAAGGGACAATTACAGCGGGAAATGCACCGGGAGTTAACGATGGTGCTTGTGCTATGGTTTTGATGAGTGAGGAGAAGGCACAATCAATGAGTTTAGAGCCGTTAGCAACTATTGTAGGTCATACGGCCATTGCGATTGAGGCAAAAGATTTTCCACAAACACCTGGATTAGTCATTAATGAACTTCTTAAGAAAACAGGGAAAACAGCAGAGGAAATTGATTTATTTGAAATAAACGAGGCATTTGCCGCTGTATCACTGGCAAGTAGCACAATCGCCCATTTAGATCCTGAAAAGGTTAATGTTAACGGAGGAGCGATTGCACTGGGCCATCCGATTGGTGCAAGTGGGGCAAGAATTATTTTGACGCTTATTTATGAACTTAAACGCCGTGGCGGTGGATTAGGTATAGCCGCAATCTGTTCTGGTGGCGGTCAGGGAGACGCTGTACTAATCGAAGTAAAGAAAAACTAGAGGAGG
This sequence comes from Heyndrickxia vini, assembly GCF_016772275.1. NCBI lineage: Bacteria > Bacillati > Bacillota > Bacilli > Caryophanales > Bacillaceae > Heyndrickxia > Heyndrickxia vini. Next base: position 4,051,315 of record NZ_CP065425.1, on the reverse strand, counting down.
GAATTCAAAATGGATATAAAAAAAGTGATGGTGATCGGTGCTGGACAAATGGGATCTGGAATTGCGCAAGTATGTGCACAAGCTGGCTATACCGTCTATTTAAATGATTTAAAAGAAGAATTTGTTCAAAAAGGGCTAGGTGGCATTACTAACAATCTTTCAAGACAGGTAACTAAAGAAAGAATGACAGAAGAAGAAAAAAGCAAAATTCTTTCAAACTTTATTTTGTCTACTAATCTAAAAGACTCAGAAAACGTTGATATTGTTATTGAAGCAGCTGTTGAAAATATGGACGTGAAAAGTAAAATTTTTAAGGAATTGGACCAATATGCGCCAAATCATACGATACTAGCTTCCAACACATCCTCATTACCTATAACAGAAATTGCAGCAGCTACCGATCGTCCGGAAAAAGTAATTGGTATGCATTTTATGAATCCGGTCCCAGTTATGAAACTAGTTGAAATTATTCGCGGCCTCGCAACTTCGGATGAAGTATATCAGGCAGTAGAGGACATGACTAAATCGTTATCGAAGATTCCTGTCGAAGTAAATGATTTTCCTGGTTTTGTTTCTAACCGGGTACTCATGCCAATGATTAATGAGGCGATTTTTACCTTGTATGAAGGGGTTGCTACAAAAGAAGCGATCGACGAAGTAATGAAGCTCGGGATGAATCATCCGATGGGACCTTTAACTCTAGCTGATTTTATTGGTTTAGATACTTGTTTATATATTATGGAGACATTGCACGAAGGTTTCGGGGATGATAAATATCGCCCTTGCCCATTATTAAGAAAATATGTAAAAGCCGGATGGCTCGGAAAGAAATCAGGTAGAGGTTTCTATGTTTATCATTAATTATTTTTGTAGGAAATAAGGGGAGACAATGATGAATCTACATTTCAACGAAGAGCAAATAATGATGAGAAAAATGGTTCATGAATTTGCAGTAGCAGAAATTGCTCCTTTCATAGAAAAGATGGAAGAAGGGGAATTCCCTAGATCTATTTTACGAAAAATGGCGGATTTAGGGCTAATGGGTATTACCGTTCCTGAAAAGTATGGCGGATCAGAGATGGATTTTACCTCGTATATTATTGCAATTCATGAGTTATCAAGAGTTAGTGCAACTATTGGCGTCATTCTATCTGTCCATACGTCCGTAGGAACAAATCCAATTCTCTATTTTGGTACGGAGGAACAGAAGCAAAAGTATCTTCCTAAGCTGGCAACGGGTGAATATTTAGGAGCATTTTGCTTAACAGAGCCTAGTGCAGGTTCTGATGCTGGAAATTTAAAATCACGAGCCATTAAAAAAGGGGACCACTATATTATCAATGGCTCAAAGGTATTTATTACAAACGGTGGTGAAGCCGATACGTATATTGTATTTGCTGTGACCGATCCAACGGCAGGAAAAGATGGCATATCGGCTTTCATCGTTGAGAAAAATACCGCTGGTTTAATCATAGGGAAAGATGAACATAAAATGGGACTTCATGGGTCTCGTACAGTACAACTTACTTTTGATGACATGGCTGTTCCTGTTGAAAACCTACTTGGCAAAGAAGGGGAAGGGAATAAAATTGCCCTTGCCAATCTTAACATTGGAAGAATCGGAATTGCCGCACAAAGCCTAGGAATCGCTGAAGCGGCACTTGAAAAATCGATAGCATATGCAAAAGAACGGTTCCAATTTGGAAAGCCTATTGCTTCTCAACAAGGTGTTGGGTTTAAACTTGCTGATATGGCAACAAATGTAGAAGCAGCAAAACTATTGGTTTATCGATCCGCTAACCTACAATCCTTGGGTCTTCCGTGTAAAACGGAAGCTTCAATGGCTAAATTATTTGCGTCGCGAACAGCAGTAGAAACAACGACAGAAGCAATTCAAATCTTTGGCGGTTATGGATACACAAAGGACTATCCAGTAGAAAGATATTTCCGGGATGCAAAAATTACTGAAATCTATGAAGGAACAAGTGAAATACAACGAATCGTAATAAGCAAACAATTATAACAATAAGTGGAGGAACTTAATTATGAATTTTCGTTTATCAGAAGAGCATGAAATGATTCGAAAAATGGTTCGTGACTTTGCAGAAAAAGAAGTGGCACCAACTGCCGCTGAACGGGATGAAGAGGAGCGCTTTGATCGAGAAATCTTCGATAAAATGGCTGAATTAGGTTTAACAGGAATTCCTTGGCCAGAGGAATACGGTGGAATCGGCAGTGACTATTTAGCTTACTGTATAGCTGTTGAGGAGCTATCAAGAGTTTGCGCATCAACGGGAGTTACCCTTTCTGCACATACTTCATTAGCTGGATGGCCACTTTATAAATTTGGTTCCGAGGAACAAAAACAGAAGTATTTAAAACCAATGGCACAGGGTGAAAAGATTGGCGGTTACGGTTTAACCGAGCCAGGTTCAGGATCGGATGCGGGTGGAATGCGTACAACCGCTCGCTTAGAAGGTGATCATTATATCTTAAATGGATCAAAGATTTTTATTACAAATGGCGGAGTAGCGGATATTTACGTTGTTTTTGCATTGACAGATCCATCTAGCAAACATAAAGGAACGAGCGCGTTTATTATCGAGAAAGATTTTGAAGGCTTTTCCGTAGGGAAAAAGGAGAAAAAATTAGGTATTCGTTCCTCACCAACAACTGAGATAATTTTTGAGGAATGTAAGGTTCCAAAGGAGAATTTACTAGGCCAAGAAGGAGATGGCTTTAAAATCGCTATGATGACTCTTGATGGCGGGCGTAACGGAATAGCCGCACAAGCGGTAGGGATTGCTCAAGGAGCATTAGATGCATCTGTTGCATATGCGAAAGAGCGTCATCAATTTGGAAAACCAATTGCTGCAAATCAAGGCATTTCTTTTAAACTTGCTGATATGGCTACAAGTGTTGAAGCTTCCCGTTTATTGACTTATCAAGCAGCATGGCTAGAATCAAATGGATTGCCATATGGTAAGGAATCGGCGATGTCTAAACTTTTAGCTGGTGATACAGCAATGAAAGTAACGACAGAAGCGGTGCAAATCTTTGGCGGATATGGTTATACAAAGGATTATCCTGTTGAGAGATTTATGCGAGATGCTAAAATTACTCAAATTTATGAGGGTACACAAGAGATTCAACGCTTAGTCATTTCGAGAATGCTAACAAAATAACAACATCACCATGAGAAAACGGTCATAAAGGGGTAATTTTAATAGATAGTAGCGAGCAGGTAAGGAACTTGGGGAGTTCCTTATCTGTATCGGGAGAAGGTGATGTTTTCTGAATAAAAAAAGAGCTGTTCATGCATCTGTAAAAGATGAGCGACTAGTAAATATTCGAAGAACCCAAATGATTCGGGGAGCAGTAGCACTGTTTAAGGAAAAAGGATTTCATCGAACGACAACGAGGGAAATTGCACAAGCGGCTGGTTTCAGTATTGGTACATTATATGAATATATTAGAACGAAAGAAGATATTTTATATCTTGTCTGTGATAGTATTTATGACCAGGTTCGAGAACGTTTGCAAGGGATGGATTTGGAAAAGGGGACTCTTGAAAGTTTAAAGCTTGGAATTGCTTACTATTTTAACATTATGAACGAAATGCAAGACGAGGTATTAGTTATGTATCAGGAAGCAAAGTCATTATCGAAAGATGCGCTTCCATATGTGTTGAAAAAGGAAATGGAAATGGTTGGAATGTTTGAAACTTTAATTCGGCGTTGCATTGAAAACGGTGAATTGATTATGGATGATCAACATATCGATCTATTAGCTCATAATATTTTTGTTCAAGGACAAATGTGGGGATTTAGAAGATGGGCGCTCAAGAAGAATTATTCCATAGAAGAATATATTGTCTTACAAACGAACTTACTTTTTAAGGGAATCGCTGAGTTTGAAATATAGTATGGAACAGGGGGAGAAAAATGAGCACGGTTGAGATTTATAAACCAAAAAATTCTGTACGTTTTGTAACCGCATCAAGTTTATTTGATGGCCATGATGCATCAATCAATATTATGCGAAGAATACTGCAATCAAGCGGGGCAGAGGTTATTCACCTTGGGCATAATCGCTCGGTAGAGGAAGTTGTCAATGCAGCCGTCCAGGAAGATGTCCAAGGGATTGCCATTTCGTCTTATCAAGGTGGCCATGTTGAATATTTTAAATATATGTATGATCTATTAAAGGAAAGAGGGGCATCCCATATTCGCATTTATGGTGGTGGAGGCGGAGTCATTATTCCGCGTGAAATTAAGGAACTTCATGAATATGGAATTGCATGGATTTTTTCACCAGAGGATGGACGGAAATATGGTCTGCAAGGGATGATTAACATCATGCTAAAAGAATGTGATTATCCCACAATTACAAGTCAACTGGCGGATGAGATAAATCAGTTAAAAGAGGGTAATATTCGTTCAGTTGCAAAGCTTATCACACTCGCAGAAAATCAAATTGGTGCAAATCAAGAAGTTGCCTCTTCTGTAGAGTCAGCATTTGACGAGATAAAATTATTAGCAAAAAACGCACCAGTCATCGGTATTACGGGTACTGGAGGAGCGGGTAAGAGCTCTTTAACAGATGAACTAATTCGCCGATTTCTAAATGAGATTCCTGATAAAAAGGTGGCGATCTTATCCATTGATCCAACAAAGCAAAAAACGGGTGGAGCTTTACTAGGCGATCGAATTCGAATGAATGCCATTTTTCATTCTCGAGTATATATGAGAAGTTTGGCTACAAGGGGTTCAAGAACCGAATTGTCACTTGCTATAAGAGATGCGATAAATGTTGTAAAAGCAGCAGAATATGATTTGATCATCGTCGAAACGAGCGGTATCGGCCAAGGGGATGCTGAAATTGCTGAGATAAGTGATATTGCTATGTATGTCATGACGAGCGAATTTGGTGCACCTTCACAACTTGAAAAAATCGATATGATCGATTTTGCGGATTTAATTGTGATCAACAAATTTGAACGGAAAGGTTCTGAAGATGCCAAAAGCCAGGTACAGAAACAATATCAGCGAAGTCATTTATTATTTGATAGTGATTTAAAGAGTATGCCTGTTTATGGTACAATAGCGAGTCAATTTAATGATCCGGGTACAAATGCCCTATTTGCTGCACTTGTTGAAAAAATTAATGAAAAAATGTCTGTGAACTGGAGTGTTCCCTTTTCGAAAGATGCTCTTGTTGAAAAACAGAATGTGATAATTCCGAATAGTCGTCGTTACTATTTAAGAGAAATCTCTGAAACGGTACGAAACTATCATAAGAAGGCAGAGGAACAAGTACGATTGGCAAGAAGGCTTTTCCAGCTTGAAGGCGCACTTCAAGCGGTTCGGGAAAAGGAAACAAATGATGACGTTATTGCCTCACTAGAAGCATTGAAAAATGATGTGTATGAAAGTCTAACAAAAGAATCAAAAGGCATCATTAGTAACTGGGGGAATCTAAAGGAAAAATACTCTGGAAAACAGTTTGTTACGAAAATTCGCGATAAGGAAATTATCACTGAGTTAACGACCAAAAGCTTATCTGGCCTAGATATTCCGAAAGTTTCCTTACCTAAGTATGAGGATTATGGGGAAATTCTGAAATGGGTATATAAAGAAAATGTTCCAGGTTCTTTTCCATACACGGCGGGAGTATTTCCGTTTAAACGAGAAGGCGAAGATCCAAAAAGGCAGTTCGCAGGTGAAGGAACACCAGAACGAACGAATAAGCGATTCCATTATTTATCGGAAAATGATCCAGCAAAGCGTTTGAGCACGGCGTTTGATTCGGTAACATTATACGGAGAGGATCCGGATTATCGACCGGATATTTATGGGAAAGTTGGGGAATCAGGTGTAAGTATTTGTACACTTGATGATATGAAGAAACTTTATGCAGGATTTGATTTATGCCACCCATCGACATCTGTTTCGATGACGATTAACGGTCCTGCACCGATTATTTTGGCGATGTATATGAATACAGCCATTGATCAGCAAGTGCAATTGAAAGAAGAAGAACTTGGAAGACCCTTATCATTTGAGGAATTTACAGCCGTAAAGGAATCGACGTTACAAGTAGTTAGGGGTACCGTACAAGCAGATATTTTAAAAGAAGATCAAGGCCAAAATACGTGTATCTTTTCAACTGAATTTGCCCTTCGAATGATGGGAGATATTCAACAATACTTTATCGATCATAAAGTACGTAATTATTATTCTGTCTCGATTTCTGGGTATCACATTGCTGAGGCTGGAGCAAATCCTATCTCACAACTTGCTTTTACTTTAGCTAATGGTTTCACCTATGTTGAATATTATTTAAGTCGTGGAATGGATATAAATGATTTTGCTCCAAACTTATCCTTCTTCTTCTCGAATGGCCTTGATCCTGAATACAGCGTGATTGGACGCGTAGCAAGGAGAATTTGGGCAACAGTAATGAGAGATAAGTACGGTGCAAATGAACGGAGCCAGAAGCTGAAATACCATATTCAAACATCAGGGCGCTCACTACATGCCCAAGAAATTGACTTTAATGACATACGAACAACATTGCAAGCGCTAATGGCACTACATGACAATTGTAATTCTTTACACACGAATGCCTATGATGAAGCGATTACTACTCCTACCGAAGAATCGGTAAGGCGGGCAATGGCGATTCAAATGATTATTACGAAGGAGCACGGATTAACGAAAAATGAAAATCCATTACAAGGATCATTCATTATCGAAGAATTAACTGATTTAGTTGAAGAGGCAGTCCTCTCCGAATTCGATCGTTTGAACGATCGCGGTGGTGTTTTAGGAGCAATGGAAACGCAGTATCAACGCGGGAAAATTCAAGAAGAGTCGATGTATTATGAAATGAAAAAGCATAGTGGGGAATTGCCAATCATAGGTGTCAACACCTATTTGAATCCAAACCCACCTTCAGAGGAAGAAATGAACAGCATTGAACTTGCACGCGCAACGAAGGAAGAAAAGGAAACTCAAATTCGCCATTTAAATCAATTTAAAGAAAAAAATAGTGATAAAGTGGATCAGGCGATAAAACAGTTGAAAAATACTGCAATGAATGGCGGAAATATCTTTGCAGAATTAATGGAAACAGTAAAGGTGGCTAGTTTAGGTCAAATTACAAAAGCATTGTACGAAGTTGGCGGGCAATATAGAAGAAATATGTAAGAAAAAATGATCGAAAAACTCCTTAGTATACAAATGCTAAGGAGTTTTTACGAAAAAAATTGTGCAGCTATTGAATGCTACTGTGAATTAAAGGTAAAATCTAGATAGATGTAAATGAACAACGAAGAATTGGTTAAGTGCCTAACAGGATGTGAAAATATGCGATATAAGAACTTACTGAAAATAATCGGTATTATTGCTTTTTTTATTTTTGGATACTTTCTTTATACGAAACAGCTAGGCGCGATTCCATTGTTAATATTGTCCATTATTCTTTTTTATCTCGGAATAAGTATACGTTCAAAAAAAAAGTAAAGGGTTAGATTTATTTTTACAAAAAAGGCATTTTAAAGCTAGCATAAATGTTTTGAATTTGTTTATAATGGTAAGTATGTATTTTGCAATTATATTTAAACTCTGCCCTTTTTTGCTCCTAATCATAGGAGTTTGAAATAGAGAAAGGAAGTGCGAAAGTTGAGTTTACAGCAATTATCTAAAGAAGAATTACGTGAAATGTCACTTATTGAGCTAGGTTATCAATATTTAGAGGAAAACAAACAAGCATTATCATTTAACGAGTTAGTTGAGGAAATTGCTAAGCTTCTAGGTATACCAATGGAGGATATTCGTTCTCGAATGGTACAATTCTACACAGATTTAAATATTGACGGACGGTTCATCAGTTTGGGAGAAAACAGATGGGGCTTACGTACGTGGTATCCATATGATCAAATTGATGAAGAAGTAACAGCACCTGTTAAGACGAAAAAGAAAAAATCCAAAAAGGTTGTCGAAGAGGAAGACGAGGATTTACTCGATGATGAGGATCTTGATTATGATGACTTAGACGACTTTGATGATGAAGATGATTTACTCGATGATGACGATGATGAAGTAGAAGACGAAGATTTTGATGATCTTGATGAAGATGATGACGATGAAGTCTTTGAAGATGATGAGGAATTAATCGGCGAAGACGATTATGACTTAGATGAAGAAGATGAAGAAGATGACCTTGACTCGGAAGAGGAAGAAGAGGAAAAATAATCTTTCTTGACTTCTTCCCAATAGGCAGGTAGTATTTTATTTGGGCTCCTTAAAAAAGGAACGAAGAAGAATATTCTAATGCTCCCCTTAGTAAATAAGGGGGGCATTTTTATTTTTTTATCCCCACTTAAACAAATTTAATTATCAGATTAACTGATACAATATTGTGACACAATAACATCAAATAGAAGGGGGAAGAAAAGTGACAAAATACATTTTTGTAACCGGTGGAGTTGTTTCTTCATTAGGGAAAGGAATTATCGCTGCATCATTAGGAAGATTATTAAAAAATCGAGGTTTGAAGGTGACAACTCAGAAATTTGATCCGTATATAAACGTCGATCCTGGAACGATGAGTCCATATCAACATGGTGAAGTCTTTGTAACAGACGATGGTGCTGAAACAGATTTGGATCTTGGACACTATGAGCGTTTTATTGATATTAATGTAACGAAATATAGCAGTGTTACAACAGGGAAAGTCTATTCTGAAGTATTAAGAAAAGAAAGACGTGGCGAATACCTTGGAGGTACAGTACAGGTTATTCCTCATATCACAAATGAAATCAAAAGCCGCGTGTTTCGAGCAGGTGAAGTAACTGATTCCGATGTTGTTATTACGGAGATTGGTGGAACGGTAGGGGATATTGAATCATTACCTTTCCTTGAGGCGATTCGTCAAATTAAAGGTGATGTCGGACGCGATAACGTTATGTATATCCACTGTACACTTGTACCGTATATTAAAGTGGCTGGTGAAATGAAAACAAAACCAACGCAACATAGTGTGAAAGAGCTGCGTAGTCTTGGTATTCAGCCGAATATTATTGTTGTTCGTACGGAAATGCCTATTTCTCAAGATATGAAGGATAAAATAGCGTTATTCTGTGATATCGATGAAAAATCAGTAATTGAGTCCAGAGATGCAGATACTTTATATTCTATTCCGTTAGCGTTACGTGACCAAAACCTTGATCAAATTGTTTGTGACCATTTGAAATTACAATGTCATGAACCGGATATGACCGAGTGGGTAGGACTTGTAGAAAAGGTAAGAAATTTATCAAAAGTAACAAAAATAGCTTTGGTTGGTAAGTATGTGGAATTGCAAGATGCGTACCTATCTGTAGTCGAAGCTTTAAAACATGCAGGATATGCTTATGATGCAGATATTGAAATTGATTGGATAAATGCTGAAAATGTAACAGCCGAAAACGTTCAATCGTTATTACAAGATGCTGATGGAATATTAGTTCCTGGTGGATTTGGAGATCGGGGCGTAGAGGGGAAAATTTGTGCGATTCAATATGCGCGTGAAAATAAGGTCCCGTTCCTCGGTATTTGCTTAGGAATGCAGCTAGCTTCCGTTGAATATGCACGAAATGTACTTGGGTTTGAAGGTGCACATTCAGCAGAGCTTGATCCTAGTACAAAGTATCCAATTATCGATCTTCTTCCAGAACAAAAGGATATTGAAGATTTAGGTGGAACACTTCGCTTAGGTCTATATCCTTGTAAAATTGAAAAAGGCACAAAGGCGTTTGCTGTTTATCAAAATGAAATGATTGACGAACGACACCGTCATCGTTACGAATTCAATAATGAGTATCGTGAACAGATGGAAAAGGCAGGATTTGTTTTCTCTGGGACAAGTCCGGATGGACGACTAGTTGAAGTGATTGAATTGGAAGATCACCCATGGTTTGTTGCATCTCAATTCCATCCAGAATTCACTTCTAGACCAACTCGTCCACAACCATTATTCCGTGGATTTATTGGAGCAGCATTAAATAATAAATAAAAAAAATCCCATTAGGGATTTTTTTTATTTATTATTATTCATATTCCTCCATAATTTCATCGAAGGTGAGCTTTATACAATGATAAATAAACAGTGCAGCCATGGAGGTTGGGAAGCAAATGCGATCTCCACTTTCTGATGGAAGCATTGGTTTTAATAAAGAGGTATTAATATGTACTTCGGCTAGTTTAGACAAATCATTTTCATCATTTTTAACATCACCGCAAATGGATATAAAAGGTATTCCTTTTCTATCAAGCTTTTGGGCAAGAGCCAATGCTTCGGCATCATTAGAGAACCTCGATAGTAGAATGACACGATCCGCATCTGTCAGATCATCCACTTCTGTAAATCGCAAAGCACTTTTTAATGGCTCTGCCCCTTCTAAAGCCTCTAATGTAACACCCTCCATTTCATTAAATCCTTTAATATATATTTTTCCTTGACCTATAGTGGCTTGAGCTAATAATCTTGCACTATCTTCGATGGAAAATTGCTCTTTTTCATAAATTCTTGAAAATAAACCATTAATTTGGGTTAAAAACATCTTCATAAAATCCGCACTCCTTTAAAACGAGATAATAAAAATATTTGTTATAGCATAGAATCCTATTTTGCAGGAAAATGATTAACATTAATAGAATACACATATGTAGATAATACATAAAGCCTTATATAGGCAAAATAAAAATCATTAGAAGAAATGTAAAATTCTTATTAATTTTTTAGTATAATACAATAGTAGTAAAGAGGAAATTTTATTAAATTAACCAGATTTTCCAAATTAAATATATACGGTTGATCATTTTTGAAATTTTAATTAGACAAAGTTCATTTGGGGGGATTCTGATGGAGGAAAAAATATTAATTGTAGATGATCAATTTGGTATTCGCATTTTACTAAATGAAGTTTTACAAAAAGAAGGGTATAAAACATTTCAAGCGGCAAATGGGGTACAAGCGTTAGAAATCACAAAAAAATACTCACCCGACCTTGTTCTCCTGGATATGAAAATACCAGGAATGGATGGTATTGAAATTTTGAAACGAATGAAAGTGATTGAACCTGATATTCGAGTAATAATTATGACAGCGTACGGTGAATTGGATATGATTCAAGAGGCAAAAGATTTAGGTGCATTAACGCATTTTGCCAAACCATTTGATATTGATGATATAAGAAAAGCTGTAAAGGATCATTTACCTGTAAATAAATAAAATGAAAAAATAAAAAATTCCATCTTTGTGAAATATAATGAAGTTCATTGGAAAAAGAAAAATTAGTTTGGTATGATGAAAATGAAATTTTAACTTGTATGAAGTCAAATTGTTTGTTTAATCTATAAAAGAAGACACTTTAGAAAACCTTTATGGTTTAATGACCTGCCTAACTTAGGATGAAATAAACCATTTTGACGAAATATCAAAGGAGGAAATAAGTCATGCCATTAGTTTCAATGACTGAAATGCTGAATAAAGCGAAAGATGAGCATTATGCAGTAGGTCAATTTAATATTAATAATTTAGAATTTACACAAGCGATTCTTCAAGCAGCTGAAGAAGAAAAGTCACCGGTAATTCTTGGTGTTTCCGAAGGTGCTGGACGCTACATCGGTGGATTTAAAACAGTTGTAAAAATGGTTGAAGGATTAATGGAAGACTACAATATTACTGTACCAGTTGCTATTCATTTAGATCACGGTTCAAGTTATGACAAATGTAAAGAAGCAATTGATGCAGGATTTACTTCAGTAATGATCGATGCATCCCATCATCCTTTTGAAGAAAATGTATCAATTACTTCTAAAGTTGTGGAATATGCTCACTCAAAAGGAGTTTCTGTTGAAGCTGAACTTGGAACAGTTGGTGGACAAGAGGATGACGTAGTTGCTAACGGCGTCATTTACGCTGATCCAAATGAGTGTAAAGAATTAGTAGAACGTACTGGTATTGATACACTTGCTCCAGCTCTTGGTTCAGTGCATGGACCATACAAAGGTGAGCCTAATCTTGGTTTCAAAGAAATGGAGGAAATTGGTGCTGCAACTGGACTTCCGCTAGTTCTTCATGGTGGTACTGGTATTCCAACAAAAGATATTCAAAAAGCAATTTCTTTAGGAACTGCTAAAATTAATGTAAACACTGAAAACCAAATTGCTTCTGCCAAAAAAGTTCGTGAAGTGCTTGCAGCAGATTCTGAAGTATATGATCCACGTAAATACCTTGGACCGGCTCGTGAAGTAATTAAAGAAACAGTTACTGGTAAAATTCGCGAATTTGGATCTTCAAATAAAGCGTAATTGTTGATTAGAAAATTAAAAACATCTTTAGAAATACGCAAGCTTGAGAAACCGCCTATTTGGGCGGTTTCCCTATATTAAAATTTTTAGGGGTGGAGAAAATGAAGTTTTTTATTGATACAGCTAATATTGATGAAATTAAACAAGCCTATGATTTGGGGATTTTATCCGGGGTAACGACAAATCCTTCTCTTGTAGCCAAAGAGAACGTTTCATTTCATGACCGTTTAAAGGAAATTACTAGTCTAGTACCCGGTTCCGTAAGCGCAGAAGTGATTGCTTTAGATGCTGAAGGAATGGTGAATGAAGGTAGGGAATTAGCTAAAATAGCTCCAAACATTACGATTAAAGTTCCTATGACTCCTGAAGGCTTAAAAGCTGTACATATTTTCTCTTTAGAGGGAATAAAAACAAATGTAACTTTAATTTTTAACGCGAATCAAGCATTAATGGCCGCAAGAGCGGGTGCGACTTATGTATCCCCTTTCTTAGGAAGGTTGGAGGATATTGGTCATAATGGAGTTGAGCTCGTTTCAACAATTGCAGATATCTTTTCCATTCATCAAATTGAAACAGAAATTATTGCTGCTTCGATTCGTCATCCGCAACATGTAACAGATGCTGCTTTAGCTGGGGCACATATTGCAACTGTACCTTTAAAGGTAATCAATCAATTATTTAAGCATCCTTTAACAGATAAAGGAATTGAACAGTTTTTACAAGATTGGAATTCAAGTCAGAAAAATGAATAAAATCAACACCTCTACTATAAACAGTAATATTTGGCAAAGCTAATAAGGATAATCTATACTTGTCATTTATGATATTGTTAGTATGAGAGTTAAGAAGGAATTTATTATTCTAATTGCAGGTCTAATTTTTTGAATATTAGTTAATTTTGGTTCATTCACGAGAAGAAATTCCCTTATGCCTTTCAGCATTGCTGAAAGGTTGACCTGTATAAGTGAATGGTGAAATCGTTCATTTATACAGGTCATTAATGAACCAAATGTAAGTTTGTTTTAAATAACCAATTTCCGTTGGTTGTGGAAGGGAGTCAAAAATGGAAAAACTGAAGATTGCAGGGGGATACCCGTTAAAAGGAACAATTAAAGTAAGTGGTGCAAAAAATAGTGCTGTTGCTTTGATTCCTGCTACTATCTTAGCTGAATCCCCTGTAACAATTGAAGGATTACCGGATATTTCAGATGTAGCTACTTTAAAAGTTTTACTCGAAGAAATAGGCGGTACAGTCACTTTTGATGGTGATGATATGGTAGTAGATCCAACGAAAATGGTTTCAATGCCGCTTCCTAATGGAAAGGTGAAAAAGTTGCGTGCTTCCTATTACTTAATGGGAGCAATGCTTGGACGTTTTAATAAAGCTGTTATTGGCCTACCAGGAGGCTGCCATCTAGGACCAAGACCGATTGATCAACATATTAAAGGTTTTGAGGCATTAGGAGCAAAGGTAACTAATGAGCAAGGTGCTATCTATTTACGTGCTGATGAGTTACGGGGGGCACGAATTTATTTAGATGTAGTAAGTGTTGGAGCAACAATCAATATTATGCTTGCTGCAGTTAGAGCAAAAGGAAAAACAGTTATTGAAAATGCTGCAAAAGAGCCTGAAATTATTGATGTAGCGACTCTTTTAACCAATATGGGAGCAAAAATTAAAGGTGCTGGAACAGATGTCATTCGGATTGAAGGTGTCGAAACGCTCAATGGTTGCAGACATACAATTATACCTGATCGTATTGAGGCAGGTACATTTATGCTATTAGGAGCAGCTGCCGGTGAAGGGGTACTGATTGATAATGTCATTCCCCATCATTTAGAATCATTAACAGCAAAACTAAGGGAAATGGGTGTTCCAATCGAAGTTGGTGATGAACACATTTTTATTGGAAAAGGCGAAGTGTTAAAAGCAGTGGATGTTAAAACATTAGTATATCCTGGCTTCCCAACTGATTTACAACAGCCATTTACCTCACTTCTTACGAAAGCAGAAGGATCATCAGTTGTTACGGATACTATCTATTCAGCTCGATTTAAACATATTGATGAATTAAGACGGATGAATGCTAATATTAAGGTCGAAGGTAGATCTGCTATCATAAACGGTCCCGTAACTCTTCAAGGAGCGAAGGTTAAGGCTAGTGACCTGCGAGCGGGAGCTGCATTAGTTATCGCCGGTTTAATGGCAGAAGGAATGACAGAAGTAACGGGTTTAGAGCATATTGATCGTGGATATAGTAATCTCGTGGAGAAATTAGAAGGATTAGGAGCAACTATTTGGCGCGAAAAGATGACGGAAGAAGAAATGGAACAACAAAAAAGCCTATAACAAGGAAGGCTTTGTAAAAATACATTGTTTATTGTAGCGGAGCGACAAGGAGGCTCCCGAACCGCCCGCGAAAAAGCGAACACCTATAGCGGAAATCAACTGTCGCATTCAAATTGCCAAAAGGAAAAGTGAAAGGTGTTTGCCTATCGATCATTGTTATCCCTCTATATTCCAAAATAGTACACACAATTAAAGAATATTGTGCTACAATATAACTGAAATGTGTTATACTAATCCGTTTTTGTTGATAATATAGGGGGAAGAGTGATGGAACGAAGCTTATCTATGGAGTTAGTTCGTGTTACCGAGGCGGCTGCATTGGCATCAGCCCGTCTTATGGGAAGAGGAAAAAAAGATGAAGCCGACGAAGCAGCTACATCTGCAATGCGAGATGTTTTCGATACTATACCTATGAAAGGTACAGTTGTCATTGGTGAAGGAGAAATGGATGAAGCTCCAATGCTATATATCGGTGAAAAATTAGGAACCGGATATGGGCCAAGAGTTGATGTTGCAGTTGACCCGCTAGAAGGAACAAATATCGTTGCCTCCGGAGGATGGAATGCGCTTTCTGTTTTGGCAGTTGCTGACCATGGTAACCTACTTCATGCTCCCGATATGTATATGGATAAAATTGCAGTTGGACCAGAAGCAGTTGGACAAATAGATATAAATGCATCAGTTTTGGATAATTTAAAGGCTGTTGCAAGAGCGAAAAACAAGGATATTGAAGATGTTGTTGCCACTGTTTTAAATAGACCGAGACACGAACATATAATTGCACAACTTCGAGAAGCTGGAGCTAGAATTAAGCTAATCAATGATGGAGATGTAGCTGGTGCAATCAATACGGCCTTTGATCATACAGGTGTCGATATTCTTTTTGGTTCAGGTGGGGCACCAGAAGGAGTTATTGCCGCAGTTGCTCTTAAATGTTTAGGTGGAGAATTACAAGGCCGTCTCCTTCCGCAAAATGAAACAGAAGCAGAGCGTTGCGTAAAAATGGGTTTAGACAATATTCATAAAGTATTACTAATGGAAGATCTTGTTCGTGGTGATGATGCAATATTTTCAGCAACCGGAGTAACGGATGGTGAACTCCTCAAAGGAGTACAATTTAAAGGCTCCTATGGATCTACACATTCAGTAGTCATGCGAGCAAAATCTGGGACTGTTCGATTTATTGAAGGTCAACACAGCTTAAAAAAGAAACCAAATCTTGTTATTAAATAAGTAGGCTAAAGTTCAGTATTAATTTAATCGCTAGTTGATTGGAGCGAAAAATCAATAGTTTGTATTAATATTGATCCAATAGTAATTTCAAAAAGAAAAGAATTCCTTCAAAATAAAATAAATTTGTACAGGTTTTGTCACTTGTACAAATTTATTTCCTTCCTTAGTATTGATTCTTTTTTGTAAATATGGTTAAAATAGATATTGTTTTTGCATTTATATTTGTAGATTACTTCTATAGCTTCTGAATCTTCAATATTTTCTTACAGGTTTATTTCATACGAATAGAACCTTCTTATTCAACCATTCCTTCATCTCTTTTAGGTGAATACTTCTTAGTCGTTATCATGATAAAACAGGATTATCCCCTAAGATGAATTGAAATAATGATAAAAGTTTAGATTTTGAAAAAATTAAAGTGTGGTGTAGATATGGAGAGTTTATCAATTTCAAGTCTTGACAATATGACATTAAAGGAACTATATACATTAGCGCGTGAGTATAAAGTTTCTTATTATAGTAAATTAACAAAAAAGGAATTAATTTTTGCGATATTAAAAGCTCGGGCTGAACAAGAAGGCTATTTCTTTATGGAAGGTGTTCTTGAAATTATCCAGTCAGAAGGCTTTGGCTTCTTAAGACCAATTAATTATTCCCCAAGTTCAGAGGATATTTATATTTCCGCTTCTCAAATTCGTCGTTTTGATTTACGAAACGGTGATAAAGTATCTGGGAAAGTAAGACCGCCAAAAGAAAATGAACGTTACTATGGATTGCTTCATGTAGAAGCTGTTAATGGCGAAAATCCCGAATCGGCTAAAGAAAGAGTACATTTCCCAGCATTAACTCCGTTATATCCAGATAGACAGATCAAATTAGAAACAGCTCCTAATAAGCTTTCTACTCGTATTATGGATTTAATTGCCCCTGTTGGATTTGGGCAACGTGGTTTGATTGTTGCGCCTCCGAAAGCTGGAAAAACAATGCTTTTAAAGGAAATTGCAAACTCTATAACAACCAATAACCCAGAGGCTGAGCTTATCGTTTTATTAATCGATGAACGACCTGAAGAGGTAACGGATATTGAGCGATCAGTGAATGCGGAAGTAGTAAGCTCAACTTTCGATGAAGTTCCTGAAAATCATATAAAAGTAGCTGAACTTGTATTAGAAAGAGCCATGCGTCTTGTTGAGCATAAACGTGATGTTGTCATTCTAATGGATAGTATTACCCGTTTAGCCCGTGCGTACAATTTAGTCATTCCACCAAGTGGACGAACTCTATCGGGTGGTATCGATCCTGCAGCATTCCATCGACCAAAACGTTTCTTTGGGGCAGCGCGTAATATTGAAGAGGGTGGAAGTTTAACGATTTTAGCAACTGCACTCGTTGAAACAGGTTCGCGTATGGACGATGTAATTTATGAAGAATTTAAAGGAACAGGAAATATGGAATTGCATCTAGATCGTTCATTGTCTGAAAAACGTATCTTCCCAGCGATAGATATTCGCCGTTCTGGAACACGTAAGGAAGAACTTTTAATTCCAAAAGATCATTTAGATAAACTTTGGGCAATCCGTAAATCAATGACAGATACACCAGATTTTGTGGAAAGATTTTTAAGGAAATTAAAGAAAACAAAAACAAATGAAGAATTCTTCGAAGTACTAACAGCCGAAATGAAAGGCAACACAACAAACAGACGAACAGTGTAAGAAAGTGAATAAATGGAAGCATTGTGTTGTTGCATTTCAAAATATAGCTTGTTATAATATATCCATGTGTTTGTAAAAAAAATTCTAATGGTGTAGGAAAATTGTTTGAACTTTCCTAAGGAAACCATATAGAAATATATAACTCTGTTTCGTAATGACTCAGGGCAAAGGAGATGAAAAGAATGAAAGCAGGTATTCATCCAGGATACAAAAAAGCAATGGTTAAATGCGCATGTGGTAACGAATTTGAAACAGGTTCAGTAAAAGAAGAAATTCGCGTAGAGGTATGTTCTGAATGTCATCCATTCTACACTGGCCGTCAAAAATTCGCATCTGCTGATGGACGTGTTGATCGTTTCAATAAAAAATACGGTCTTAAAGAAAAATAAACTTCTAAGAAAAAATAATAAAAAACAGGCAAGAAAGCTTGCCTGTTTTTTATTTCTATAATAATGGTTACAATTTGAAATCGGAGAGGAACGAGTAAGATGTATGTTATGAACCATTCTGGCTGGATTGAGGTTATTTGCGGCAGTATGTTTTCGGGAAAATCAGAAGAATTGATTAGACGTGTGCGACGGGCACAATTTGCTAAACTGGAAATTGCCGTTTTTAAACCGAAATTGGATGATCGATACAGCAAGGAATCGGTCGTCTCACATAATGGTACCTCTGTCATAGCCCTTCCGATTGAAAAAGCTAGTGATATCTTTGAAATAGTACATGCAGATATAGATGTCATTGCAATTGATGAAGCGCAATTTTTTGATGAAGAAATTGTGAATGTTGTACAAACATTGGCAAACAGTGGATATCGAGTTATTTTAGCTGGACTAGATCAAGATTTCCGTGGGTTTCCGTTCGGACCGATGCCAAAATTAATGGCGATTGCAGAAACAGTAACGAAATTACAAGCTGTTTGTACGGTTTGCGGTTCCCCAGCAAGTCGAACACAACGCTTAATTAATGGTAATCCAGCATGTGCTGATGATCCGATTATTTTAGTAGGTGCATCTGAAGCGTATGAAGCACGCTGCCGCCACCATCATGAAGTCCCGGCAGGTGTGAGTGTATCAGAAAGTGCTAATTGCTAATAAATAGTTCCTATCGATGATGATAGGGACTTTTTGTTTTCTAAAATACATAACCATTTCCTCCATTGGAAAACATAATTCTATGGAGGTGCTTTTCATGTTGAAAAAAACAATTGGTTTTCTATTTCTTATAGGTTTACTAACAGGTTGTGGCTCGAATCAATTGAATGATAATGCTACTACCAATGATGGAAATGATAAGATGAGGAAGATATCGAGTAATCCAACGGATCAGAATCCTAATATGATTGACTTAAGACAAAAAGACCCGGCAATTACGGTTGGCACTGATGTAGATAAGGCGAAGTATGTAGTGAAACGCTATAAAAATTATTATGATCCTACCGTTTGGGTGAATGGAAATAATATGTGGGTAACTGCACATACAGGTAATCGCCTAACGGCAAAAGAACGTATGAAAGAGGAAGCCAAGATTCATAAAAAACTCATTCAAGCATTGCCAAGATACGACATTAATGTGAAAATTGAGGAAAAGTAAAAAAGAAGCTGCCAGAACCTAAATGGATCTGGCATTTTTAAATGAATGGGTTCTTTACTCTAGAGTACTCTGTATACTATAATAGTACTGTTATGGATAAAATGGAAAGCGAGAGCGATAGATTACTTAAGCTTTTACTATAGAGGTGAGATGCAATGTTCGATCGATTGCAAGCTGTGGAAGATCGCTATGATAAGTTGAATGAGCTTTTAAGCGATCCCGAAATTATTAATGATACAAAAAAATTAAGAGATTATTCAAAAGAACAATCAGATATTCAAGAAACTGTTGTCGTGTATCGTGAATATAAAGAGGTGCAACAACAATTTAAAGATGCAAAAGCAATGCTTGAAGAAAAGTTAGATGCTGAAATGAAAGAAATGGTAAAGGAAGAAATCAGCGAATTAGAAGAACAAATTGAAAACTATGAAGAACGATTAAAGGTCCTTCTTATACCAAAAGATCCGAATGATGATAAAAACGTTATTATGGAGATCCGTGGTGCTGCAGGTGGGGATGAAGCAGCACTATTTGCAGGGGATTTATACCGTATGTACAGCCGTTTTGCGGAAGCACAAGGCTGGAAAACTGAAGTTATCGAGGCAAGTACGACTGGAGTTGGCGGGTATAAAGAAATTATCTTTATAATTAACGGAAAAGGTGCCTTTTCAAAATTAAAATTTGAAAACGGTGCCCATCGCGTTCAACGTGTTCCGGAAACGGAATCAGGTGGACGTATCCACACCTCTACGGCAACAGTTGCGGTTCTTCCGGAGGCAGAAGAAGTAGAAGTCGAGATTCATGAAAAAGATATCCGCGTTGATACTTTTGCATCAAGCGGACCGGGTGGTCAAAGTGTTAATACAACGATGTCAGCTGTGCGTTTGACACATATTCCAACAGGAACGGTTGTATCATGCCAAGATGAAAAATCACAAATTAAGAATAAAGAAAAAGCGATGAAGGTTTTACGCGCACGTGTATATGATAAGTTCCAACAAGAAGCACAAGCGGAGTATGATGCCAATCGTAAATCTGCGGTTGGAACAGGAGATCGTTCCGAACGTATTCGTACTTACAATTTTCCGCAAAACCGTGTGACTGATCATCGTATCGGTTTAACGATTCAAAAGCTTGACCAAATTCTTCAAGGAAAAATAGATGAAATTATTGATGCGTTAATTTTAGAGGATCAATCTCATAAATTGGAAAGTGTGAATGATTAATGGATCAAACCCAAAAGATTTTTGAAGCTCTTAACTGGGCTTCTTCTTTTTTACAAAAAAATAACCGAGATGTAAATGCCGGTGAATTGTTGCTTCGACATTTTCTAGGTATGACGCGTTCGCAATTGTTGGCGAATATGCATGAGGTTCTTCCGGAACAAATCCAAGAGACTTTTCAACAGGCGGTTTTCGCTCATATTGACGGTATTCCCATTCAGCACATAATCGGTTTTGAAGAGTTTTTTGGAAGAGATTTTATTGTAAATTCTAATGTACTAATTCCGAGGCCAGAAACCGAGGAACTAGTTTTAGGGGCGATTAATCGGATAAAACGGGCATACTCTTCTAATTTAGAAGGATTAAAGCTCGTTGATATTGGAACTGGTAGTGGGATTATCGCCATTACGATGAAACTAGAATGTCCTGAGCTATCGGTTTCAGCTGTTGATATATCGAATGAGGCACTATCAATTGCAGAAAAAAATGCCAGGAATTTAGAGGCGGAGATTAATTTTTTACACGGTGATTTGCTTCTGCCACTCATTTCAAGCCAGGAAAAAGTAGATATTATTCTATCCAATCCACCTTATATTCCTAATCGTGATATCGAGATACTTTCAGAGGTCGTGAAGGATCACGAACCGCACCAAGCATTATTTGGTGGAGAAGACGGCCTTGACTATTATCGAAGATTAATGGAACAGATTCCACAAATAATGAATAGCAGAGCAATAATCGGCTTCGAAATTGGCATGGGACAAGGTGAACAAGTAGCGGAATTATTAAATAGTACATTCCCAGGAAGTCATGTTGAAATTGTTCAGGATATCAATGGGAAGGACCGAATGGTTTTTTGTGAAATAGGCTAAAGTAGACCAAGCGTTTAGTGACTAAGGATCAGGTCATGCGTGCACCTCGATCCGATTAATAGACGGAAAAATTCCGCTTAATTTATGTTTTTTATTAAAAAAGGCTGAAATTGACGGAGAGATTCCGCTTAACGTCTCGAAAAGTTTAAAAAGGGGAGATTTTGTTTTGCATAGCCGGAAAATCTCCCCCTATATACCTCGAAAACCAGCTCCATTTTGCATTTAACCGGAAAGTCTCCTCTTATTTTACTGGTTACTCAATTAAGAAAAATTCCCCTTTTAATTCTTGTTTTTCAATTTATTTAAGTTTACTAGTTTAAGATTTCTCTTTCTTGTCCAAACTGTGTTAGTGAAGGGATGGGGAGAGGAAATGAATAAAAAATATTATCCAATAGTCTATATTATTATCTTATCGATTGGAACGATCTTAAGTTTATATATACCGAAACAGGAAATTGCCGCTGAGGAAGCGATTGTTATTCCAAAGGAGGCGGTTCGCCTTCGGATTCTTGCGAACAGTGATACTCAAGAAGACCAAGCATTAAAAAGGAAAATACGAGATGAGGTCAATAAAGAGATTACGAAATGGGTGGAGAGTCTAGATTCAATTGATGATGCTAGAAAAGTGATTAAATCCCATTTACCCGATATCAAAAAGATTGCGCTGAAAGTGATTAAAGAAGAAAATAGTAGACAATCGGTAAAAGTAGAGTTCGGTCAAGTTCAATTCCCGACTAAGCTCTATGGACAATTTTTATATCCCGCCGGTGAATATGAGGCCGTGCTGATTACACTAGGTAAAGGAGATGGAGCTAATTGGTGGTGTGTTCTCTATCCACCGCTTTGCTTCATGGATTTCTCAAACGGTGTGGCAGTTAGCCCAGGGTTCGATGAAAAGAAGGAAAAAGAAACGGAACAGGTGAAAGAGAAAAAGGAAAGCAAATCGATGACAAAAGAAAAATTAGCACCTGAACGCAAGAATGAAGCCAAAAAGGAAATTAAGAAGCCAGTCTATGTAAAAGAAGAAGATGAAGAAGTAAAAGTAAAATTTTTTATTGTTGAGCTTTTCCATAAAATCTTTTAAAAGAAGTCAATATTGGCTTCTTTTTTTTGTTCTATTTTTATGCTTCTATCATATGGATATAGTAGAAAGTTTAATAGAATCTATTAAAAATAAAATGGTAGGGGATGGGTGTATGCAAGTTATTCGTGTTGGAACACATAAGGATGTTGAAAAGGTGAAAAGCTTTCTTACCAAAGTGGGGATAAGTACGGAAGGAGTAGAAAGGATAATCGAATACTTTGTAGTCATTGAGGATATAGATGGTGGGTTAATAGCCACATTAGGAATAGAACCCCTCGACAACATAGGTATTCTCCGCTCGATGGTCATCCATCCGAGTATAAAAGAAGAAGACTTATTCACAATCTTTCAACATGTGTATAATTTAGCGTCAAATAAAAAATTATCCACATTATATTTAACGACAAATAAAGAAAAATCACTCCCGTTATTTCGGATGGCTGGTTTTGAAAGGATAGAAAAGACTCATCTTCCAAAGGAATTTGAACATTCGCTATATGGGAAGCATTTATTAAGCCATCAACAAGCAATATTTATGGAAAAAGTAATGTAAAAGATATTCACATTTTCCCCAAAAGTTATCCACTGTTTATTTGGAATTATCCACATATTGTGGATATACTTGTGTTTACTACTACTTTTTAATATACTTTCAAAAGAGAAAAAATGTTGATGTTCATTGATAATAGGTTGAAGAGTGGCAATATAAGTCTTTATTCGACAAAAACCTACTTTAACAGTTGAATTTCAACAAAAAAGAAAAAGGTGGAAGCTATGAAGACCATTCAGTGGAGTGTGGATAAACATGTGGATAATTTTTTGGGTAATCCACAACTAGAGGAAGCATCGGAGCTATTAAGGCAAAATGAAGTGGTTGCCTTTCCGACAGAAACGGTTTATGGGCTAGGTGCAAATGCAAAATCGGATTTAGCTGTTATGAAAATATATGAGGCAAAGGGAAGACCAAGTGATAACCCTCTAATTGTCCATATTGCTGAAAAGAATCAATTAGAAGAACTTGTGACAAATATATCTGAACAAGCTCAAATACTTATGCAACGATTTTGGCCAGGGCCATTAACAATTATATTTAATTGTAGACCGGGTATCCTTTCAGAGAAAGTAACAGCTGGAATGGATACAGTGGGGATAAGGATGCCGGATCATCCATTAGCGCATGAATTAATTCGATTAACTAACCTTCCTATTGCAGCACCGAGTGCCAATCGTTCCGGAAAACCAAGTCCGACAACTGCATGGCATGTTCTAGACGATTTAAATGGACGAATTGCCGGAATTGTGGACGGTGGATATACCGGTGTTGGAGTAGAATCAACTGTGATTGATTGTACAGGGGATATCCCGATGATTCTTCGTCCGGGAGGTGTATCAAAAGAACAAATCGAAATGGCAATTGGTGAAGTGCTAGTGGACCCGGCTTTAAATAGTGATACAAATGATTGTCCGAAATCTCCCGGTATGAAATATACTCACTATGCACCAGATGCACCAGTGTATTTAGTCGAAGGGACTTTTACTTATATCCAGGAATTGGTGAACAAGAAACAAAAGGAAGGATTAAAAGTAGGGGTAATAGCGACTGAAGAAACAAAAAATAATTATCGAGCCGATTGTGTTATTGCTTGTGGAAGCAGGAATGATTTAAGTACGGTAGCCCACAATCTTTATGACACTTTGCGTGCATTTAATAATCAAGACGTCGATTTAATATTTTCAGAAACCTTTTCAGTAGAAGGAATCGGCCTTGCCATCATGAACCGATTGGAAAAAGCTGCGGGTCATCGTTGGGTACGTCAGTAAGATGAACTAAATCTTCTTGCTTGACCCAAAATCTTATAAAATAAAATTCTATTCCTCTTTGGACATGCATATGTTGTCAGTAGGCACGTCCGAAGGAGGAAAACGAATGATGGCAATCATCGCAGAATTAATTACATTAATGTTAATGGCATTTGCCTTAGGAATGGATGCTTTTTCAATTGGACTTGGTATGGGGATGATTAAGCTCCGATACAGGCAAATTTTTTATATCGGTTTAACAATCGGAATGTTTCATGTTGTCATGCCATTGTTAGGGATATTAACGGGACATTTTATATCTGACGCATTTGGAACAATTGCTCAGTATATTGGTGGAGTCCTCCTAATTATTCTAGGCATACAAATGATTTTATCCACTCTTAAAAAGGAAGAGAAAACCATCATTAAACCATATGGTTGGGGATTACTATTTTTTGCCTTAAGCTCTAGTTTAGATAGCTTTTCTGTGGGGCTCTCACTCGGGATTTTTGGGGCTCGCACAGCAGCTGTACTTCTTTGCTTTGGAATTGCAGCAACAGTATTGACTTGGGCAGGCTTAATTATAGGAAGAAAGTTTCAAGGATATATTGGAGCATATAGTGAAGCTCTAGGAGGGTGCGTATTATTAGGATTTGGAATAAAATTACTAGTAGCCCTTTAAAAATTAAAGAAAAGAGAAGTTTAAAGACAAGCAATCATTCTACGATTGCTTGTCTTTAAATTTTCACTAATTTTAATAAAGTCCACTATTGAAATAGGGTCTTTTCGACTATAATAATGGTAGAATAATTAGAATCGTTAATTTTCGAAGGGAATGATTTCATTGAATCTATTATTCGTCTGTACCGGAAATACATGCCGCAGTCCGATGGCAGAGGCTATATTAAGAAATAAAAATCTACAAAACATATCCGTAAAATCCGCTGGGATATATGCAGTTGATGGCCAAAATGCTTCGCAGCAAACAATGATTGTTCTTGAAGAAAACGATATTGAACATTCTCATACATCGAAATTGTTGACACAAGAAGATATTCATTGGGCAACAATGATATTAACGATGACAGAGGGTCACAAATCTTCAATCGTTGAGTCCTTTCCGGTTGCTATCGATAAAACATGCACATTAAAAGAGTTTGTTAATGGAAAAGACGGAAATATCGACGTTTCAGATCCATTTGGAGGAAGTGTAGAAATGTACCGAACAACATTTCTTGAATTATCTGATCTAATAGAAAAAGCAATAAAAAAATTAAAATAGATCAACAACTTGGGGGAGAGTCTAGACATGAAAAAGCGGTATAAGTTTGGTCTGCGTAAAAAGTTAGTGCTGTTTGTTACATTATTAGCTTTAGTTACTTATTCAACGAGTTTCTTTTTTATTAGTATTGTTCATTCGAAATACGCAGCTAAGGTAGATGAATCGTTGTTTAATAGTATAACACTTCTATTAGGTATTTTTTGGACGGGTTTATTAGCATTTTTCGTTGCAGGAGTGATCACTAAGCCGTTACAGCGTTTAGAGCATGCTGCGATTAGTGCAAGTAAGGGAAACATTCAAATAGATGTAAAACTGCCAAAATCAGATGATGAAATCCGCTCACTCGGTATGGCGTTTAATCAAATGCTAGCGAATTTGCGTGTGATGGTACATAGTATAGAAGAAAATTTCCAACAAACAAATGGGAATGTGATCTTAATTTCCGAAAAAACGACTAGAGCCACTGAGCAAGCGGAAAGTATCGCACATACAATAAGTGAAATATCCGCCGGTGCGGAAAGCTCAGCAATAGCAATTCAATCAACTGCTGAATCTGTTGAAGATATTATTCAAATTGCTTATAAAGTACAAGAAAATGCAAAATCATCGGAGCAAGTTTCTGTAGAGATGGTAAAGGAATTGCAAGAAAGTAAAGAAGTAGTTAATTCGCTGATTCAAGGTATTGATAAATTGGCGAAGGAAAATCAAGAATCATTACAAGTTGTCCTTGATTTGGAAGAAAATGCTAAGAAAGTGGAGCAGATAATATTACTAGTTGGTGATATCGCAGCGCAAACGAACTTACTAGCCCTGAATGCTTCCATTGAAGCGGCACGTGCGGGTGAGCATGGTAAAGGGTTTGCGGTTGTAGCGGAAGAAGTACGGAAGTTAGCGGATGAAAGTGCAAAAGCAGTACAAGGCATTTCTGGATTAATTCAAAACATTCAACATGGTGTAGATAGT
The DNA here is from genome assembly GCF_016772275.1 of Heyndrickxia vini. Taxonomy (NCBI): domain Bacteria; kingdom Bacillati; phylum Bacillota; class Bacilli; order Caryophanales; family Bacillaceae; genus Heyndrickxia; species Heyndrickxia vini. The sequence continues at coordinate 4,024,841 of NZ_CP065425.1, read as the reverse complement.
GTCGTTAAGCAAATTACTGATCAAGTATCAACAGCAAACTATGAAGCGTCAAAAGGTGAAAAAACTAATGCAGTAATTGAAACGATGACGAATACAATCCATGTCGTTGCCGATAAAGTAAAGAGTATCTCAACACTTGTGGATAAACAGATGGAAAGTGTAGAATTAGCTTCTAGACAATCTCAAGAAGTCGCAGCGATTGCTGAGGAAACATCCGCAGGTGCCGAAGAAGTAACAGATGCAACAAATGAGCAAGCGGATGTAATGGAAAATGTAGAGAAATTAGTTAGTCAGTTAAAAGGTGATGCTGATAAGCTAAAAGCTACAATTTCTCAATTTCATTTATAATAGATAAATTATTCGAAAAAGCCGGTGAGTTATCCTGGCTTTTTTATGAGAAAGTATAAATTTTATAGGATTAATGTTCCTAATAAATATCTGCTTTGTCTAGCTCCAGCGCCTTTCGACTAGAAAACTTCAGGACTTTTCCCTACGATAAGTCAACATCGATTCGCCTTACATCATCCGCGTTTCCTTTATCTCAGTCAAAGTCCCGTAAGTCTTTTACGTCGATGAGCAAGGCGCCCCGCGCTTTTTTATATCCTTTGCTTTATAAATTTTTAACTCTGTGTAAAAATAAAGATAGTTAAAATAAGAAATAATAAGAAAACGGGGGTATAAGAATGAAAGTAGCATTAGCATCTGATCATGGTGGAGTACATATTCGTGAAGAAATTCGAGTCTTATTAGAAGAAATGGGAGTCGAATATCAAGATTTTGGCTGTGATTGTGAAAGTTCTGTTGATTACCCTGATTATGCTCTCCCTGTTGCACAAAAAGTGGCAAATGGTGAATTTGATCGCGGAATCCTTATTTGTGGTACGGGAATTGGAATGAGTATTGCCGCTAATAAGGTAAAAGGAATTCGTTGTGCCCTAGTCCATGATGTATTTAGTGCAAAAGCAACGCGTCAGCATAATGACACAAATATATTAGCGATGGGTGAAAGAGTCATTGGTCCGGGACTTGCGCTAGAAATTGCAAAAGTATGGTTAACAACTGAATTCGAAGGTGGGAGACATGCCCGTCGAATTGAAAAATTAACAAATTATGAGGATCAAAATTTGTAAAAATCGTTCTATATACTATAAGTTAGGTGATAAGATTGACTGCAGATCTATTACTATGGAAAAAACAGTTGAAAGAAATAGTAAATGATTTTTCTTCTCAAGTAACGTTTAAAAAAGGGCAGATTTTAGTGATTGGATGCTCTACGTCTGAAGTAATTGGTGAAAAAATTGGGACAGCAGGAAGTGAAGAAGTCGCTACCGTTATATTTGAGGAACTGACGGCCTTTGCACGTAAGAACGAGATTTATTTAGCCTTTCAATGTTGTGAACATTTAAATAGAAGTTTAGTAATAGAAAGAAAACTAATGAATTTGCGTGATTGGGAGGAAGTTTCCGTCATACCAGTAAGAAAAGCCGGTGGCGCCATGGCAACTTACGCTTATCGCCATCTTCAAGATCCAGTTGTTATAGAATTTATAAAAGCGGATGCAGGAATTGATATTGGTAATACATTTATTGGAATGCATTTAAAACATGTTGCCGTTCCAATTAGAGTAAAAAATCACACACTGGGTTCTGCAAATGTTACATTAGCAAAAACTCGACCAAAATTAATTGGCGGAGCTAGAGCTGTTTATGAAAATCAAATAAATGAAAATAAAGAATCCTGTTAATTAACGGGATTCTTTTTTTGTGCGTATACTTGGGATTAGCATCAAACGGAAAACAGGAAATTAATTATCAGAAAAAAGTTAAGTATTAGACTTGCCTGTAAGAAAACTATGTTAAAATAAGAAGGTATTTGACTAATTGTTGACGCAGGAGGGGACATAAATGAGTAAGATAGTTGGACAAGATAAAGAAGTATATCAAGCGATTCAAGATGAACTGAAACGCCAACAGACGAAAATTGAATTGATTGCTTCTGAGAACTTTGTAAGTGAAGCTGTAATGGAAGCACAAGGGTCTGTTTTAACAAATAAATATGCAGAAGGATATCCTGGTCGCAGGTACTATGGCGGCTGTGAATATGTTGATGTAGTTGAGAATCTTGCTCGTGAACGTGCAAAGCAAATATTTGGTGCAGAACACGCCAATGTTCAACCTCATTCAGGTGCCCAGGCAAATATGGCTGTTTATTTTACGGTTCTTGAGCCAGGTGATACCGTTTTAGGTATGAATCTTTCCCATGGTGGCCATTTAACGCATGGTAGTCCAGTTAACTTTAGTGGTGTACAGTATAACTTTGTGGAATATGGTGTAGATGAACATAGCCACACAATAGATTATGAAGATGTATTAAATAAAGCTCGTCAACATAAACCAAAGCTCATTGTGGCAGGTGCTAGTGCCTACCCAAGGGTAATAGATTTCAAAAAATTTCGTGAAATAGCAGATGAAGTTGGAGCGTACTTGATGGTAGATATGGCTCATATCGCTGGATTGGTAGCCTCTGGATTACATCCAAGCCCAGTGCCATATGCTGATTTTGTTACAACAACTACGCATAAAACTTTACGTGGACCACGCGGTGGAATGATCTTATGTAAAGAAGAATTTGCGAAGAAAATTGATAAATCAATTTTTCCTGGAATCCAAGGCGGCCCATTAATGCATGTAATTGCTGCTAAAGCAGTCGCATTTGGGGAAGCACTGGATGACAGCTTTAAAGAATATTCCCAAAAGGTCATCGACAATGCCAAACGTCTAGGTGAATCCTTAAAAAGAGAGGGTCTAAGTTTAGTGTCTAATGGTACGGATAATCACTTATTATTGGTCGATCTCCGTTCATTAAGTCTAACTGGAAAAGTTGCTGAAAAAGTTCTTGATGATATCGGTATCACGGTGAATAAAAATACGATCCCATTTGATCCTGAAAGCCCATTTGTAACTAGCGGCATTCGGATTGGTACAGCTGCTGTTACTTCTCGTGGCTTTGGACTTGAAGAAATGGACGAAATTGCATCAATTATTGGAAATACATTGAAAAATCACGAAAATGAAGAAACATTAGAAGAAGCTCGGACACGTGTGTCGGCACTTACTAATGGATTTCCATTATACCCAGAAAAATAAATAAAAAAGGGAGTTTATTCAAATAGGTCTAACCTTGAGAATGAACTCCCTTTTCGTGTAGAATGAGATAGGTGATTTTTGTAGTTTTAATAAATATTTATATAAAAGGAGCGAAAAAAATGGGAAATGTTCATGTAATGAACCATCCGCTTATTCAACATAAATTAACGTACATACGAGATAAACACACTGGTACTAAAGAATTCCGTGAATTAGTTGATGAAGTGGCTACTCTTATGGTGTATGAAATTACACGCGATATGCCTTTAGAAGAAATTGAAATCGAAACACCTGTCAGTGTTTCAAAATCTAAAATCTTATCAGGGAAAAAAATAGGAATCGTTCCTATCCTTCGTGCCGGAATTGGTATGGTCGATGGTGTGTTGAAGCTAATTCCTGCAGCAAAAGTAGGACATATTGGTCTATATCGAGATCCAAAAACGTTAAAACCTGTTGAATATTACGCCAAACTTCCGAATGATGTTGAAGAGAGAGACTTTATTGTTGTTGATCCGATGTTAGCGACAGGTGGATCAGCTGTTGAAGCGATTAATTCATTGAAAAAGCGCGGCGCTAAAAATATTAAATTTATGTGCCTTATTGCTGCTCCGGAAGGTGTGGAGGCGCTGAAAGAAGAGCATCCGGATATTGATATATATATTGCTGGATTAGATGAAAAGTTAAATGAAAAGGGATATATTGTTCCTGGTCTTGGTGATGCGGGAGATCGTTTATTCGGAACAAAATAAGCAGGCATTTCGAGGGAGAGAGAACATGAAAAGGCCGATAAAGGTAATGACTATTTTTGGAACGAGGCCAGAAGCGATTAAAATGGCCCCGTTAGTTCTTGAATTGCAAAAGTATCCGGAAAGTATTGAGCCAATTGTAACGGTTACTGCTCAGCATCGACAAATGTTAGACCAAGTTCTAGATATTTTTCATATCCAACCACATTATGATTTAAATATGATGAAAGATCGCCAATCATTAATAGACATTACAACTAGAGGTTTAGAAGGTCTTGACCATGTAATGAAAGAGGCTAAGCCAGATATTGTCCTTGTACATGGTGATACGACGACAACTTTTGTCGCCAGTTTAGCGGCATATTATAATAAAATTGTTGTCGGTCATGTGGAAGCTGGATTACGAACATGGAACAAATACTCGCCATATCCGGAAGAAATGAATCGCCAATTGACAGGGATATTAGCTGATCTTCATTTTGCTCCAACTGAGAAAGCTTCTAACAATTTATTAGCTGAGAATAAAAATAAGGAAAGTATCTTTATTACCGGAAATACGGCAATAGATGCCTTGAAAACGACTGTTAAGAGTGAGTATGAACATAAGATTCTGGCGGATCTCGGAGATGATAAACTAATACTGCTTACTGCACATCGCAGAGAAAATCTTGGGGAGCCAATGAGAAATATGTTTCGTGCAGTCTTAAGATTGGTTGATAAACATCCAAATGTTCAAGTTGTTTATCCTGTTCACTTAAATCCTGCTGTTCGTGAAATTGCCAATGAAGTTCTAGGGGGGAATCCGCGTATTCATCTTATAGAACCTTTAGACGTCATTGATTTTCATAACTTTGCCAGTCATGCCCATCTCATTTTGACTGATTCTGGAGGTGTGCAAGAAGAAGCACCATCACTTGGTGTTCCTGTTCTTGTGCTTCGCGATACAACTGAACGTCCAGAAGGAATCGAAGCGGGTACTCTTAAGTTAGCAGGGGTTGATGAGGAAACGATTTATCAACTTGGTACAGAATTATTAACAAATAAAGAATCCTACGATAAAATGGCAAAGGCAACAAATCCGTATGGTGATGGTCAGGCGTGTAAGCGCATTGTACAAGCTATTCAATACCATTTTAAAAATATAAATGAAAAACCGAAGCCATTTAAACCACTTTAAACAAGGCGGAGTAATCCGTCTTGTTTTTTTGCCTTTTGCCGCATAACCCTACCTATTCGTGAGAAGCTAATAAAAAAATAAGGAGGGTTTCCTCAAGTGAAACGGCAGCAATTACTTATTGGACTCGTGTTATTTTTGATTTTCCCGCCAGGTATTTCAGCTAATGCTTGGAATATTCCATCACTTCCATCACTTCCATCACCTTCCCCTTTCGAAAAAGTAGTTATGATTTTTTCAACAAAGGGAACTCCCAACAAGGTAGAAATAGAGAATTATCTAAAGAAGTATCCTACACTCAAACTTAGGGCCCTTTTTACCGAAACATTCAATGGGTTTTCTGTTGGCGGTTCAAGAAAGGACTTACTCCAGTTATCACAAATGTATCGCAAAATTTCAGCTACCTATGATAACCAATCCTACAGTGTTGAAAAGCTATATCCGTCTGCATTATCTTTAATCGGGGCAGAGAGGGCACAAAATTATTATGATTCTAAAGGCAACCGTCTGACGGGAAAGGGAATTAAAGTAGGGGTCATTGACACTGGGATTGACTACACCCATCCGGATTTAAAGTCCAATTATAGTGGTGGCTACGATCTAGTTGATGGGGATAATAATCCACTGGAGACACAGATCCACGAAGGAGAACCAACTATTCATGGGACACATGTTGCTGGAATAATTGGTGCAAACGGAAGAATGAAAGGTGTTGCGCCTGATGTAAAGATTTACGCGTATCGTGCATTAGGGGCGGGTGGCAGTGGGACTACAGAGCAAATATTGGCTGCAATAGAAAGAACAGTTAAAAGTAAAATTGATATCATTAATCTTTCCTTAGGTTCTGATGTTAATGGTCCAGATTTACCGATTAGCATAGCTTTAAATAAGGCTGTAGAAAAAGGAGTTGTGGCAATTACCTCTAATGGTAATTCGGGTCCAAATCTCTGGACAGTAGGAACACCGGGAACATCTTTAAAAGCAATTTCGGTAGGGGCGTCTACCCCTGTGTTGAAAGTCCCTTATTTGTCAGCAGTTCAGTTAGACAAGCCAATCAAACTACTTCCATTTGTAGGAAGTGAAAAGTGGAACTTAAACCATACATATCCAGTTGAATATGTCGGAATCGGAAAAAAGAAAGATATGATAAATGTTGCCGGAAAAATTGCACTTATAAAACGCGGAGAGATAGAGTTTACAAAAAAGGTAAAAAATGCAGAAGATGCAGGTGCGGTTGGGGTAATTATTTTTAATAATACGAAAGGATCGTTCGTAGGGAAAATAAATAGTGAAACAAAGATTCCTGCAGTTTCGATATCCATGCTTGATGGGAAAAGTTTAATCCCCAAAAAAGTCCCTATTCTGGCATCAACCATTTACAAAGTGGAAAAAGATCTTCTAGCCGATTTTAGCTCAAGAGGTCCCGTAACGGTAAATTGGTCAATTAAACCTGATATTACAGCCCCTGGTGTTGCAATTAAAAGTACAATTCCTAATAAAGGTTATATTGAATTACAAGGAACAAGTATGTCTGCACCTTACATTGCGGGAGCAGCAGCTTTAATAAAACAAGCTCATCCAGAGTGGGGACCGAATGAAATTAAATCTTCAATTATGAACACGGCAACAGTTCTTCATGATGAGAAAGGAAATCGGTATAAAGTTTATGAACAAGGCGCGGGAAGAATTAATATTGACCAAGCGATACATACCGAAACATTAATTTCACCAGGCAGTCTCTCGTTTGGAAAACTTACAAATCAGTTCGATGAAAATCGAAAGCGTCTTACAATAACCAATGTAAGTAAACAGAAGAAATATTATCATTTTAAAATCTTAAAGTATGATGAAAATATAGATTGGAAACTTCCGCTACCATTTTCGTTAAAACCTGGAGAGAAAAGAACCCTGCCAATAACCGCCTTTATTAAGAGAGGTTTCCATTCAAGTGATGAAATGATTGAAGGCTATCTTTCGTTAATTGAAAAGGACAAAAGTATTGAAATTCCTTATTTATTTATCAAAAAGGAGCCGACCTTTCCGAGGTTGATGGGCTTTTCAATTGTACCTGGCGATTCTGCGAATACTTTCCGTTATGAAGTTTATTTACCTATGGGAGCAGAGGAATTTGGTATCGCATTATTTGAAGAAGACACATTAAAATTTATAGGATTTTTGGAAGAAAAGAAGAAAGTAGGGCCTGGTTTAAAAGAAAACCAAATCTCATTCACTATGCCTGAATATATGAACAAAGTAGTAGCGGTCGCTTTTGCACGGACTAATGGAAAAGAGGACACCCAAGAACAATCGCTAAAATTATTGCAAAATGATAATGGAAAAAAATAATTGTGGTTTGCTTTAAATAAAACCTATAAAATAATAAACAGAAATAATAAATAGTTTACTATAAAATTTATAAAATTTTCGAAAAACAAACTATTTATAAAATTTGATGATTTTGTGACAATTTATATGTGAATGGTTGAGATAGTGCGGTTTTTCACAGAAACCAATTGACATTGATAATACCCTATTGTATGCTAACAGAGGGTGTTGAATGATAGGGTTTTCAAGTGTGTTTTCACATCGAAAAACCTCTTGTCCATTCATCTTATGCAAGGGTCAATCTATGAGAATTGAAATATGCTAGGTACGCAAAAATGTAGTTAGTCATAAATCTTAACCAGTGTTATAGAAAATCCTTGGCTGTAGTTGAGTAGATCCTCATTTTAATACTGAACCACTAATTTTTTCATCGGACTACTCCTTGACTATTACTTGTAAATAATAGTCTTGCTTCATACAGTCCGACATTTCTTTTCGGGAGAGATCAAAAAAGACATGCCGGAACTCCAACTAATGTTTAATAGGCACCGCAAGTATATGCTGTATCTTTTATCCCTTTATGTTTTAGGTTGGGGATTTACCCAATATCAATCTGTCTTTTTAGGTTTGATTCTTGGTACTACAATTAGCTTATATAATCATTGGCTCATGGTGAGAAGAACGAAACGCTTTGGCGAAGCTATGGAAACTGGGAAAAGCTTTCGGTCCTTTGGTACTGTCACAAGAATGGTAGCCGCGGTTCTAGCAGTTATGATTGCTACTAAGTATCCTGAGTATTTTAATTTCTTATGTGTTATTTTGGGATTAGTGACATCTTATGTTGTCATTATGATAGATTTTATTATTCATCATATTATACAAACACATAAATAGCAGGAAGAGAGGTGAATTTGATTGGAACACGGAGCGCCGTTATGGGAATTTATGGGGCTTACCTTTAACCTGGCGAACGTTTTAATGATTACTGTTGCTTCACTGATTGTTTTTATTATTGCGTTAGTATCTACTAGAAGATTAGCGATGAAACCTACAGGTATGCAGAACTTCTTTGAGTGGGTTATGGACTTTGTTAAAGGGATTATTAAGAGTAACATGGATTGGAAAACAGGTGGTGCCTTTCACGTACTGGGCATAACAATTATTATGTACATCTTTGTTTCCAATATGTTAGGTCTTCCATTTTCAGTAGTAATAAATGGAGACTTGTGGTGGAAATCACCAACAGCTGACCCTACCGTCTCATTAACTCTAGCGGTAATGATTGTTGGATTAACACATTTCTATGGAGTTAGACAAAAAGGGTTTGGTGGATATTTAAAAGGCTTTAAAGAGCCATTTGCATTCATGGTTCCATTCAAAATTATTGAGGAGTTTTCAAACACATTAACATTAGGTCTCCGTCTTTACGGAAACATCTATGCTGGTGAAATTCTACTATCGCTTTTAGCAGGTAGTCTTGCAGCATCTGGTGTTGGTGGCTGGATTGGAGCAATCATTCCAACACTTGCATGGCAAGGATTCTCAGTATTTGTTGGATCAATTCAAGCATTTATTTTCACTATGTTAACAATGGTTTATATGGCACACAAAGTGAGTCATGACCATTAATATAATTTTTCGTCCAAATAGGACAAAGACTATTTTTATAAAAAAATTTTTTTATACATTTAAAGGAGGAACTTTATAATGAGTTTGGGTGTAATCGCAGCAGCAATTGCTATCGGTTTAGGTGCACTAGGTGCAGGTATTGGTAACGGTCTTATTGTATCTCGTACAGTTGAGGGGATTGCTCGTCAACCAGAAGCACGTGGTATGCTTCAAACAACTATGTTTATCGGGGTTGCGTTAGTAGAGGCCCTACCGATTATCGCAGCGGTAATCGCGTTCATGGTTGTTAATAAATAGTATTAGCATTCAAAATGGCGAAGATCATCTGATAGAACCTTCGCCATTGCTTTATGTTACGAAAAGCAAAAGCGCCGTCGCGCTGGAGCTAGATAGTAGGAAAAGGCTATGTATTTCGCTTAAGGGTAACAAGTGAAATACCATTAAATAGATAGAAAAGATACTTTCATTTAAGACCTGCTGTATTTCATACATGAGGCAGGTATTGACTCTTGAAGGGAGTGAATAGAGCGTGTTAACAAGTAGTTTTATACTTGGAGTAGCTGAAGGTGGACATAAATTTTTGAACACTGGTGATATTATTTTCCAGTTGCTCATGTTTATTATATTGTTGGCATTACTTAAAAAGTTTGCGTGGGGCCCGCTAATGGGAATCATGAAGCAACGTGAAGAATATGTTGCAAACGAAATTGAAGCAGCGGAAAAAAGCCGTGCTGAAGCAAGCAATCTATTAGAAGAACAACGTGCACTATTAAAAGAAGCACGTGTAGAAGCACAAGGGTTAATTGAAAATGCGAAAAAACAAGGCGATCTACAACGTGAAGAAATCATTACTACAGCACGTACTGAAGCGAATCGTCTAAAAGAAAGTGCAAAAGTAGAAATCGAACAACAAAAAGAATTGGCAGTTGCTGCTTTACGTGAACAAGTGGCGTCTTTATCTGTTCTAATTGCTTCTAAAGTAATTGAAAAAGAATTAACTGTAGCTGATCAAGAGAAGCTAATTAATGACTATATTCAAGAGGCAGGAGAAAAACGATGAGTAACAATGCAGTTGCAAAACGCTATGCTACCGCGCTTTTTGAGCTAGCCAAAGAACAAAATCTTTTGGAACAAGTTCAAGACGAACTTCGTGCCATAAAAAAAGCTATTAAAGATAATCCTGAATTAATTAATCTCTTAACGTCTCCAAAGTTCTCTTCTGAAAAGAAAATTGAAATGATTAAAGAGATTTTTCATTCAGCTTCAAATGTAGTTATAAATACACTCATGGTATTAACTGAACGCCATCGTGTGAATGAAATAACAAGTGTTGCAGATGAATTTATCGAACTTGCTAACATGAATAGCGGAATAGCAGAAGCAATCGTGTATTCTACTAGAGCGTTAAATGCTAGTGAAAGCGCAGCAATATCATCTGTTTTTGCAAAAAAAGTTGGCAGGGTTTCATTAAATATTGAAAATGTTATCGATACGGATCTTCTCGGTGGAGTGAAGGTTCGAATTGGAAATAAAATATTCGACGGTAGCCTACGAGGCAAACTAGACCGTCTAGAACGCAATTTAATTAGTTAAATTTAACATGAGGGGTGAAATTCATGAGCATTAAAGCTGAAGAAATCAGCGCGCTGATAAAAAAGCAAATTGAAAATTATCAGTCTGAAATGAAGGTTAGCGATGTTGGTACTGTTATTTCAATCGGTGACGGTATTGCTCGTGCTCATGGTCTCGACAATGCAATGTCTGGTGAACTTGTAGAGTTTTCGAACGGAGTAATGGGTCTTGCTCAGAACTTAGAAGAAAACAATGTAGGTATCATTATTCTAGGACCATATACTGATATTCGTGAAGGCGATGAAGTTCGCCGTACTGGTAGAATCATGGAAGTTCCTGTAGGTGAGGAGCTAATTGGACGTGTAGTCAATTCACTAGGACAGCCTGTTGATGGTTTAGGACCTATCAACACTTCAAAAACTCGCCCAATTGAAAAGAAAGCACCTGGTGTAATGGCTCGTAAATCTGTACATGAACCACTACAAACAGGGATTAAAGCAATCGATGCACTTGTACCAATTGGTCGTGGTCAACGTGAATTAATCATTGGTGACCGTCAAACTGGTAAAACAACTGTAGCAATCGATGCTATTATTAATCAGCAAGACCAAGATATGATTTGTATTTATGTAGCAATCGGACAAAAAGAATCAACTGTTAGAAGTACTGTAGAAACTCTTCGTAAACATGGTGCATTAGATTACACAATCGTTGTTACGGCTTCTGCAGCACAACCATCACCATTATTATACCTTGCACCTTATACAGGTGTAACAATGGCAGAGGAATTTATGTACAATGGTAAGCATGTTTTAATCATCTATGATGATCTATCAAAACAAGCTGCTGCATATCGTGAGCTTTCCTTGTTATTACGTCGTCCTCCAGGTCGTGAAGCATATCCAGGGGATGTATTCTACTTACATTCTCGTTTATTGGAGCGTGCTGCTAAGCTAAACGATGATTTAGGCGGCGGTTCGATCACTGCTCTACCATTCGTTGAAACGCAAGCGGGAGATATTTCTGCTTATATTCCAACAAACGTAATTTCTATTACAGACGGTCAGATTTTCTTACAATCAGACCTATTCTTCTCAGGTGTACGACCAGCGATCAATGCAGGTCTTTCTGTATCCCGTGTAGGTGGATCAGCCCAAATTAAAGCAATGAAAAAGGTATCTGGTACATTGCGTCTTGACCTTGCTTCTTTCCGTGAGCTTGAATCATTTGCTCAATTCGGATCTGATCTTGATCAAACAACACAAGCAAAATTAGCTCGTGGACAACGTACAGTCGAAGTATTAAAGCAAGATTTGAACAAACCAATTAAAGTTGAGAAGCAAGTAATGATTCTTTATGCTTTAACAAAAGGGTTCTTAGATGATATCCCAGTTCAGGATATTGTTCGTTTTGAATTAGAATTCTACACTTGGTTAGATGCAAATCGTGCTGAACTTCTTGGTCAAATTCGTACAACTGGTGGACTTCCAGCTGACGAGGATATGGCTTCAGCTATCAATGAATTTAAGAAAACATTCTCTAAATCAGAATAATGTTTTTTGCAAATAAAAGTAATAACGAAGGCCCCGGGTCCCTTTTGGAAATTGTCCTAAAGGGTGCGGCCTACTTAAAAACAAGGGTGGTGAGAAATAGTGGCATCCTTACGTGATTTAAAATCTCGTATTAATTCGACGAAAAAAACAAGTCAAATTACAAAAGCGATGCAAATGGTTTCTGCATCTGCGTTAAATAGAGCAGAAATGAATGCAAAATCTTTCGTTCCATATATGGAAAAGATTCAAGAGGTTGTTGCAAGCATCGCATTAGGAAGTAAAGATGCTAGTCATCCAATGCTTGAAACACGCCCTGTTAAAAAAACTTGTTATTTAGTCATTACATCTGACCGTGGATTAGCAGGAGCATATAATAGCAGCGTGTTAAAATTAGTTCATAATAAAATTCGTGAAAGACATCGTTCAGAAGATGAATATGTCATTGTTGCGATTGGACGCGTCGGCACAGATTATTTTAGAAATCGTAATATGAATGTCGTATTAGATGTTATTGGACTTCCCGATCATCCTTCATTTGCGGATATTGTGAAAATCACGAATAAAACAGTAAGTATGTTTGCTGATGGTACGTATGATGAACTTTACATGTACTACAACCATTTTGTAAATGCAATCAGTCAAGAAGTAACGGAGAAAAAACTGTTGCCGCTAACAGATATTACTTCATCAAATAAGCTTATTTCTTATGAATTTGAACCTTCTGCAGAGGATATTTTAGAAACATTGCTTCCTCAATACGCTGAAAGTCTTATTTATGGAGCGTTATTAGATGGTAAAGCAAGTGAGCATGCAGCCAGAATGACTGCGATGAAAAATGCAACAGATAACGCGAAAGAACTGATCGATTCGTTAACACTTTCTTATAACCGTGCACGCCAAGCCGCAATTACTCAGGAGATTACTGAAATTGTTGGTGGAGCTGCAGCACTCGAATAGATTGTTTTGTTAAACCAATAGAATACAAGGAGCTTAGGGGAAAATTAAGATTACCTAAGTCTTTCTTTAATGCAAGATAGGAGGGAAAATGATGAACACTGGACGCGTTCTTCAAGTAATGGGTCCGGTTGTTGACGTCAAGTTTGAAAACGGTCAACTTCCAGATATTTATAATTCGTTAAAAATTCAATATAAAGCTCAAACTGCGACTGAAGTTGATATTGATTTAACTTTAGAAGTTGCACTTCACTTAGGTGATGATTCCGTTCGTACAATTGCGATGGACTCTACTGATGGGGTTCAACGTGGTATGGAAGTAATTGATAGTGGTGCACCTATTTCTGTTCCTGTAGGTGACGTAACACTAGGTCGTGTCTTTAACGTATTAGGAAATACAATCGACTTAAATGATGAAATTCCTGCAGATGTACGTCGTGACCCAATTCACAGATCTGCACCATCATTTGATCAACTCTCAACTGAAGTTGAGATTCTTGAAACAGGAATTAAAGTAGTAGACTTACTTGCTCCATACATTAAAGGTGGTAAGATTGGTCTATTCGGTGGTGCCGGAGTAGGTAAAACAGTATTGATTCAAGAACTTATTAATAATATTGCCCAAGAACATGGCGGTATTTCTGTATTTGCCGGTGTAGGTGAACGTACACGTGAAGGAAATGACCTATATTGGGAAATGACTGATTCAGGAGTTATTAAGAAAACAGCGATGGTTTTTGGTCAAATGAATGAACCACCTGGTGCACGTATGCGTGTTGCATTAACGGGCTTAACAATGGCTGAATATTTCCGTGATGTTCAAGGTCAAGACGTGCTTCTATTCATCGATAATATTTTCCGTTTCACACAAGCAGGTTCTGAAGTATCCGCCCTTTTAGGTCGTATGCCATCTGCCGTTGGTTACCAACCAACACTTGCTACTGAAATGGGTCAATTACAAGAACGTATTACATCTACAAATGTAGGTTCTGTTACATCTATCCAAGCAATCTACGTTCCTGCCGATGACTATACAGATCCGGCTCCAGCAACGACGTTTGCCCACTTAGATGCAACAACAAACTTAGAGCGTAAACTTTCAGAAATGGGTATTTACCCTGCAGTGGATCCTCTTGCATCAACATCTCGTGCACTTTCTCCTGAAATTGTTGGTGAAGAGCACTACAATGTTGCACGTCAAGTACAACAAACATTGCAACGCTATCGTGAATTACAGGATATTATTGCTATCTTAGGAATGGATGAACTTAGTGACGACGATAAGTTAATCGTGGCCCGTGCTCGTCGTATTCAATTCTTCTTATCTCAAAACTTCCACGTTGCAGAGCAATTTACAGGACAAAAAGGTTCATATGTACCTGTAAAAGAAACTGTAAAAGGATTTAAAGAGGTATTAGAAGGAAAATATGACCATCTTCCAGAAGATGCATTCCGTCTTGTTGGTTCAATCGAAGATGTTATCAAACAAGCTAAAGAGATGGGCGTAGAGGTATAATAAGGGACCAGGAGGATCGCAAAATGAAGACATTAAAAGTCAGTATTGTCACTCCAGACGGCCCAGTGTATGATTCAAATGTTGAAATGGTAAGTACAAAAGCCCAAAGTGGTGAGTTGGGTATTTTGCCGGGACATATTCCAATGGTAGCACCACTACAAATTGGTGCTGTACGACTAAAAAACGGCAATAACACTGAGCTTGTAGCAGTAAGCGGTGGTTTTCTTGAAGTACGTCCAGAGCAAGTAACCATTTTAGCTCAATCAGCTGAAAAGGCAGAAAGCATTGACATAGAGCGTGCAAAAGAAGCGAAGTCTCGTGCGGAAGGTCGAATTCAATCAAACCAAGCTGAAGTAGATCGAGTGCGTGCAGAGTTAGCATTAAGACGAGCAGTAAATCGTATTAATGTTTTCGAACACCGTTTCTAAAATATGCTTATAACACCTTCTGATCTATTCATCAGAAGGTGTTTTTAAATCATGTATTACATTTTTTGAAAGGAGAAATACAAATGGTTCCCGAATTTGGTCAACAAGCTTTGCTCAGCATAATCTCTCATTTGTTTTTTATCGTTTTAACATTTTGGGCACTTGGAGCTTTAAACTTTGAAAAATTATTAAAACCTAATCGTGTTATACAAGCAAGATTACTTTATGTTTTTATTACCATCGCAATTGGATCCGCAATAAGTAACTTCTTCTTAGATTACCTGCTATGGTCAAAACAGATTCCTCTTTTATTTTAAAAAATGTCATCATTTCGTAATAATTGGTCTATCTTTCCTGTATCAAATTGAATAGATATTGATTATGATTTATTTTATATGTGAAATTTGTTACTTTCTTCAGTTTAAAACGTCTAAATAAAAGGGCAGATAAATTTTTATATTTTCATTTCGATTGTCAAAAGATGACGACTTTTCCTAAGTATGTAGTCTTCCGTACTGGTAAAGACTTTAACTAAGGAGAGGGGAATCCAAATGAAAAAAAACATATTATATCTGTTAACGATAACCATTTTTTTTAGTTTGTTATGTGCAACTATTGGGAATAGAACGGTATTAGCAAATTTTACTACTGATTTAGATACTTTAATCAATGGAATAGAACATCAACATGGAAAAATTGCTGAATGGTCTCTATATACAAGAGAATCAATAAATGTTTCTTCAAAAAGTGATTGGTTAAATCAGGTGGACTTATTAAAAGAGCAATTTCCTCACTTGGAGTGGGATGTGAGGGAAGAAAAAGGGCAGTGGCAAGCTGAAGGTTTCTCAAGAAAAAAAAATATTGTCGAATCAATAAAACTTTTGTCGACCCCTACAAATAACCAATATACTTCGTATTTAATATATGAGGTAAAAGGTACTCATTGGAATAGCCAAATTGCACTCAATGTGAATAAATCAATAGGTGTGAAATTGGATGCTCTTTACAGTAAGAAACCAGTGATTTTCTCTTGTATCAAAGGCGAATTCAGTGATAAAATGGATAAGGTTTTATTGTCTGAAGTAAGTCAAATATTGACAAGCTTACATGCGGATGAAAAAGAGGCATTAAAAGAAAAAGATTTTATTTCTATTTCTGCATATTCACCAAAGATTATGCAATCAATCCCAACAAAAGATAATCGAATGAATTTGCAAATTGGCTTACGAAAAACTGGAATGGGCGCCAATACGAGCTTTGTAATTGGCACACCTATCATAACGATTGAATATTAATATAGAGAAAATGGACGCGGAGGGGAATACTTTTGGAAAAAATCATCGTCCGCGGCGGAAAACGGCTAAACGGTACGGTTCAAGTTGAAGGTGCAAAAAATGCTGTACTGCCT
The DNA here is from genome assembly GCF_016772275.1 of Heyndrickxia vini. Taxonomy (NCBI): domain Bacteria; kingdom Bacillati; phylum Bacillota; class Bacilli; order Caryophanales; family Bacillaceae; genus Heyndrickxia; species Heyndrickxia vini. The sequence goes on along the minus strand of NZ_CP065425.1, from coordinate 4,008,390 downwards.
GTTATCGCTGCATCATTGTTAGCTAGTGAAGGAAGAAGTATTATTCGTGATGTACCATCACTCTCCGATGTATATACAATTGGTGAAGTGTTACGATATTTAAATGCTGATGTAACGTTTCAAGAAAATAAAATATCTGTAGATGCATCAAGAGAGTTATTAATTGAAGCTCCATTTGAATATGTAAGAAAAATGCGTGCTTCTGTCCTTGTTATGGGACCACTTTTAGCAAGAATGGGAAAAGCACGTGTTGCATTACCTGGTGGTTGTGCGATAGGCTCAAGACCAATCGACTTACATTTAAAAGGCTTTGAAGCAATGGGAGCAAAAGTAAAAGTCGGGAATGGCTTTATCGAAGCCGAAACAGAGGGCCGCTTAAAAGGCGCAAAGATCTATTTAGATTTCCCAAGTGTTGGCGCAACGCAAAATATTATGATGGCTGCAACTTTGGCAGAAGGAACATCAACAATTGAAAACTGTGCGAAGGAACCAGAAATCGTAGATTTAGCTAATTACTTAAATAAAATGGGAGCATCTGTAAAAGGTGCAGGAACAGGTACAATTCGTATTGAAGGTGTAGAACGTCTATACGCAGCCGACCACACAATCATTCCAGACAGAATAGAAGCAGGTTCATTTATGATTGCCGCTGCTATTACTGGTGGCAATGTACTGGTAAAAGGAGCTGTTCCTGAACATTTAACATCGCTGATTGCTAAGCTTGAAGAAATGGGCGTAACAATCATTGAAGAAGAACAAGGCCTTCGTGTAATTGGTCCTGAAAAACTTAAAGCAGTTGATATTAAAACTATGCCACACCCTGGGTTCCCGACTGATATGCAATCACAAATGATGTCTTTATTAGTTGTCGCAGAAGGTACAGGTATGATAACAGAAACGGTTTTTGAAAATAGATTTATGCATGTTGAAGAATTCCGTCGAATGAATTCGGATATAAAAATTGAAGGTCGATCTGTTATTATTAATGGACCTTGTCAGCTTCAAGGAGCAGAAGTATCTGCAACGGATCTTCGTGCAGCAGCTGCCTTAATTATTGCTGGATTAAGAGCAGAGGGTTATACAAGAGTAACTGAATTAAAACATTTAGATAGAGGTTATCTAAATTTTCATCAAAAATTAGCATCATTAGGCGCAGATATTGAAAGAGTCAATGATGAGGTCGAAGTTACCACAGAGCGAAAAGAATTTATTTCTGAGCAACTTTAATCACAGGAAAAAACCCAAATTTATGTTTGGGTTTTTTATTTTTTAGGCTTTGTTAAAGTTCAGTGTTATAATCAACGGACATTTGATTAATGCTTTAAATGATAGAAACTTTTTTTATCCTAAATCGGTATACATATAAAAGGAGTGAGAAGATGAAAAAGGGAAGTATGATCTTAATTGGTATCGTCGTTGTTATAGCCATTTGTGTTATAGCAGCTATTTCTAGCTATAATGGTTTTGTTTCTGCAGAAGAGAATGTTAATCAAAAGTATTCAAATATTGACACACAACTCCAAAGAAGAGTTGATTTAATCCCTAACCTAGTAAACACAGTAAAAGGTTATGCCTCACATGAAAAGGAAGTTATTAAAGATGTCTCTGATGCTCGTGCTAAGCTCGCAGGAGCTAAAACACCTGAAGACCAAGCAGCAGCCAATGATAACCTTTCAGGCGCATTAAGCCGGCTTCTTGTAGTAGTTGAAAAATATCCTGATTTAAAAGCAAACCAAAACTTTCAGCAACTAATGGATGAGCTTGCTGGAACTGAAAACCGAATAGCTGTTGCTCGAAAGGATTATAATGATGAAGTTGCCGTGTACAATAAAAAGGTCAAACGATTCCCAGGAGCGATGATGGCAGGTATGTTTGGGTTTGACCAAAAGCAATACTTTAAAGCTCAGAATGGGGCTGAGGAAGCTCCTAAAGTTGATTTTGAGGGGAATGGTCAATGATCAAAAAGACGCTTCTTAGCATATGTATTGTTGCTGTATTAGCAATAAGTTTGTTAGGAAGAATCGCCAGTGCGGAAATACCTAATCCAACCGGAGATATTTATGTACAAGATACCGCAAATGTTTTAACGCAAGATGAAAAATCAGAGTTAATTCATCTCGGAAGACAGATAGATGATCAAACAAAAGCTCAAGTTGCCGTATTAACCGTTCCAACCCTTAACGGCCAAGATATCGAATCCTATGCAAATACTGCTTTTAGAAAGTTTAAACTAGGTAACAAAGAATTAAACAACGGAGTGTTGTTACTCGTAGTTATGGGTGATAAGAAAAGTGAAAGGAAGATCCGGATAGAGGTTGGATACGGGCTAGAGGGTGCACTACCTGATGGTAAGGTAGGCAGAATTCTTGATCGATATGCGCTTCCATATTTAAAAGATAATAAAGCCGATGCAGCTATTGTGAATACGTATAAACAGCTTTTAAATGAAGTGGCAAATGAATATAACATAGAGGATGTTGCAAAGGCACAACCTTACGAACAAGAAACCTCTTTTTCTACTTGGAAAGTGCTATTAATAGCCATTGGAATCATCATATTAATTATTATTGATATGAAATTTTTTGGTGGTGCATTAACATATGTGTTGATCAATCTCCTTTCCTCTATTATGAGAAATGGCGGAGGAGGGAACGGCGGAAATCGTGGTGGCGGTGGAGGCTCTTCTGGTGGCGGTGGAGCGAGTCGAAATTGGTAAAAGGCAGAAATGAATTTGTTAATTGCAAATTCATTTCTGCCTTTTTCTTATGTCCAAGCGCATAACCCCGACAAGGCGCCTTGCGCTTTTCTAGTCATAAAAGCTTGTCCCATCCCATATGTATGAAAGGAGGAAAATAATAAATCACAAATATGGAGGCATCAAGCATGAAACATATTAAGCCAATCGTCCTTGTTAGTATCCTAATTCTCGCCGTATCATTCGCCATTCCATCGCTCCTTGTATTGCCTTTTTCAAAAGATAAGGCAAGTGGAAAGCTTGATGAAAATATGAAAGAAAAGAATACAAGTACATTACAATCATCTATTGATATTGCTGTTTTCAGAAATACTAGTCAAAAGGTTGAACAAGTACCACTTGAAGAGTATGTAGTAGGAGTAGTTGCTTCAGAAATGCCTGCAACCTTTGAAGAGGAAGCACTCAAGGCACAGGCATTGGCAGCACGAACATATATTGTTAGACATTTATTAAGTGGGAATAAAGGTGTTCCTAAAGGTGCAAATGTAACGGATACGGTAAATGATCAGGTATTTCAAAATAAAAAGGAATTGAAAAAAAATTGGGGTAAAAAGTACCAAAAAAATATGAATAAAATCACAAAAGCAGTAAAAGCAACCGAAGGAAAAATACTAACTTACGATGGAAAGCCAATCTTTGCCTCATTTTTTTCAACGAGCAATGGATATACAGAGAATTCAGAGGATTACTGGGCAAACGCAATTCCATATTTAAAAAGTGTGGAGAGCCCATGGGATAAAAAAACGCCCGGATATCAAGACAAACTAGAATTAGCGGTTAACGTTGTTGAGGAGAAACTAGGGGTGACCTTAAAAGACGGTCAAGAAGTGAGTACGAACCCTACATTAACCGAAGGTAAAAGAATTGGGACGATAATAATCGGAGGAAAAAAATTTACTGGCAGAGAAGTACGTGAAAAATTAGGTCTTCGTTCCTCCGACTTTAATTTAGTCAGAAAAGGAAATACTATTATCGTGACAACAAGAGGTTTTGGTCATGGGGTAGGGATGAGCCAATATGGAGCAAACGGTATGGCTCGAAGTGGAAAAAATTATAAGGAAATTGTACAGCATTATTACAAAGGGATAAAGATCGCCGAATCAAAGCAATTTCTAGATAAAGTAACAGCAAAAAAATAATGTAAAGCCCAAATAGCTTGTATTTTACAGGCTATTTTTTTATTTATTAAAAAATTTTCATAAAAATGTATATATTTTCGCATTTGTGTTCAAAATGGTTGCTGAGGTGATGAAAATGAGAGAGGAAGAAAAGAAACTAACTTCTCAAAAAAAGGGTAAAAAAAGCTTCTTTAAAAAACGTTGGGTTTATCCTGCTATTTATCTAGCAAGTGCTGCATTAATTATTTCAGCAATCTTTTGGTACCAATCATCAGGTAATCAAACAGCAAAAAATGAATTTGGTATGCAAGGGGATAAACAAGGCAAAAATGGCTACAAAAATCCTGCGGTTGAAGTAGGCAAGTCTGTAGAAAACTTTAAATGGCCAGTCAAAAATACTGAACAGGCCCAAATTGACAAAGAATTCTATGACGAAAAAGCTTCTGAAGACAAGCAAGAGGCTGCAATGATTGTTTATGGTACAACGTATCAACCTAATCGTGGAATTGATATTACGATGAAGGATGCAAAAGACTTTGAGGTTGTTGCCGCATTAAGTGGTACTGTTTCAAAAGTGGAAGATGATTCTGTACTTGGAAACGTTATTGAAATCCAACATGAAGATGGTGTCGTTACACAATATCAATCCATTAAAGATTATAAAGTAAGTGTTGGAGATAAGGTAAAGCAAGGACAAGTTATTGCTACTGCAAGTACGAGTCAATTAAGCGAAAAAGCTAAAACACATCTTCACTTTGAAATTAGAAAAGACAATATAGCTGTGAATCCTGTTTCTTATTTTGATAAACCAGCATCTTCGATTAAAGAAGTTATAAAAGAACAAACAGTTGATCAAAATAACGAAAAATCAAATGATACATCAAATGATACAAGTGATGAATCAAAACAACAGGATAATAAAGAAGACAACTCAAAAGGCACTGATCAAGAAGATACACAAGGATAATGATAAAAAGGGCAGAATTTAATAGATTCTGTCCTTTTTCATTTGTTTTTGAAGTAATATCTTAAAGATTTTGTCGTGTGAATGAATGCATTTTTATTTATCTGAAATTTTAGCAATAAACCTTGTCCTTATTATGGTTTTTGTGCATATATTTTAACCCAAGCTAATAAAATGTTACAAACTTGACAAAAACAAAGAGAGTGTTTGAGGTGAGGAATCGTTAAACATAGATCCTATAGATTTAGTTATATATTTGATTAGTCTCAGTACCCATAGAAGGTGTTTGAACCACTTTCTGCCACATATGAGAGAAGAGGTTTAAGTATCATATGAGGAATACAATATTTTCAGTCGATAATAAACGAGTCTCATTTCACACTTCTCACATCCAATTTGGGGAGGGCGAGTGGTGTGCACGATTACATCAAAGAGAGAACTATCAAGATTGGAAAGTATATCGTGGAGACGAGAAAAACAGTTCGCGTAATAGCGAAGGAGTTTGGCGTGTCCAAAAGTACTGTCCACAAAGACCTTACAGAACGATTACCAGAAATAAATCCGGAACTTGCCAATGAAGTAAAGGAAATATTAGATTATCATAAATCAATACGCCATCTTCGTGGTGGTGAAGCAACTAAACAAAAATATAAAAAAGAAGAATTTCAAAGTAATTAGGGGAATGTGGAGCAATCTAAATAAGATTGCTTCTTTAACTTTTTAAAAATGATGTCCAGCTGCAGCACCTAGCCCCTCGAGGTCAAATAACCTTCGACCATTGAAGTTAAAAGGCAAACTTCATTTGTCGAAGGTTATTTGCTTGTCGGGGCTGAGCAAGGCGCTTCCGCTTTTCTGTCTATAAGAAAAGTTTCATATATTTTTTCCATATTTTTAAAAATATTTTGTGACAATTCATTCCTAAAATCGACAAAAATATGCTAGAATATTAAATTAGGGAAATAAAAACATTTGGACAAAAAACTTTACATAGATAACCCTTTAAATGCACGATTTAAGATGGAAGGAGTATAAATTAAATGTTTGCAAAGGATATTGGAATCGACTTAGGAACAGCGAATGTATTAATACATGTAAAAGGACAGGGGATCGTTCTAAACGAGCCATCTGTCGTTGCTATTGATAAAAATGTGAATAAAGTATTGGCGGTTGGTGAAGAAGCTCGTCGCATGGTTGGACGAACTCCGGGAAACATAGTGGCAATTCGACCTTTGAAAGATGGGGTTATTGCTGACTTTGATGTGACTGAAACGATGCTTAGACATTTTATCAATAAATTAAATGTAAAGGGATTCTTATCAAAGCCGCGGATCTTAATTTGCTGTCCTACTAACATTACAAGTGTGGAACAAAAAGCTATTAGGGAAGCAGCTGAAAAAAGCGGTGGAAAAAAGGTTTACTTAGAAGAAGAGCCAAAGGTTGCCGCGATTGGAGCTGGAATGGATATTTTTCAGCCAAGTGGGAATATGGTAGTCGACATTGGTGGTGGAACAACGGATGTTGCTGTTCTTTCTATGGGTGATATTGTTACTTCCGCATCAATTAAAATGGCTGGAGATAAATTTGATACCGAAATCCTTCAATACATTAAAAAGGAATACAAGCTACTAATTGGAGAACGTACGGCAGAAAATATTAAAATTAATATAGGTACAGTATTCCCTGGTTCTAGAAATGAGGAAATGGAAATTCGCGGTCGTGATATGGTTACAGGTCTCCCACGAACTATTTCTGTAAACTCAAAAGAAGTTGAATCAGCGCTGAGAGAATCGGTTTCTGTAATCGTGCAAGCGGCTAAAAATGTGTTAGAGAAAACTCCTCCAGAGTTATCTGCTGATATCATTGACCGTGGAGTGATTTTAACAGGCGGTGGCGCTCTTTTACACGGAATAGATCAATTACTAGCGGAAGAGTTAAAAGTCCCTGTATTAGTGGCTGAGGAGCCAATGGACTCGGTTGCTATTGGTACGGGAATTATGCTTGAGAATATGGATAAAATTGCAAGCAGAAGATTTTAATAGTCATTACGACTTCAAATATAATATTGGCGGGTGTAGATAATGTTAAGAGGCTTTTATACAGCAGCATCAGGAATGATTACTCAACAGCGAAAAACGGACTTGTTGACAAACAATATGGCAAATTCTAATACACCGGGATTTAAAAGTGATCAATCAACAATAAGAGCATTTCCTGAAATGTTGTTACAACGACTTGACAAGAAATCTATCCCAGTTGAAAATAGTATTTCTTATTCTAGGTTTCAAAATATAGGATCCCTCAATACAGGTGTATATTTGCAGGAAGCTATCCCGAAATTTTTACAAGGCGATATGCAAGAAACGGGTTTAAAGACAGATTTAGCTATTATTGATTTAAATGG